>NZ_JACHEX010000005.1 GCF_014201655.1 Thermosipho japonicus
AGAAGTAAGTGCAGCGATAGATAGAGTAACAAGAACAATACAAGACGTAGAAGATGAAATAAAGAAAATGGCTCTTGATGTAGAAGAACAAGCAAAACAGGCAACTGAAGTAAAAACCTACTCTGATGACTTAAATGTCGCTGTATCTTCTTTGAACGAATATCTTTCTAAGTTTAAAATATAACTTAAATTAATTGTTCTTGCTTTATACCCCCTGATTAATATTAATTTATTCAGGGGGTTTTTGTTTTTATAAGATCTAATAGTTTCTTCTAAATAAAGTTAAGTAAAATTTATTTAACATAGCATAAATTTAATTTTTTTATGAAATTATTTCTTTGATATTTTTCTGATGATAATTCATATATTAAATTAAAAACTCCACCCCTAAACTTTAATGGGTGGAGTTTTTATCTTTTAAAATCAAAACATTATTTACTTACTTAAAATTAAATAAATTGCAACTCCTGAAACTGCTGCAGAAATTACAGAAAGAATCATTGAAAAAGCGCTTAATGTAGAATTTGAAGAATTTTCTAAATTTTCAACCCTTTGTGTTAATTTTTCTACTGTATTGTTTGTATCATCTTTAAATTGATTAAAATCGTTCTCAAATGTTTCAATTTTAGCAACTGTTTGCTCCATACTATTTACCTTTTCATTTAATGAATTAATTTGCTTTTCGAATTGGCTAATTTTTACGTCATTTTGTGAAGTATAAGTTTGGAAATCTACTTTTAATTGTGTAATATCACCAGATAATGCTGATATTCTAGTATCCCAAGCTTTAGTTTTTGCATTAATATATTCTTCTAAACCTGTAACTTTATCATTTATACTATCTATCACTGCTATTTTTTCTTTCAATGATCCAAGATCTGTTTTTAAAACTGATATTTCTCCTTCAAATCCTGAAATTTTATTTTCCATTGTCGTTTGAAAATTATTAAATTTAGAGTTTATACTATCCTTAAATGCATTGTATTCGTTAAAACTAACTTTGCTGTCTAATATTGTTTTTAAATTGTTACCTGACAATGCAGCTTCTAAATCTTCTAATTTTCTTGAGTTATCAGCAACTGAATTTTTAATCGATGATAAATCGATTGAAAGACTTTTTACATCATTCTTTGTGTTAACTATTGAAGTTTTTAACTCACTTAAATCTGAAGAAAGAACTTGTACTGTATCTTTAATAGTTGCTAAATCTTCAATTTTATTCATTGCTGTACTTACAATATCTGAAAGTGTTAAGATTTGCTCTCTCAAACTACTAATATTTGAAGAATTTGAAACAGCTTTATCTATTTTTTCCTGTAAATAGTTCATAGTTCTATAAATTGCAACTGCCACTTGATACCTTGTCATTGCTTGATTTCCTTGAAACGTTCCATCAGGCATTCCACTAATTATGCCTAATTTACTTAACTCATTTACAGCATCGTATGCCCAATGATTAACTGGAACATCTTTAAAACTTGCAAAAGTTAAAAATGATAAAAGTAAAGTAATGACAATCAAAACTTTTTTCATATTCTGCACCTCCCAAATTTATTTTTATACAATTTCTACCAATTTCTCTGGTATTTTGTATGCTGGAAGCTCAAAATCCGCATATCCTTCCTCAACAACAGATTTTGGCATACCGTAGACAACACAAGTTTCTTTTGATTCCGCAATAACTATTCCTTTATAATATTTTACCTTGAATGCTCCTTTAGTTCCATCTTTTCCCATTCCAGTTAATATAACTGCTATTGTTTTATCTTTATAAATTTCTGCAACTTTATCGAGAGTAAAATCTACTGCAGGTCTAACATTATTAATTTTTTCACTCTTTTCAAGATAAACCACGCTCTTTTTATCATGTTGCTTAATTCCAAGATGATAATCTCCTGGAGCAATATAAACTTTTCCAGGCTCTAAAACATCACCTTCTTCAGCTTCTTTAACATAAAGATTAGAAATTTTATTTAGCCTTTGTGCAAGAGATTTTGTAAACCCAGCCGGCATATGCTGAACAATTATTATAGGTGCTGGATAATTTTCTGGTAGTGGGGGAATAACCATGTCTAATGATTTTGGACCGCCGGTTGAAGATCCAATTACTACAATCTTACTTGAAACCAAACTCCTTAAATTTAATTTTTTAGATGTATAAGTAGCTTTTCTTACTAAAGACTTAACATCAACTTTCATCGCTGCTCTTATCTTTTGAATTAAATCTCCTGCAATTTTTCTAAAATTCATTGAAATACTTCCCGCAGGTTTTGTAATAAAATCCACTGCTCCAAGTTCCAAAGCAGTAATAGTAATATCAGCACCTTCTTCTGTAAGACTACTTACCATAATTACTCTTGTAGGTGCTCTTTTCATTATTTCTTTTAATGCTTCAATACCATTTAATTTAGGCATTTCCACATCTAAAGTAATAATATCAGGTTTTGTTTTTATTGCAAGCTCTATCGCTTCCATACCATCTTTTGCAATTCCAACAACTTGCATATCTTTTTCTTTTTCCAATACATCCTTTAAAACCATTCTCATGAATGCTGAATCATCAACAATCAATATCCTTATCTTTTTTTCTTCCACTTTCTCACTCCTAAAATTAAATATATTAATGGAAAAGCTGTCACAAAAACAAATCCAACAACTTTAGCTATTAATACATTCCAATTAAATAAATAATTTCCAATAATTGCAATACCTACTACTACAGAAAAAAGAGCTGCCCATAAAACTACACCAGAACTTATATCCTTTATTACTTTAACTATTGGATGATATTCTGGAACAAACAAATCTAAAATTTTTTCTATTAATGTATTAATCAATTCTGAAATAATAACAAAAAAAACTGCAAAAAAAATCCATATATAGTTATTTTTATCTATCGGTAAAAACAATGTTATTAAAAGAATTACAAAACCAACAAAAAAATGTATTCTTAAATTTCTTTCACTTGATAACGCATATATAATACCTTCAATTGCATGCTCAAAAGATTCTTTTAAATTATTCGAAGCCAATCGTCCGTTTAATTTTTCTTTCAATTCTTGGTTTGTATACCTTTTCTGTGAGGGTTGTTCCATACTTCACCGCCTCAATATTTTTTTCAACATATTTTGGATTCATATTTTCTCTAATTGACTCAATCAAACTGTCAATATCTACCAAAGAAGTTGCCTTTAAAACTACACCTAACATTATCATATTTGCAAACATCTCGTTTCCAAACTTTTCTAAGGCCATTTTTGAAACAGGCAGTGCAATCTTTCTTTTAGTCATTCTAAACATATCAGCCGGTAATTCACTAATATGAGTATTATCTATAATAATTATACCATTATTTCTTACATTTTTACACTGCGAAATCATAGAAGGGTGTAAGATCATTAAAATATCAAACAAAGTTGCTTTAGGAAAATCTATCGGTTGATTTGAAACAAGTAGATCACAATAACTTGGTCCACCCCTAACTTGTGCGGTATAATTCTGAGTCTGAACAACATACTTTCCTGACTTTACAAGTGCCTTTGCCAATATCAAACCAGAAACTAAATTCCCCTGTCCTCCAATTCCAGCAATTCTAATAGAAAATGGTCTGCTTATTTCCATTAATTACACCTCCGAATTTTTCACAATTGAAAATATTTTTTTGTAATTTTCATAAAAATCCGGTTTCTCTTCTTTTTTAAACTGACCAATTATTATTTTCCCATCTAGTTCTTCTTTTGATAATTTTTCCGCTTTTTCTTTCATAACTGTATTGTTTTTAAAATATTCATGTAAATCCCATGCATTTCTCATTCCATTGTATCTTCCATAATAAGTATGACAATTTGTTAAGACTTCTATAACACTCATTCCTCTATGACTTATACCTTCCTTTATATATTTTACAGTTAAAGGATAATGATAAACAGTGCTTCTTGCAACATAAGTTGCTCCTGAAGTTAAAGCTAACTCAACTATATCGAAAGAATTCTCTATATTCCCATATGGCATCGTACTTGCTATCTTTTCATGTGGAGTAGTAGGTGAGTGCTGCCCTCCAGTCATTCCATAAATCATATTGTTAAAAATAATAACTGTAATATCTAAATTTCTTCTACATGCATGTATAAAATGATTCCCTCCAATTGCAGTAATATCACCATCACCGCCCATAACTACTACCTTAAAATCAGGTCTTGCAAGTTTTACACCTGTAGCAAAAGCTATTGCTCTTCCATGAAGGGTGTGCATTGTATTAAAATCTAGATAACCAGTTGCCCTTGAAGAACAACCAATTCCTGAAACAACGGCTACTCTATCCTTTTCTAATTTTAATTCATTAACCGCATCAATAAAAGATTTTAAAATTATTCCATTTCCACAACCTGGGCACCAGACTGTGGGCCACCTGTCAATCCTTAAATAATTTATTAAATCATCCCTTTTCATGAATAACACCTCCATGTTTTTCAACAGAAATTTTAGATGTCTTAAACAAAAAATCTGTCAGTGAATCTGGATAATCATTTAAATACACTACCCTTTTTATACCCGCATTAATTATAAGCCTTGCACAAACTGAACATGGTTTATGAGTTACATATATTGTGGCATCATCAGTTGATATGCCAAATTTTGCTGCCTGCATCAAAGCATTTTGCTCTGCATGAAGAGCATAACACACTTCTTGATTTTCCCCAGATTTAATATTTAAATCATCCCTAATACAACCTATGTCATCACAATGAGGAAAACCAGAAGGAGGTTGGTTATAACCTGTCGCTAAAATTCTCTTATCTTTAACAATAACAGCTCCAACTTTTCTATGAAAACAAGTAGAACGGGTAGCTATAATTTCAGCAATTTTCAAAAAGTAGCTATCCCAACTTTCACGTTTATCCCCCGATTTAGTTATTTTTAAATTTTTTAAATAAGAATCTAAATTCATTTTATAGCTCCCTCCAAAATAACTTGTTCCATAAAAGATTTTAATATATATAAAATTAAAAGCAAGTCCCAAATATTTGAAATAGATTGTATTAACTATTTGTATCTACAAAAAATACCTATTTAGTCAATTAATATGATAAAATATCTTTGTAATGACAAAACAGATACATAGGAGGCGATGAAATGGAAAGTGGTAGAAAAAAAATCGAATGGGTTTCAAACTTTATGCCCTTATTAAATTACCTAAAAAAAGAATATAAAGGAGTTTTTAATGGTACTAAAATTGGGATGGCAATCCATTTGGAAGCAAAAACTGCTTATTTAGCAATTACTTTAAAAGAACTTGGAGCTGATGTTTTCGTTACAGGGTGTAATCCATTATCAACACAAGATGATGTAGCAGCTGCATTATCTGAATATGGTATAACTGTTCATGCAAAAAGAACTCATGACGAAAAAATTTATTTTAACAATCTAAACAAAGTTCTTGATCATGAACCTGAACTAATTTTAGATGATGGTGCAGATCTAAGTGTGATTTTGCATACTGAAAGAACAGAGCTTTTAAAAAATGTTAAAGGAATTTCAGAAGAAACAACTACCGGAGTTAGAAGACTTTTAAACCTTCAAGAAAAGGGACTTTTAAAAGTTCCTGTTATAGCCGTTAATAATGCAAAAATGAAACATTTTTTTGACAATAGATATGGAACTGGACAATCCACTTGGGATTCAATAATGAGAAATACAAATACATTGATTGCTGGGAAAAATGTAGTTATTGCCGGATATGGCTGGTGTGGTAGAGGTATTGCTATGAGAGCAAAAGGATTGGGAGCAAATGTTATTGTTACTGAGGTAGATCCTATAAAAGCTATAGAGGCACTTATGGATGGGTTTAATGTTATGAAAATGTCGGAAGCAGCTAAAATTGCAGATATAGTGGTAACATCTACAGGTGTAAAAGATGTGGTAAAATATGAAGATATACTAAACATGAAAAATGGTGTTATACTTGCAAACGCTGGTCATTTCAATGTTGAAATTCCAATAGAGAAAATAGAAAAAAATGCTGAAAAAACTTTTGAAGCGAGAGAAAATGTAAAAGGATATATAATAAATGGTAAAAAAATATTCGTTATTGGTGAAGGAAGACTCGTAAACCTTGCAGCTGGAGATGGTCATCCAATTGAAATTATGGATCTTTCATTTGCACTTCAAACATTGTCGTTAATTTATATTCATAAAAATTATAAAAATCTTGAAAACAAAGTTTATCAATACCCTGAAGAATTAGATGAAAAGGTTGCAACATTAAAACTTAAATCCCTAGGGATAGAAATTGATAAGTTATCAGAAGAACAAAAGGAGTACCTGAAAGGATATTGATACTATGGAAAAAATTCTAGTATTAAATTCAATTGAAGATAACTTACATTATGCTATAATCGAAAACAATAAATTAGTAGAACTATTTTCAGATGAAGAAAAAAAACTAACTGGAAATATTTATCTTGGAAAAGTTGAAAAAGTTGTTAATGCGCTTGATGCAATTTTTGTCAACATAGGTGAAAAAAAGAATGGATTTTTGAGAATTAAAGATATACCTGAAAAATACTATGATTATTTTTCATTGAAAGAAATCAAAGAAGGTTCTAAAATACTTGTCCAAGTTAAAAAAGATCCAACAGGCACAAAGGGTCCTCAATTAACCGCTAACATAAGTATTGCTGGAAGATATTTAGTAGTTTTTCCTTTTTCAAATGTTAACGGAGTATCTAAAAAGATAGAATCAGAAGACGAAAGACAAAGATTATACAAAATTGCAAATGAAATATCAAATAACAATGGATTTGGTGTAGTAATAAGAACTGCGGCTGAAGGATTAGATGAAAAATATATTTACTCTGAAGCAATAACTTTAAAAGAAAAACTTGACGATTTATTATTAAATTTTAAAAGAAAAAGGAAAATACAAATATTATATACCGAGGAAAGTTTAATAGATTATATACTTCGTGAAAGATTAACAAAAGAAATCACCCAGGTAATCACGAACAACATAAAACATATAGAAGTTATAAGAAAATATTTAAAAATATTCTCAAAAAGACCTAAAATAGAAATAATAGATGGAGATAGTTTTGAATACACAAACGTGAACAAATATTTTAAAGAACTAATTAAGAGAACTATAACCTTACCTTCTGGCGGGGAAATAATAATTGACAAAACGGAAGCATTAACAGTAATTGATGTAAACTCAAAACATTTTACAAAAAGTCTAAATCAACAAGAAACTGCATTTAAAACAAATTACGAAGCTGTTGAAGAAATATTTAGACAACTTCGATTAAGGAATATTGGAGGTATAGTAATTATAGATTTTATTGATATGAACAGTGAAGAAAATAAAAACAAAATACTCGAAAAAGTAAATGAAGAAATAAAAAAAGACAAAAGTAAAATTGAAATTTTTGGATTTACAAAACTTGGTCTCTTGGAATTATCACGCAAGAGAACAATCAAATCATTTTTCGAAAATTATGTATCTATATGTCCTGTCTGTGGTGGTTCTGGTTTTATACAATCACCACGGTTTCTTTTAAAAGAAATTTTTACTAAAATTGAAAACGCTCCAAAAGAAGCAAAAGAAGCAATTATTAAACTTCATCCATATATGAAAAATTATATAGATAAAAGTGAATTAAAAAAAAGAAAAGATTTAATCTATCACATTCATTTTACACATACTGATCCTAAAACATTTGAAATTACTTGGAAAATATAAAAAGGGGGAAAAGATATGGAAAGAATTGAATTAACATTTAAAGATGATGGCAAAAAAATTACTGTTGAAAAAGGAATAACTTTAGAAAAATTTGTAGATGAATATGAAAAATACTATGAATCTCCAATAGTTGCAGCAAAGCTTAACAATTCTATAGTTGAATTGTTTAGGCCTATTATTAGGTCTGGCGAAGTTGAATTCTTAGATATAAACTCAACAGATGGCTTTAGAATATATCAAAGAGGATTGCTGTTCATTTTAAAACACACCTTAAAAAAACTATACCCTGATTATACTCTAAAAGTATCGCATAGCGTAGGAAAAGCTATATATTGCGAATTAAAGTCAAAAAATAATAAAAAGATACTCTCTGAGAGCGAAATTAAAAAAGTAAAAGACGAAATGATGAAACTAATAAATGAAAACAAAAAATTTATTAAGCTTGAACTTTTAAAATCAGAAGCTTTAAAATTATTTGAAGAACTTGGATTTAATGACAAAGTAAGTTTATTAAAATATAGAAAGAAAAAAACAGTAAAAGTATATAAAATTGACGATAATTTTGATTACTTCTATGGCTATATGCCTTTAAGTACTGGAATACTAAAATACTTTGATCTTGCAAAATATGAAGAAGGATTTGTTTTGATTTTACCAACATTTAAAAACAAAAAACCGATAATCGAATTTAAACCTCTACCCAAACTTTCAGCAGTATTTTTAGAATATGAAAAATGGTTAGAAATTATGAATATAGATAGTGTAGGAGATTTAAATGATTTAATTGCAAAAGGAGAAAGAAGTGTAACCGATTTAATAATAATGTCAGAAGCATTGCATGAAAAAAGAATAGCCTTCATTGCCGAAGAAATAAAAAAGAGAAAAAATGTAAGATTAATCTTGATTGCTGGACCATCTTCAAGTGGAAAAACTACCTTTTCAAAAAGACTCATGGTTCAATTACGTGCAAGTGGGCTAAGACCAGTTACAATTTCCTTAGATGATTATTTTGTAGATAGGGAAAAAACTCCACTTGATGAAAATGGAAAACCTGACTTTGAAGCTTTGGAAGCAATAGATATTGAATTATTTAATAAAAACCTCCTTGATTTATTCGAAGGAAAAACTGTTGAAATACCAAAATTCGACTTTACTAAGGGTAAAAGAAAAGAAAAAGGTACTCTAATGAAAATATCTAAAGATCAACCAATAATTGTTGAAGGTATACATGGCTTAAATCCAAAATTAACAAACTTAATACCAGAAGAATTAAAATTTAAAATTTATGCAAGCGCTCTAACACAGTTAAATTTAGATAATACAAATAGAATCCATACTACTGATACCAGACTTCTTAGAAGAATAGTTAGAGATAGCAAATTTAGAGCTCATGATGCTCTTGCAACTCTAAAAATGTGGCCAAGCGTTAGAAGAGGCGAAGATAGAAATATCTTTCCACATCAAGAAAATGCGGATATAATGTTTAACAGTGCTCTTGTATATGAGATAGCTGTATTAAAGATATTTGCTGAACCTTTACTTATAGCGGTTCCTGATGACGTTCCAGAAAGTACTGAAGCAACAAGACTTTTAAAAATTCTTGATTACTTCTTGCCAATTACAAATATTGAAGATATTCCAAGAACTTCTCTTATAAGAGAATTTATTGGAAGGAGTGTGTTTAAATATTGAAAAAATTTATTGTTGCTATAGTAATCTTTCTTCTAGCTTTAAATAGCTTTTCTGAAATTATAAAATTTGATAATTATACAATAAATGCAACAAATCTAAATTTTGAAACGGTTGAAGAAATTTTAGAAAAATATTCTAAGTTTCTTTCAACAAGCGAAATTTCAACCGGAACAATTGGCTCATTCAATTACATTGAGTGGGAAGATAAAATCATCTATTTTTCTAAAAACGTAATTGTCTTAGGAGAAAATGCGTTAGATAATCCAAATTTTGATGACATTTTCAATTTTTTTAATATAAAATACTTAAAACAAGAAAATGATTATAACTTTGCTGAAATGGTAATAACAAAAGTAGAAGATTTTGGAAGTTATTTACAGTTTGATTATCTCGGCAAAAATCTTATTGATATTGAAGCAACTGATAATGTTATTAATATAATTTCAAAAGGATTAATTTATTTCAACAATAATCTATATGAACCTGGAAGTATATTACTGACCAAAAATATTGATTCTTCATACAAAACTGAATTAAATATTTTACCTAAACGAACAATCGTGCAATTTATTAAAGAATACAATATTAAAAATATTATTGTAAATCTTTTTGGTGAAAAAATTGAAAAGTACGATTCTAAAAGTTTTGCTATAATATTCAAAGATAGTAATATAAATGCTGTATTTGTACCAAACTACTCCCCGGATTTTTCCGGAAATGATTGGAAAGTTTTTTCAATATCGGACAAATTTGGAAAACTTGTTTCAAAAAAATTTAATCTAAAACTCTTTTATGTCCCATTTGTTCAAATCCCAAAAGATCTTCCAGCTATTGTAATCTTTACTTCACAGAATAGCTGGAAACAAATTTCTGAATTTGTTGAAGGTGAGTTACAATGAAAAGGATAATTACATTACTTTTTATACTTATAGTTTCTTTTACACTAGTTGCTTCAAAAATTGCTTTTATTGAAAATAATGGTATAATTCTTTTAGAAGTAGGCGAATTTTCTTCAAATAAGGTTGTAGCTGTACAAGAAATTTTTGAAAAATTTTCAAAAGTTAAATTAAGTGACAGTCAAAAAAACTTTGTACCTCAAGGCATTTTAAATGCTTATTATTTTGTTGATACAGCATTAATAATTGATTTAAATTCTAAAAATATACAAAATTACAGTAGTGAAGAAGAAATTTTTCTACTATTACAAATTCTATATTCACTTTTTGAAAACATAAATGGTATTGATAGAATTTATATATTAGTTGATGGAAAACAAAGTGAAATTTTTATTAGGAGCGTTAATATACACTTTTCTTTTCCAAAAGATTTATATAAAATTAAAAAGGGGGATTAAAGGTATGGCAGAAAAATTTAATTTACAAGACAGATTTTTAAACATTCTAAGAACTAACAAAATACCAGTGAAAGTTTACTTAGTTAATGGTTTTCAAACTAAAGGAATTATAAGATCCTTTGATAATTTTACAATGCTTCTGGAAAACGGTAGTCAACAAAATTTAATTTATAAACATGCAGTTAGCACAATCATGCCAGAAAGTTTCGTTAAACTAACTAAGCAACAAAACGAAGAATCGGAAAATGAGGAAAAGTAAAGCACTAATTATAGGTTTATATAAACCTTCATTTGCTGAATCTTTTCTAGAGTTAGAAGAGTTGTGTGAAACTATAGGGATAAAAGTTATAGATAAAATCTTTCAGAAAAGGAACAAGCCTAACCCTGCATTTTATATAGGAAAAGGGCTATTAGAAAAAGTAAAAGAATTTTTTATACGCGAAGATATTGATTACTTGGTTATTGATGATAATATATCACACATTCAAAGAAGAAATATAGAAAAATACCTTGAAAAAAAAGTTTATGATAGAACCGAAATTATATTGGAAATCTTTGCAAAACATGCAAAAACAAATGAAGGAAGGTTGCAAGTTGAAATTGCAAGATTGAAGTATTTATTGCCATACCTTATTGGACAGGGCAAGGAACTTTCAAGATTAGGTGGAGGCATAGGAACAAGAGGGCCAGGAGAAAAAAGACTAGAATATTCAAAGAGGTATATTAAAAATAGGATTAAAAAGTTAGAAAGCAAGTTAAAAAAACTTGAATCTATTAGGCAAGTCCAAAGAAAAAAAAGAAATCAAAACAATATTTACAAAGTTTCTATAGTCGGTTATACTAATGCTGGAAAAACTACATTATTATCAAATTTGGCCAAAGAAACTTTGTTTTCAAAAAATGAAATGTTTACAACTCTTTCGCCCGTTTCACGAAGAGTATTACTTCCAAGTGGTAGATATGCAATTTTTTCTGACACAGTTGGTTTCATAAGAAATCTACACCCTTTAATAATTGAAGCCTTTCATTCAACTTTAGAAGAAATAAATTTTTCAGACTTGATAATAATTTTAGTTGATGTAGCCGACAAAAACTTTGAAGAAAAAATAAAAATAATTCATAAAACGCTTGAATCAATAAATATGGCTAAGATAAAGACCTTACTGGTATTTAACAAAATTGATTTATGCCATAAAGATTATATTAAAAACTTGCAAAGAAGATTTTCAAATGCAGTTTTTATATCTGCAAAAAACAAAGAAAACATATCAACACTCTTACATCAAGTAGAAAATTTACTACAGAAGGAGGTCAAAATTTAAATGAAAAAAACAGTCGTTTTTATTCTTTTAATATTAATCACTTTATCATTTTCAAATTTCATTCCACCGGTAGATGATAGTTATATTACTTCGTCCTTTGCTGAATTCAGAAGTACAGGTAATTTACCACATTTTCATGGGGGAATTGATTTCAGCACATTTTCGAAAGAAGGTATACCAATTAAAGCAATTTATGAAGGTTATGTTGTTAGAGTTGAATTAAATGACCCTATTTATGGAAACGTTATCGTTTTACAACATCCTAACGGTTATAGATCTTTATATGCACATCTCAGCAGTTTTAACTATACAATCGAAAATATTATAAAAAGCTTACAAGAAGAATTTCAAAATCAAAAAATTGTTATTAATTTCCCAGATAATGAAATTAAATTTTCCCAAGGTGATATTATTGCATATTCTGGAAAAACTGGTGAAGCTGTAAAACCTCATTGTCATCTTGAAATAAGAAATAGTGATGAAACGTTAATGTTTGATCCTATAGATTTTTTGAATGTTCCAGCTCCAAATGGTGGAATAATTTTAAAAGAACTAATTATAAACGGAAAAAGTTATAACTACATTGAAGGCGAAACCTATTCCTTTAAAGGGGATTATCCTAAAATTGAAATAAATTCTTATTTATTTGTTAACAATAATTTGCTTGGTCTTAAAGAAATAAAGCTTTACATTGCAAACAAACTAGTGTATGATATATTACTTGATGAAGTATCAAAAGATGAATTTTATAAACCATACATTGTTTATTCAAAAGATTCAATTGCAGCAGGGTACATATACAAAACATATTATAAACTTTATCCAGAGATGCTTGGTGGACCAATTAAAGTTAATAATTTTCCAACTCTAAATACAAATACAGACTTTTTCCAAGTAAGAATTGAAGCATATGATCCATGGAAAAGGGTTAAAGAATTTACTTTTAACCTTAAGCGGGAGAGATAGATATGTTTGGTTTTTTCAAGAAGAAAAAGAATATAGAGAAAAATCCATTTTATAACGAAAAAGATTCTTTGGTTATATATTTAAAATGTGATAAATGTGGAGAAGTTTTTAGAAGCCATTTAAGAAAGGGTTATGATTTTTTAAATGAATACGATAACCCAAATGTCAGGTACAAAATAGAAAAATTATACGTTGGTTCAAAATGCCCAAACAAAATTGAAGTTAGAGCACAATTTACTGGTTCATATAAACCAGTAAGTTTTGATATATCTGGAGGTAAATTTATCTCAAAAGAAGAGTATGAAAAGGAGGTTGAGGGATGAAAAGACTATTCACAAGTGAAAGTGTTACTGAAGGTCATCCAGACAAGGTAGCAGATCAAATTAGTGATGCTATCTTGGACGCGATGTTAGAACAAGACCCAAAGTCTAGGGTTGCTGTAGAAACACTAGTTACAACAGGTATTGCAATAGTTTCTGGTGAGGTAACAACAAGGGCATATGTTGATATTCAAGACATAGTAAGAAAAACTATTTTAGATATTGGTTATACTAGAGCAAAGTATGGTTTCGATGGTGAAACATGTGCAGTATTGTCCTCAATTCACAGTCAATCCCCAGATATTGCACTAGGTGTTGACAAAGCTCTTGAAGCAAAAGAAGGCGAATTAAAATCAGAAGATGAGCTTGAACAAGTCGGAGCAGGAGACCAAGGAATGATGTTTGGTTACGCTACAAATGAAACAAAAGAATATATGCCACTCCCAATAATGCTTTCTCATAAGCTTGCTATGAAACTCTCTGAAGTAAGAAAAAATGGTACGCTTTCATTTTTAAGACCTGATGGAAAAACTCAAGTAACAATTGAATACGACGAAAACGACAAACCAATAAGAGTCGATACTGTTTTAATTTCTACACAACATGAGCCTGATGTTACAATTCCAGAAATAAAAGAAGCATTAATTAAGCACGTAATTGATCCTATAATTCCAGAAGAACTTAGGGATGACAAAATGAAAATTTTAGTAAATCCTACTGGAAGATTTGTCTTAGGCGGTCCATCAGCAGATACAGGACTAACTGGAAGAAAAATTATCGTTGATACCTACGGTGGTGCAGTACCTCACGGTGGAGGTGCCTTTAGTGGAAAAGATCCAACAAAGGTAGATAGATCTGCACACTATTTTGCAAGATACGTTGCTAAAAATGTTGTCGCAGCAGGTCTTGCAGACAAATTTATGATTCAAGTTGCTTATGCAATTGGAAAAGCACATCCAGTATCAGTAATGATCAATACCTTCGGAACTGCTAAAACTGATGAAGATAAAATCTTAAAAGCAATTCTCGAAATTTTTGATTTTAGACCAGGTGCAATAATCAAAAAATTAAATCTTTTAAGACCAATATACAAGAAAACCGCAGCTTATGGCCACTTTGGAAGAGAATTTGAGGAATTTACTTGGGAAAAATTAGATATGGTTGATGAACTTAAGAAAATTTTATAATAAACGGGAGGTATGAGATTTATGCCAAACATAAAATCAGCAAAAAAAAGAGTTAAAGTTTCAGAAAGAAACAGATTAATCAATAAAGCATATAAAACAAGAATGAAAAATTCCATAAAAAAAGTTTTATTAGCACTTCAAGAAGGAAAATCACGTGAAGAAGTTGAACAATTGTATAAAGTAGCTCAAAGTGCAATTGATAAAGCTGCTAAAATAGGTGCAATACACAAAAACCAAGCATCAAGAAGAAAATCAAGATTAATTGCAAAAATAAACAAACATTTTGCAAGTAAAGAATAATTTTGGAGGTGCAGCATGCCGTTTCATTATACAATAGAAATGCTAGTAAATGAACTAAAAGCTAAATCAATTCTCCAAAATGAAGAAATAATTAACTTAGCAGAAAAAAATGAAACCAAAATCGAATATCAAAACGGAAATCTTATTTTGACTTGTGCTGAAAATCAAGACCTTGACGAAGAGTTAGTTAAAAAAATTTTAAGTACTATAAGTGGAAGTGTTACAGCAAAGGCTTATCTAATAGACGGAAAATCAAAAATTGAAATTTTTAACGGAAAACTTGATCCTAAAAACCCATTTGGAAACTCTCAAGATGAT
The DNA here is from genome assembly GCF_014201655.1 of Thermosipho japonicus. Classification (NCBI taxonomy): domain Bacteria; kingdom Thermotogati; phylum Thermotogota; class Thermotogae; order Thermotogales; family Fervidobacteriaceae; genus Thermosipho; species Thermosipho japonicus. The sequence goes on from NZ_JACHEX010000005.1 coordinate 15,198, forward strand.
ATTTAGGAAAGAACTATTGAAAGCATAGAAGAAGAAATGGATGATAGCGGAATAGTAATCGACGAAGATTTAGAAGACTTTTTAGATTATGATGAAGAAGAATAAAATCAAATTAACATGGCTTTGAGTTAAAACTCAAAGCCATGTTTTTATTTTACAAAACTTGATAAAATTTTAGAAAGAACATTTGCAAAACTGATATACTCATTATTTTCAAAAGTAATTTCACTTTCAAAGCTATAAAGTGAGAGGAATCCAATACATTCTTTATCTTTAAATATTGGGATTGATAGTGATGAAGTTAGCCTTAATAAATTTCCATGTATTACCAATTCATTAACTTTTTCCATTCTTTCACTATCTACTTCCAAATAGTATTCATCTAAAATCTCATCCAATTTTACTACCATAGGTTTTTTAAATCTTTCAGCATAAATCTCATTCTCATAGAATAACAATTTTTTCATAAATTCATCATTATCAAATCCATATGACGATTTAATTTTAAAATAGTTATTAATCTTTTTTGATAATAATGCAGCATCAACTTCGACTAAATTTTTTACAATTAACTCTAAAAAATCATCTAAACTATTACTTGAAAATAATCCTTCCCTTTCCCACTTTTGATAAAATTTGGTATAAATTATTCCTATCAACTCAAAAAATTTTGCTTTCAAATTATTCTTTAATAATTCATTTGCATTTCTAAAAGCTATAATAAATTTTAATCCATCTTTTACTACACTTACTTCAAATATACCATGATCAGAATCAAACAAAAAATTATTTGCATTATCTAACATTTTTATTCGATACTGACTTAAGAAAATTTCTATAATATCCTGAGTTGTATCTAAATTAAATTTTGAATAATAAACTTTGTAGTTATTAACGCTAAATTCTATAACTATATCAAATAATCTACTTAACATTAAATCGCTAATAAAAATCACCTCCATTTTCTTCTATTTATATTATTTTACCATGAAAACTTTATGATACAATCAATTTAGACTAACTTAAAATGAAGGGGGTATAAAATGTATATCTTTGTAGATTATGATGGAACATTAGTTAAAAACAGTGAAGAAGAATTTATGAAAGTATATTTTTCAATTCTTTCAAGAAAAGTAAAATTACCTGTTGAAAAAATTTTTAACCTAGTAATGCACAGTATTTACGAAATTACAAAAATCGAAGATTCTTCAAAAAATCTTTTTGAAAGATTTTTGGAATCAATTTCCAAAAAAACTGGTAAAGACAAAAATTATTGGTATAACATTTTTCTAGAATTTTACAAAAATGAATTTGATGAATTAAGAAAATTTATAATCATAAACGAAAAACTAACCAACTTTATAAAATACTCTAATTATAAATTTATATTTGCATCAAATCCATTATTTCCTGAAATTGCTGTTAAAAAAAGAATAGAGTTTGTAAATTTATCTCTAAACAACTTTTTCTACATTGCTACAATGGAAAATTCACATTATGCAAAACCAAATCCAAAATTTTTTGCTGAAATTTTAGAAAAGCTTGGTATTGCTGCTGATAAATGTTTAATGATAGGAGATACTGAAAATGATAAAGCCTCTGAAAAAGTTGGTATTAAATTTATAAATGTGAATAATTTTGAACCAGAATTAATTAAAATATATTTCGAAAAGTAATTTAGCTGACTAGGGGGAAAAATATGCCTGTAAATCTTAAATTTGATCACTCATGCATTAACTGCGAGAAAATAAACACGGATGACAGAAATTTAAAAGGGTTTCCCTGCATTGAATGTCTTCCGAATGAAACTAATGATTATATTAATAGTTTAATAACGACTAATAAACTATACAAATTAGAAAAATATATTAGATTTGAAAATGAATTCAAAGACTTTTTTAATTTTTTTGTGGAAAAAACAGGATTAAAACTAAATGGATATCAAAAACTATGGGCAAAGAGAGTTTTACTATCAAAAAGCTTTACAATGATAGCACCAACTGGCCTTGGGAAAACTACCTTTGGAATTTTAATAGCTATTTGGCTTGCCAAAAAAGAAAAAAAATCCATATTAATATTTCCAACAATTGCAATTGTAAAACAAGTTGTTGAAAAAATCGAAAAACTAGATAAAACAATAAAAATATTATACTACAATTCAAATATGAAAAAGTCTGAAAAAGAAGATTTCGAAAAGCGATTCAAAAAAGATGACTATAAAATACTTATAGTCTCAACTCAATTTATTTCAAAACGTAAAGAAGAATTAAAAAACAAATTCTTTGATTTTGTATTTATTGACGATGTTGATTCAGTGCTAAAGTCATCAAAAAACATTGAAACAATAATTATGTTAACTGGTGTACCAGAAAATGTAATAAATGAAACATTAAAAAAGTTAAAAATCGGACAAAAGCCGGAAATTAAAGATATTAATAAAGGAATATTAGTTGTATCTTCTGCAACTGCAAGGCCTAAGGGAATAAGACCTTTATTATTTAGATACATCTTTAACTTTAATTTGGGAAAACCAAGTTTTTTTTCCAGAAATATAATCCACATTAGATATAAAACCAAAGAAATTAACCAACTAATTGAATTATTAAAAATATTAAATGATGGAATAGTAATCTACGCCGAAAATGAAAATGAAGCAAAAAAACTAAAAGAAATACTTAAAAAAAATAATATTGAAGCTGGAACAAGCTGGGAAAATTTTGAAGAGTCTTTTGAAAAATTCAAAAATGGAAAATTAAACATTTTAATTGGAATTTCTTCCTATTATGGAAAACTTGTTAGAGGAATAGACTTGCCTGAGAAAATAAAAGCTGTTATCTTTTGGGGAATTCCAAAGTTCAGAATCGAAAAAGAAGATTTAATTTTACCTGACATTTACACCTACGTACAAGCAACTGGAAGAACTTCAAGATTATTTAAAGGGAATCTATTAAAAGGTGCAAGTTTTGTTTTTGAAGAAAATGATGAAATATTCGAAAAACTTTCTTCTAGACTTTTTTGGATTACTGACGAAGAATTTTACAATTCCAGTGATATAGACATAAAAAAATTAGTTAACGAATTAAATGAATCAAGAAAAAATATAGAAAATAAAGACTTAAAATTTTCTTCTAAACTCATAATAGTTGAATCTCCAACAAAAGCTGAAACACTATCAAAATTTTTTGGTATTTCTTCTATAAGAAGTTTAAACGGGTTAATTTCTTTTGAGTCGATAACAAAAGAAGGTTTAATAACAATAACTGCAACAAGAGGTCACACATATGACTTAATCACAAAAGAAGGTTATCATGGTGTAGAATTTTCAAATAATACCTTTATTCCAATTTATAACACAATTAAAAAATGCAAAGAATGCGGTTATCAATTCGTAGATAATTACGATAAATGCCCAAAATGTAATTCAAAAAATATTGATGATAAATTAAATATTTTAAAAGCCCTAAGAGAACTAGCCCTTGAAGTTGACGAAATTTTGATAGCATCGGATCCAGACGTTGAAGGTGAAAAAATTGCATATGACATTCTACAATATATTTACCCTGTAAATAGTAATATTAAAAGAATAGAACTTCATGAGATAACTCGTAACGCATTTCTAAAAGGAATCGATGAAAAAAGGGAAATTAAAGAAAATTTGGTGAAATCTCAAATTGTAAGACGAATTGAAGACAGATGGATAGGGTTTGAACTAAGTCAAAAACTACAAACCAATTTTAAAAGAACACTTTCTGCCGGAAGAGTTCAAAGTACCGTGTTAGGTTGGATTATTCAACGAGAAAAAGAGTACAAAAATAGTATTAAAAAATTCACATCATTTACATTTGAAAATGGATTAAAAGTAGAATTTGAAGGAATACATGAAAATGCTACCTTAAAAATTGAAAATATTTATGAAGATACAATAGCACCACCTGCACCTTTTAATACTTCAACTATTTTATCTGAAATTTCAAAAAAATATAAATTATCAGTAAATGAAATTATGTCCATTCTGCAAAATCTTTTTGAAAATGGATTTATAACTTACCACAGAACCGATTCAACTAGAATTTCAAAAACAGGCCAGGCAGTTGCAGAAAAATACTTTAAATTAATTAATAAAACTCATTTATATAAGCCAAAAAGTTTTGGAAATGAAGGTGCTCATGAAGGAATTAGGCCAGTAAAGCCTATTTCGCCAGAAGAACTTAAAGATATGATAAAAGAAAAAATAATAAATCTTGATAAAAAACATTTACTAATCTACAAAGAAATATTTAATAGATTTCTTGCAAGTCAATCCAAAAAAATTAAAGTAAAAAAAGCAAGACTAAACATAATTACTGAAAATTCAGAAAAAAGTGAAGAAATAATAACTGAAATTTTAGAAGATGGTTGGAACATTTTTATGCCAATAAAAGTCATACAGTTAATGAATGAGAATAAAGTAACTGATAGAAAAGTTTACGATAAACATACGGTTCCGCTTTTTACACAAGCAACTATAATTGAAGAAATGAAGTCAAAAAATATAGGAAGGCCTTCAACATACGCTAAAATAATCTCAGTTTTATTTGAAAGAAAATATATATTTGAAAATAAATATAAACGAATAATCCCAACAAAGCTTGGAAAATTTGTATACAACTTTTTAAATTCAAAATACAATAAATTCATAAATGAAGAAACAACCAGAATATTAGAAAAAATAATGGACGAAGTTGAAAAAGGTAAAAAAGAATTTCAACAAACACTTCATGAAATATACAATGAAATAAAAGGGGGGATTAAATGAAAAAAGTAAGTACTGGAATTATGGGTTTAGATGAAATACTCAATGGCGGTATTCCAGAAAAAAATGTTGTCCTACTTAGTGGTGGACCTGGAACTGGTAAATCAATATTCTCCCAGCAATTTCTATGGCACGGGCTTCAAAATAACGAACCTGGGATTTACGTATCACTTGAGGAACATCCAATCCAAGTTAGACAAAATATGTCTCAATTTGGATGGAACACAAAAACATTTGAAGAAAAAGGATTATTTGCACTTATAGATGCATTTACTACTGGATTTGGAAAATCAAAAGAATTTGAAAAGTACATAGTTAGAGATCTAAACGATTTACACGATTTCATAGATGTATTAAGACAAGCAATAAAAGATATAAATGCTAAAAGAGTTGTTATAGATTCTGTAACAACATTATATTTAAACAAGCCAACCTATGCTAGAAGCATAATTCTTCAACTCAAAAGAGTACTTGCAGGTACAGGTTGCACTTCTTTATTAGTTAGCCAAGTTAGTATTGATGAAAGAGGCTTTGGTGGTCCAGGTGTGGAGCATGGTGTAGATGGAATTATAAGACTTGATCTAGATGAAATCAAAGGTGAACTTAAAAGATCATTACTAATATGGAAAATGCGCGGAACATCGCATTCTCTAAAAAGACATTACTTTGAAATAACACAAAGCGGTATAAAAATAACAAGCTAAGGAGGTGAGACATTATGATACCACTAACTCCTCTGGGGAAACAAGAAATTCACAAACTTGAAAGTATATTACTTTATGCAACATTATTTAGAAAAGATGTTTTAGATCTAATAAAAGATCCGTCTGAAAGACTCACATGGGTTGACAGTTTAGCAGTTGCCTCAAGTGCAATAGCAAGAGAAAAAGCTGGCATGAGAATTCCTGAAATAGCTGAAGAACTTGGTAGAACAGAACAAACAATTAGAAAACATTTAAAAGGAGAAAGTAAAGCGGGTCAAATTGTTAGAGAAACATACGATTTACTAAAACAAGGTCAAATTGATGAATCACAAATCTCCATTAGTTCAATTCTTGAAGAAAATGAGAAACTAAAACAAGAAAATAATATTTTAAAAAATTCCATAAAAGAATTCTATAACAAAGTTAAGGATTATCTTCCAAAAGATTAATCTTTTTGATTTACTTTTTACTCATTTCTCGTTAATTAGTTTTAAAGTTAAATTTAACTTTAAATAAATTAAGATATATGATAAAATTAAAGTGTATAATATAAAGCAAATTAAAGAGGTGAATTAAATGGAAATATCTACATCACAGAAAATCCTCAATGAATTGTTAATCAACGATAAAGTAAGTAGATCAGAACTTGAAAAAAAATTAAATATTACTCCTTCTACGTTGTCTTATACTATAAAAAAAATTAAAAACCTTATTGAAATATATAAAGAACCATCATTTGGGCAAGGTAGACCTAAGCAGTACTTATCATTAAATAAAGATTATTGGATTTCACTGGGAGTCAAAATTGGAAGAGATTATGTAAATATTACAAAATTAAATGGACACTTTGAAATTCTTGAACGCTATACTTTTAAACTTAGTAAAAAAAATATTGGAAATGAAAACCTCTCAAAATTTTTAAATGATGCTTTTGAAAAAATTTCTGAAAAAGAAAATATCAAAGCTGTTGGAATGGCTTTTTCCGGAGAAGTTGTAGGTCAAAAAGTAAATTCAAAAATTCTAAAACTTGAAAACTTTTCTCCTGAAAAAATTATTAAAATTCACTTTAAAAATTCTGTGCACTCCATATTAAATGATGTTGAAGCAATTGCAACCGAAGAATATATTAAATACAATGGAGAAGACATTTTAGTTATTAATTATGGTACTGGAATTGGTGCATGCTACTATGGAAATGGTGAACTCAAAAATAAGAAAAATAGAAAAATAATAGAAATAGGACATTTTTTTGCTGGAGGACATGAAAAGTGTTATTGTGGAAGTACAGGTTGTCTTGAAACTCTTGCTTCTGATTACGCTGTTTTGAAAAAGTATAAATACAGTGACCTTAAAATTATAGATTTTATAGAAAATGAAGAAAATTTTGAAAATGATCTAAACGAAGTAAGAACACTTTATAAAACCTTTAAAAAAAAGGCCGAGAATATTTATGAAGACACTTTTAACTATCTAACAATATTTATTTCAACAATTTTTAAAATTTTAGAGCCAAAAAAAGTTATTTTAACAGGTGAAGGTGTAACACCATGGTTTTCACAGATGTTACAAAAAAAGCTTATTAATTCAAATAAAATACCAATACCTATAATTTTCCGCGGACTTGAAAATAACATTGAATTAGGCGCATCAATTAATGCCTTACAAAAATATATAATAACTAAAATTGAATAATAACCCTTGTACCAATTAAATAATTTGATTCAATAATCAACTTATAATTTAAAATATTACAAATATGTTTTACAATCGAAAGTCCCAACCCTGACCCTGTTGCCATTTTGGTGGCTTCTTTGCTTCTATAAAATCTTTGTGTAACTTTTTCTAAATCTTCTTTTTTTATACCAATTCCACTATCACTAATTATTATTTTATCTTTATATGCTTCAATGAAAATTGTGGAATTATTGTATGAATATTTTATAGAATTAGAAAGCAAATTTTTAATTATTGTATAAAGCATAAAACCATCACTTTTATACTCTTTATTTAAAATTTTTAAATCGAGCGTTAAATTTTTACTTTTCAATTTCTGTGAAAGTTCATCAATAACCTCATTTAATATTTTTTCAAAATCTACTATATCAATCTTAGGTTTATACATTCCAAGTTCTAACATCGCAAGTACTTTCAACTGCTTTATAATTCTTTCCATTCTCTTTGAAGATTTTTCAATATCTTCAAGGGTTTCCAAAATATCTTTATTATTTTCATTAAGAGTATCCTTTAGGTAAATTGTATTAGCCTTAATAATTGAAAGTGGATTAAATAATTCATGGGATATTGCCGTAGTAAAATTAACTTTTGCCTCTTTAATTTTTATATATTCAGTTAGATCAGATAAGTAAAGTAAATTATCAAAAAATTTAATTTTTACATATCTCCAATCTGAAAACTCAAAAAAGTAAAGCCTTTCTTCAAGTTCAAAATTTTTTCTCTCTATTAAAAACTCAATTATTACATCAATATTTTTTGATGTAAATACATCCAAAATTTCAAAATTTTCTTTAAAACCATATTCCAATGCTTTATTATTTGCCTTTATTATTTTTAAACCATCAAGCATTATAATAGGTTCATCAAAATTTTGAAAAATTTCAAAATCAAACATCATATCCCCTCGGATTAAATTTGTATCCTGCTCCTCTTATTGTTTTTATCCATGATTTTCCTATCTTATTCCTTATATTACTTATATGAACATCAACAACTCTATCTGAAATAAATTCATCTCCCCAAACAGTATCTAAAATTTTTTCCCTTGAAAAAACATAATTTGGATTTTTTGCAAGTAAACATAAAACTTCAAATTCTTTAGCAGTCATCTCAACTTCATTATTGTCTAATTTAACAACATAATTTTCACAAAATATTTCTAATGGTCCATATTTTATATATTCATTATTTTTTGAAACCCTTCTAAAATACGATTTTATCCTTGCAATAACTTCGCGTGGATTAAATGGCTTTGCAATATAATCATCGGCACCAATTTCAAGACCATATATTTTATCATTATCGCTATCTCTTGCGGAAATAATAATTACTCCAAGATCTGGAAAATTAACCTTTATATCAGGTAATTCATTTATCGAAAAACCATCAGGAAGCATTATATCAAGCAAAACTAGATCAAATTTATCATTATATAACTTTTTACGAAAATTCACTATACTTCCTGCTTCGTCAACTTCATATCCATGAGATTTTAAATATTTTTTCAAAATATTTCTTATTGATAAATCATCCTCAACTATTAGAATCCTTTCCATAATTTATTATCTCCTTTATTTCCTTTCCAGTTTCTATATAAATTATTTCTTCACATAAATTTGTTAAATGATCGCCTATTCTTTCTAAATCACGTGCTATTAGAATATTGTATATAATAGATTCTTTATTATCAAGATCTTGTGATTTGTTTCTTATCAACTTTTCTAAATCATCTAAATTTTTGTCATCAAACCATATTTTTTTGGATAATTCAATATCTTTTTTTGAAAAAGCCAAAAATGTATCATGCAGCATTTTTAATACTATTCCAAACATTTCTTTTACTTCCCTTATCATCTTGTAATCAATTTTGTTCTTTTCAAAATAAATGACTTTTTCTGCACTATTGCAAGATAAATCAGCAATTCTTTCTAAATTATTCGAAAACTTAATCATCGTAATTATATATCTCAAATCCTTCCCAATAGGATTATAGCGAGCTATAATATCGTAAACCTTCTCTTCTATTTGTCTATTTAATAAATCTATCTCATCGTCGCTATTAATAACATCTTTTGCAAGAGAAACGTCAAAAAATTCTAATGCCTCAATAGCATTTTCAAAAGATTGAGATACTAATGAAAGCATTTTAGAAATATAAGCTCTTAACATTGAATATTCTTTTTCAAAATGTATAGTATCCATATTTTATTCCTCCTCTAACCTATTTTACCATTTAAGTATTCTTCTGTTAATTTATTTTTTGGATTTCTTACAACTTCAGATGTTTCTCCAAATTCAATAAGTTCTCCTTTATACATAAATGCAATGTAATCTGATATTCTAATTGCTTGTGCTATATTATGTGTCACTATAACAATTGTATATTTTTCTGATAATCTTTCCAAAAGCGATTCTATTCTTTGAGTTGCTATTGGATCAAGTGCAGATGTTGGCTCATCTAAAAGTAAAACTTCTGGCTCAATAGCTAAAGATCTTGCAATACACAACCTTTGTTGTTGCCCTCCAGAAAGTGAATAAGCATTTTTATCAAGTTCATGCTTCACCTCATCCCATAGTGCTGCTTTTTTTAAAGTTTTTTCAACAATTTTATTTATTTTACTTTTATCTTTAACTCCATGTATTTTTAATCCAAAAGCTATGTTTTCATAAATGCTCATTGGAAATGGAACAGGCCTTTGAAAGACCATTCCAACTTTCTTTCTCAAAACTGTTAAATCATCCACATCTGTATAAACGTCTTTTCCGTCAATTAAAAGTAATCCTTCAACTTTAAATCCTGGAATTTCATCATTTATCCTATTTATACTTCTTAAAAGAGTTGATTTTCCACAACCTGAAGGTCCTATTATTGCAGTAATTTTATTTTTATACACTGGAAAAGTCACATTATTAACAACCTTTTTTTCTCCATAATATGCTCCAAAATTTTTAAATTCAATTATTTCCATTACTAATACCTCCTATTTTATAAGCAATCAAGTAAATAACCAAAATCAAAATTAGAAGAAATGCTGCCGTTCCACTTGTCATCCACATTGATTCTTTCCCATATGCAGAAATTAGATAGTATATATGAGTTGGCAATGTCATTACTGGAGAAAAAATATTCTTTGGCATACTAGTAGCATAAAAAACAGATCCTGTTACCAATACTGGTGCAGTTTCTCCTAAAGTTCGCCCAAGTCCTAATAAAACACCCGTAGTAATTCTTGATTTTGATGCTTTTAATAACACTTTAAAAATAGTTTCGTTTCTTTTTGCCCCTAATGCATATGCTGATTCTTTAAGTTCTTTTGGTAAACTTGACATAGCTTCTTTTGTTGAATTTGAAATTATTGGTAAAGTCATTATAGAAAGTGTGAGAGATGCTGACAATATTGAAGTCCCAAATCCCAAAGCAATTGAAAACATAGCATATCCAAATAAACCATAAACTATAGATGGCATTCCACTTAGTCCAGTAACTGCTAATTCTACTATTTTTGATATCTTCTTATCTTTATACTCTGCTAAAAATATTCCAGTAAATATTCCTAATGGAACTGAAAAAATAACACTTGTAATAATAATATAAATACTGCCAACTATTGCTGGAAATATTCCACCTTGTCTCATCCCATTTTCTGGATACTTTGTAAAGAAATCTAAAGAAAAATATTTTACCCCATTTGCTAAAACTTCTATAATTACAAATACAACGAAAATTACCACAATATACGACAAAATCTTTAAGATAATTTTTGCAAATTTATCCATATGTTTTCCAGCTCCTTAACTTTGATATATAAGTTAAGCACAAAGAAATTACTAATAGAATTAAACCAGCTAGGAATAATGAATGATAATGCATACTTCCAACCCCTGCCTCGCCAATTTCACTAGCTATAGCTGCCGTTAAAGGTTTTATAGGATCAAAAAATGAAGTAGGAATCATTGCAGCTCCTCCTCCAACCAATAAAACTACCATTGTTTCTCCTATTATCCTATTAATTGTTAAAATCGTTGAGTTAATTAATCCAGAACGTGATGCCAAAGTTGTAATTTTTAATGTTGTAATAAATTTAGAAACTCCTAAAGAAAGTGAACTTTCAATCAATTCTTTCGGAACACTGTCTAAAGAATCTGTCATAAGTGAAACGGAATAAGGAAGTGAAAGCAAAGAAAGGCCAATAACTGCAAGGAGAAAATTCTCAGTAGACCACACACCAAAATTCAAAAATATTGGTGAAATGTAAAATACCAAAAACATCCCAATTATAACAGATGGAATCCCAGACAAAATACTAATAATAAATTTAATGAATCTCTTTTCAAAACCACTTGAATAAGTATGAAGATAGAATGATATAAAATAACCAATTGGAATAGTAATAATTGATGAAACTAATGTTACAAGTAAAGTATCAACAATTAGAGCTAACATACCAAATTCAGGAGGATCATACGTTGGATACCAATAAATGCTCATCAACGGTTTTAACCTTAGTTCAACAATTGCTGGCAATGCTTCTTTAAATATAAATACTATTAAGAGAAAAAGCGCTGTGATGGACAACAGCGCAAAAAAGTATATTAAAAACATCTGAAAATAATACTTAAAAGCCCTCATTTATTTACCCCCTAAAATCCATATGCAGAAACATATCCTGCTTTTTCTACTAAATCTTGTCCTTTTTTAGAAACTGCAAAATTAACATATTTTTTAATGAGATCATCAACTAGGTATCCATTTGATGCATCAACAAACATGTACAATGGTCTTGAAATTGGATAGGTTCCTTCTAAAATATTTCTTTTAGTCGGTAAAACACCATCTACTTTTAAAACTTTAACATCTTCTGTAACATACCCAATTCCAGTATAGGCAATTGCATATGGATTATTTTTTACAGATTCAATTTCAAATTGAGTACTTTCAACCATTCTAACCCATGGAGCCATTTTTTCTTTATTCAAAACTTTATTTTCAAATGTTTCAAAAGTTCCAGATGCCGTATTTCTTGAATAAATTACTATCTGCTTTTTAGGTAAATTTGGATCAACTTGACTCCAGTATCTTATTTTTCCAGTGTATATATCTTTCAAAGTATCTATTGATATATTTTCTATTCCAAGATTTTTACTTACAATTACTGCTATACCATCATAACCAACAATAATAGGTACAAAATATTTTTTTATATTATGCATTTTTTCAATTTCACTTTCTTTTAACCACCTACTTGAATTTGCAATATCTGCTGTCCCGTTAAATAAGGCTGCAATACCAGTCGATGAACCTGCTCCTTCAAGCGTTATCTCCATATCTGGATACATCTTTTTTAACTCTTCTATCCAAAGTTGAGCAACTGGGAAAATAGTGTTTGAACCCTTAATTACCAAAGTTCTTGAAAATGCAAAAAACACCAACAACAATGCAAAAATGACAAAAATCTTTCTCATAAGAAACACCTCCTGGTTTTTGGTCTCCAGGAGTATTATCTAAAATATACATTTTACTTTTTTTTAGAAATATTAAGAAATGTTAAGAGATAAAGGAGTGCTATATTAAGGCTGGTATGAAAATTATAATGAAAGCCTAAAAATACTGATGAACTTTCATAAAGTAAAAATGCAAATAAATACTAAAAGTATAAATTACTCATACATAAGCAGTCTTTCTGTATTTGCAGATAAAACTGTTAGCAATGTAAATTACTTAAAAAAATGAAAATCATAGGTACCACTTTTTTAAAATTTTTTGAATTTTTTCAAAACCATTATATGGGGGATATTTTACGTTAATTTCAAACTTTCCTCTAAAAAATACCGGTTTTAAGTGTGAAAATGTTTCAAAACTATATCTACCATGATACCTTCCTATTCCGCTTGTTTTTATTCCTCCAAAAGGAAAATTTTCAGGAACAAAATGAGAAATTGTGTCATTTACACTTATCCCACCAGCTTGAATTTTATTAATAACATTATTAACAAAAGCTTGGTTATTCGAAAATACATAAAGAGACAAAGGATATGGATTTTTACTAATTATTTCAAATATATCTTTTTCATCTTTAAATGTAATTATAGGCAAAATGGGACCAAATATTTCTTCACTCATTAATGAATCGTTTATTTTCACATCATCTACAATGGTAGGTTCAAACCTTCTTTCGTATGCTTTCCCTCCAAAAATTATTCTTCCATTTGTATTATTTAATAAATTTTTTAGCCTTTTTACATGCCTATCATTAATTATATAAGCCATCTTACTTTGAAAATCTTCAAAATATTTAATTAACCTTTCAACTAGTTGCTCCTTAATACTTTCTTCAACAATTAAGTAATCAGGAGAAATACATGTTTGCCCTGCATTTAATAATTTTCCCCAAGCGATTCTTTTAGCTGAAAGTTCTAAATCACAAGTTGAATCTACAATAGTTGGGTTTTTTCCTCCAAGCTCAAGTGTTACTGGAATTAGTCTTTCAGATGCTTTTTTCATCACATATTTTCCTACACCTGGACTTCCTGTAAAAAATATATAGTCAAAATCTTGATCTAAAAGTTTTTTAGAAATTTCTGCATCTCCTGTAACTACTTTTATATAATCTTCTGAAAAATACTTTGTAATCATTTTTTCTAAAACTTTAGTAACATTTTCTGAATATTCAGAAGGTTTTAAAACAACACAATTTCCAGATGCAATAGCTCCAACTAAAGGAGTTAGTGTTAAATTTACAGGATAATTCCAAGGCGAAATTATTAAAGTTACACCATAGGGTTCAGGAATTAAAAAACCTTTTCCAGATTGGTTCTCAATACCAACTTTTACTCTTTTAGGCTTTGAAAGTTTTTTTAAATTCTTAATAAAATATTTTATTTCTCTATAAACAATAAATATTTCTGTCAAAAAAGCTTCTTCTTTTGATTTATTTAAATCAAGAAAAAGAGCACTATATAAATCTTCTTCAAATTCTTCCAATGCATGTTTTAAAATTTTTAATTGATTAATCCTAAACTCTAAATTGTATGTTTTTCCAGTACTGAACAATTCTTTTAAAGAATTTATCAACTATTCCACTCCCTTCTTAGTAACCCCATAACAATTACATTGTAATATTTACCATTTCTAAATATCTCCTCTCTTAGAACTCCTTCTCTTTTAAATCCTACTTTTTCATAACTTCTTATTGCTCTTTCATTGAAAGAAAATACCTCTAACTTTACTTTATTAACATTCATTTCGTTAAAAACAAAATTGACTAATACTCTCATAGCATCTGTTCCATATCCTTTATTCCAATATGGTTTTCCCAAAAAAATACCAACTTCAGCAACTGAGTTTTTCCAATCGACCTTGTTTATACCACAACCTCCAATGTATTTTCCATCTTCAATCCTTTCAATAGCAAAAGAATATTCCCCTTTTCCAAATGGGTTTAAACTGTTATACCACTTTTCTTCATCATCACCCCTTAATGGAAACGGAATTCCAGGAATCAAATATTTTTTAACCTCAGGATCATTTACAAATTTTCTTGCTATTTCCAAATCCCCTTTTTCATACGCCCTTAACCTAACCAATTTTCCATTGTACATTTTAATCCCCCCTTCTTTCTTAGCTAAATTATATCAAAAATAAAGAATAAAAAAGATAATTAATTATAAATCGCTTTCAAAGAGCTACAAACAATTTAATCTAATTTTAGTTCATGATTTAAATTGTTTATAATATAAATAGTTTATAAATTAAACTATATTAAGGGGTGCTATTTTGAATAAAGAAGATATCCTAAAAACAATCTTCTCACTAGTAGTAAATTTTGTCAATTTTTTTCAAACAAACAAAGTTTTTTCAAAAATGACTACAAATGAGTTTTATGTATTTCTTTTTATTGCTTTAAATAAAGACGTTACAATGAAAGAATGTTCTCAAAAACTAAATCTTTCAAAAAGTACTGTAACAGTCATTATTGACAAATTGGAACATGAAAATCTTGTCAAAAGAAAAAGGTCTAGCAAAGACAGGAGAAAAATATTCTTAATTTTAACAAAAAAAGGAGAAAACATTTTTCATAAATTTTTGGAAGATTTTAATAAAATTGTTGACTATACTATTTCTAAAATTCCTGATAATGAACTTCAAATTATTAACAAAGGTTTTGAATACTTTATTAAAAATTTAGGAGGTGAGAAAAAATGATATTTATTACTGGTGGTTCAGGGCATTTAGGAAATGTTCTTATCCGAAAGCTTTTAAAAATGGGGGAACAAGTTGTTACACTTGTTCATCCAAGTGACAAATGTGAAAGTTTGAGAGGGTTAAATGTAAAGATCGTAAAAGGTGATGTAAGAATTTATACACTAGTTGAAAAACTATCAAAAGATGCTGACATAATTATTCATCTTGCTGCACTTATATCAATACTTCCCTGGAAGAAAAAAGCTGTTTACTCAGTAAATATAAACGGGACTAAAAACATACTTAAAGTTTGTAAAAAGTTAAATAAAAAACTAATTTACATTAGCTCAGTTCACGCATTCGAAGAGCCAAAGCCTGGAACTGTTATAGATGAAAACACTAATATCGATCCCTCAAAAACTTCTGGAGTATACGGCAAATCAAAAGCATTTGCAGCACTTGCAGTTCTTAATGCAATAAAATCAGGCTTAGATATTACCACCGTATGCCCAACTGGTATTATTGGCCCATTTGATTTTAAACCATCTGAAATGGGGATAATGTTTTTAAAATATTTAACCAACAAACTCAAATACACTATCGATGGAAGTTTTGATTTTGTAGATGTAAGAGACGTTGCAGATGGAATTATTAAACTTATTTACCTTGATAAAAGAGCTAATTTTTATATACTTTCAAACAAAACTTTTAAAACAACTGAGCTTATACATCTATTAAATGAAATTACAGGAAAAAACACAAAACCAAAAGTTATAAATACACATTTTGCATATTTTCTATCATTATTTTCAACAAGTTTTGGATATCTTGTAAATAAAAAACCACTATTTACTCCTTACTCAATACATACATTAACAAGAAACTATACATTTTCACATGAAAAAGCTACTAAAGAAATAAATTATAATCCAAGAGATATAAAAATAACTCTTTATGATACATTGAAATGGCTTTCAAACTACTTTTTAAAAGAGAAATTAATAAATCCTCTCAATTTGAACTCTATCAAGTAAATTTAAAACATCGTCCTTTTTACATAACTCGGTTCCAGGAGTCATAACTGCTGCATTTCCTGCTGCATTTGCCCACTTAAAGGCTTCATATCTACCTTTTTCTCTCATTAAAACATAAGCTGCTAAAAATGAATCGCCAGCTCCTACTGCGCTTTTTACTGGAACATCAATAGGTTTAGCAAAATATCCTTCATCATTTGCCAATAATAAAGCCCCTTTTGAGCCTAAAGTTAATAATATTTCTTTAAGATTATACTCCAAAATCAATTTTTTACCTTGTTCTATAAAATCTTCAAACTTTTCTATTTTTTTACCAACAAGCCTTTCAAATTCATGTTGATTAGGTTTTATTACATCAGGACCACCTAATAATCCTGATTTTAACTTTTCACCATCTGCATCAAAATAAACATATACTCCCCATTGTTTTAAAGCAAAAATTATTCCGGTATAAAAATCAGGAGAAACTCCAGTTGGAAGACTTCCAGAAATTACAATTATGTCTCCTTTTCTAACTATAGCATTTAAAACTTCTAAAACTGTTTCTAGCTTTTTTCTTGAAACTTCTTTAGTTGGAACGCTTATTCTAAATTGTCCACTATTTGTTTCTAAAATAATATTTGTTCTTGTTTCTACACTAACCCTTATCGTGGTATATATAACACCTTCCATATCAAGCATTTCTTCAATTTTTCTCCCAGTATCACCACCTAAAAGAGAAATAGCTACTGAAATTCCACCAAGCTCTTTAATAACCCTTGATACATCTATTCCTTTTCCGGCAGGATAATCCATTACTTTTTTTGCTCTGATTGTGTCATCAAGCTTTAAATCGTCTACATAAATATACCTATCAAGGCACGGATTCATTGTGAGTGTAAATATCATTTTATTACCTCCCTTAATCTTTTAATTAATTTTAACATAAAAAATAAAAAAAGGTGCCTGGCATTTTACAGGCACCTTTTCAATATATACACTCTTTAAATTACCAATCCACCATCTATCCCAATTACTTGCCCTGTAATATATGAAGATTCGTCTGAAGCTAAGAATAAATAGAGATTTGCAACTTCTTCAGGTTCACCCATTCTCTTTAATGGAATTTTTTCATTCAAAGCGTTAATTATTTTTTCAGGAACTTTTTCAGTCATAGGAGTTTTTATAAATCCAGGTGCAACGGCATTCACTCTAATTTGGGCACCTTTTCTTGCAAGCTCTTTTGCCCAAGTTTTAGTCATACCAATTACACCTGCTTTTGTTGCTGAATAATTTGTCTGACCTATATTACCAAAAACTCCAACAATTGAAGATGTATTAATAATACTTCCTTTACCTGCTTTAATCATAAAAGGTGCAACTGCTTGTGTCATGTTAAATACACCTTTTAAATTTACATTAATTACTGCATCCCAATCTTCTTCCTTCATTTTTAACAAAAGAGCATCCCTCGTTATTCCTGCATTATTTACTAAAACGTCAATTTTACCATATTTACTAGCAACTTCTTCAACAACCTCATTTATTCTCTTTCTATCTGTAACATCCAAAACATAAGTATCAATAACTCCGGGACCAGGATTTTCTTCTTTTAATACTTTTAAATTTTCTTCGGACATATCACATGCAATAACTGTAGCACCTTCTTTTGAAAATAACAATGCAGCTGCTTTCCCTATCCCACTTGCTGCTCCGGTTATAATACAAACTTTATCTTTCAATCTCATATAAAAACCCCCTTTTTTTGTAGATAAAATTAGATTCATTTAACTTTTACAATTACAATTATACTATTATTATTGCATTTTAACAACCTTTATTAAAAAATAATTTTTAAAATAAAAAGAAATAAAAAAACAAATATTGAAAATGTAAAAAAATATGTATCAATTTTCTTCCATTTTAAAACATAATAACTACTTCTTTCAAAAACCCCATATTTTCTAGCTTGAAGTGCTATCGAAATTTCTTCTGCTTTCCTGATTGCAGAGATCAGCAATGGTATAATTATAGCCACAATGCCCTGAACTTTATACCTTATTCCAGGTTGGTCAAACTTTGCACCTCTTGCAATTTGAGCTTTTATAATTCTATCAACTTCATCGAATAGAATTGGTATAAATCTAAAAGAAATAGTCATGATCATACTAAAGTCTTCTCTATATTTTTTTTTCACACCAAAGTATTTCAACAAATCAGCTAAACCTCTGGCAATAAGTAGCGGAGAAGTTGTGTATGTAAGAAACGATGCAAACAAAACAACAAAAATTAATCTCAATGCAATGAAAGCTGCGGTTTCAATTCCACTTACAAAATACTGTATAACAGTTGCAAAAGCAATTAAAAACCACATATTCTTAACTGATCTAAGATATATCTTTATTGAAATTTTTGACATCTTTACTATTACCATAAACAAAGAAAATAACCAAATATAATCATATAAACTATTAACTGACAAAACTGTTGCTATAAAAAGAAATGAAGATACAATTTTTGATCTTGGATCTAGAGAATGAATAACTGAGTCTGTAGGAACATATCTTCCAAAAGCAAATTTCATAACTTACCTCCTGCTAAAAAATGTGGAATTTCAAAAATAATGGAGCCAAAATCAAAGAAATCACAGACATAATTTTTATAAGTATATCCAAACTTGGTCCTACTGTATCTTTTAAAGGATCTCCTACTGTATCACCTATGACCAATGCACTATGTTCATTACTACCTTTTCTAGCTCCAGGAATTTTACCTTGCTCAAGGTGTTTTTTTGCATTATCCCAAGCACCACCAGCATTTGCAGTAAATAACGCTAACATTATACCACTTAAAGTAGTCCCTACCAACACTCCTCCAACAAATTCTGTACCTAAGAAAAACCCTGAAACTATTGGTGTAAATACTGCAATAAAAACCGGCTTTGACATCTGTTTTATAGCACCTGATGCACTAATTCTTATACATTTTTCATAATCAGGTTTTTGAGTTCCTTTTAAAATTCCTGGGTTTTCTTTAACTTGATTCCTAATTTCATCAACCATTAAAGCAGCCGTCTTTACTACGGATTCTATTAAAATCCCACTAAACATATATGGAAGTGCAGCACCTATTATTGCTCCAGATAGTGTTTTCGCATTTATAATATTCAAATTAAGAAAATCAAATATATTTTTCACTGACATTCCTGGTGAAGTCTGTGAAAAAACATAAGATGCAAATAAAGATAAAGCGGCAAGTGCTGCAGAACCAATTGCAAAACCTTTTCCAATTGCAGCAGTAGTATTACCAACCATATCAAGTTTATCAGTTATTTCCCTAACTTCTGGTTCAAGTTTTGCCATTTCACTAATTCCACCTGCATTATCTGCAATAGGACCATATGAATCAACAGAAACAGACGTTGCAACAAATGACAACATACCAATTGAAGCCATTGCTACTCCATATAAACCTGAGAAATAATCAGCTAATAAGATTGAAACAAACAAAAATATAGAAGGAATAAAGACACTTTTCATTCCTAATGCCATGCCACTACTAATTACTATTGCTGTTCCTTCTTTTGATTTATAACTTAACTCTCTAGTTGGTCTAAATTCATCAGATGTATAATATTCTGCAAGAAGCCCAATAATAATACCTGAAAAGATCCCCAAAATTGAAGAAACATAGGGTGAAAATTTTCCAAATCTAAATCCAAATTTTTCAAGACCATCTACATTTTCAAAAAATATATTTGTCATTAAAAAATTTCCACCCAGACTTAAAAAAGCTGATAGGATAAGTGCAGTATTCAAATCTTTGTGTGGCTTTCCAGAACCTTTTTTAAATATTACATAATAGATACCTATAATACTTCCTATTAAACCTATTATTGTATACAAAAAAGGATAAAAAATTAACTTTTTTGCAGTCTCATAATATATCCCACCAGAAAGTGCAAAAATATATGAAGCTAAAACTATTGCTGAAAGTATAGACCCCACATAACTTTCAAGTAAATCTGCACCAAGTCCTGCAACATCTCCAACGTTATCTCCTACGTTATCTGCAATTGTTGCAGGGTTTCTCGGATCATCTTCTGGAAGTTTTAATTCGGTTTTTCCAACTAAGTCTGCTGCCATATCTGCCGCCTTTGTATACACACCTCCACCAACCCTATCAAACATTGCAATTATTGAGCAGCCCAAAGAATACCCAGAAACTGTCATTGCAAATGGAATAAAATTTATACCAAGATAATTTTCTACAATTACTAAATATTCTTTTTTTAACTGATATCCAAAAATTAAAAAAACTAATCCCAAACCAAGGAGAGCAAATGAACTTACAGAAAGTCCCATAACTGATCCACCATGGAAAGCTACCTTTAATGTCTTATCTATGTCTTTTGTTACACGAGCAGTGTTTGAAACTCTTACATTTGCACGCGTTGCTATTTTCATACCAATATAACCAGCTATTGAACTCATTAGAGCACCTATTAAGAATGAAATTGAAACATACCATTCAGTCAATAATCCAAGGATTATTGCAATTGGAACAGATATTTTAAAAACAACTTTGTATTCATGAGAAATAAATGCATCAGCACCTTCTCTAATAGCTTTTGCTATTTCTATCATTTTCTCTGTACCCTCAGGCTTTTTTGTTACACTCCAAAAGTTTAACAAAGCAAGAAATACACCGACAAAAGGTAATAATAAATATATAAGCATATCATCACCCCCTCAATTTTTGTGAAAATTCTAACTTAAATTTATAATGTAAAAGTTCTTTAAAGATTTTATTATCACCTTTTGTTAACAGAATTATAACATTTTTTTGTTCCAAAAACATGCAAAAGTATTTCCATTTTGTTAAAAAATATGATATAATGTTTCAAGAAGATATCAATTAACATTTAAAATCGAGAGGAGGTTAATTTTATGGGAAAGAGAAGGATCATGGTTATTGATGATCAACCTGAGATATTAGAACTTATTAGTTTTACGCTTGAAAAAGAGGGGTACGAGGTTGTTCCAGTTGAAGATGCCGAAAAAGCCTTAGAAGAAATAAAAGACAAAGAAATTGATATGTTTTTAGTTGATATTATGTTACCTGGAATGGACGGATTTGAATTTGTCAGAAATATTAGAAGTCAAGAAAAATATAAATCTACACCTGTGATTTTTCTAAGTGCTAAAGGTGAAGAATTCGACAAAGTATTAGGCTTGGAACTTGGCGCAGATGATTATATAACTAAACCATTCAGTATAAGAGAATTACTTGCCCGTATAAAAGCAGTTTTTAGAAGAATGCAACTTTCCACTCAAGTTAAAGAAGAAAAACCTAAAAAAATTGTTGCCAAAGATCTCGAAATAGATGTAGACAAATACGAAGTTAAAATCAAAGGTAAAAAAGTAAACCTTACTCCTCTTGAATTTGATCTTTTAAGATTTTTAGCTGAAAATGAGGGGAAAGTTTTCTCAAGAAATGTACTACTTGATAAATTATGGGGATATGACTACTTTGGTGACACAAGAACAGTCGATGTCCATATAAGAAGACTTAGAACAAAAATAGAAGAAGATCCTTCTAATCCAAAATATATTGTAACTGTTAGAGGAAAGGGCTACAAGTTTAGAGATCCTGGAAAGGAAGAATAATGACATGCTTCTTGAAGTTTCAACAATACTTATAACAATAATCTTATTAATAACAATTGCCTATTTTAGAAAAAAATTATCAAAAATGAAAATTTACAAAGAAGCTTTAAATAAATTAGCACTGTTAATAGAGGAGGAAAAAGATTCTCCTCCTCTTTATATTGCGGAAAAAATAAGAAAAAAAATTACAAAACTTGAAGAAGAAAATTATGATCTTGAACTATCTTTAAAAAATCATTTAACTATCCTCAATAACATAGTTGATCCTATTATAATCACTAAAAAGGATGGAACTATTACTTTCGCTAATAATGAAGCACGTAAAATTACTAGACCCGGAATTGAAGAAAGGAAAATTTATGAAGTTTTTGAAGATTATTATGTCAATCAAATGTTTGATGAAACCATTAATAATAAAAGCTTAACTTCTGGCGAAATAAGTATATTTGTTAATGGTGAAAAAAAATACTATGAAGTGAAAATTGTACCTGTTACCTTAGAACAAAATAACGAAAGGTTTATAATAGTATTGCATGATGTAACACAGGAACGTGTCCTTGAAAATGTTAGAAAAGAATTCATATCCAATGTATCACATGAACTTAGAACACCTCTTACTTCTATACATGGTTATGCTGAAGCGTTACTTGAAGATGATCTTGAAGATAAAGAATTAATCAGAAAGTTCCTATCAATTATAGAATCTGAGGCTGCAAGAATGACCAGACTTATAAACGATCTTTTAGATCTAGAAAAACTTGAATCAGGAAATACACAATTTGTTTTCGAAGAAATAAATTTTACCGAAGTTTTAGAACATGTTAGAAATATAATTGAGCCGCTTGCAAAAGATTATCAAGTAGAAGTTGAATTTGTTTATCCTGACGAGTTATACTTAGTCGGTGACAAGGACAGGTTAACTCAAATGACATTAAATTTAGTTGATAATGCAATCAAATATACTTCATTAAAGGAAAAAGGCAAAAAGAAAGTCACTGTTGAAGCTTGGAAAGAAAATAGCTCAATTAAATTGGTAGTGAAAGACACAGGAGTTGGCATCCCCGAAAAAGCTCAAAAGAAATTATTTGAAAGATTTTATAGAGTTGACAAAGCAAGGAGTAGAAAAATGGGTGGAACAGGTTTAGGACTTTCAATTGTGAAAACAATAGTTGAAAAACACAATGGAGTCATTGAATTTACAAGTAAAGAAGGGATTGGAACAAAATTTGTAGTTACACTACCAATCAACAGGGAGGAAGATAACAATGAGACCGTATGATGTGATTTTAAAAAAACGTAACGGTGGTAAATTAACAAAAGAAGAAATTCAATATATGATAATGGGTTATGTAAATGGAGAAATTCCAGATTATCAAATGTCAGCTTTTTTAATGGCAATTTACTTTAGACATCTTGACAAAGACGAAAGAGCTATTTTTACGGAAATAATGGCAAAATCCGGTGATATGCTTGATCTTTCTCCAATAAAAGGAGTTAAAGTTGACAAACATTCAACTGGTGGCGTTGGTGATAAAACAACATTAGTTGTTGCACCTATTGTAGCATCGTTAGGAATTCCTGTTGCAAAAATGTCAGGGAGAGCGTTGGGCCACACAGGTGGAACTATTGACAAGCTAGAATCAATTCCAGGTTTTAAAACTTCATTAAGTCTTGAAAAATTCTTTGAGAATGTAAATAAATATAAAATTGCGGTTGTAGGCCAAACAGCAAATTTAGCACCTGCGGATAAGAAAATATATGCACTGCGTGACGCTACTGCAACTGTCGATGAAATATCGTTGATCGCCTCAAGTATTATGAGCAAAAAACTTGCAGGTGGTGCTGATGCTTTTGTTTTAGATGTAAAAGTAGGCAGTGGAGCTTTCATGAAGGATATTAGTTCAGCAAAGGAACTTGCAAGTGCAATGGTCGAAATAGCAAAATCTCATAACAAAACCGCTGTTGCAGTTTTAACAAACATGGACGAACCACTTGGAACCTTTGCAGGAAATTCTCTTGAAGTATTAGAAGCAATTAATACTTTAAAAGGACAAGGCGATGAAAAATTTAGAATTCTTTGCTTAACACTTTCTGCCTGGATGTGCCATTTAGCCGGCCTTGGATCATATGAGAAATGTTTAGAGCTTTCTAAAGAAGCACTAGATACAGGCAAAGCCCTTGAAAAATTTAGAGAGTTTGTTAAAGCACAAGAAGGAAATGAAATGGTTGTAGAATCTCCTGAAAAGATATTACCGATCTCCAGCAAAATAGTTGAATTCAAAGCGTCCGAAGATGGATATATTTCAAGTATTGATACTGAAAAAGTTGGTATTGCCTGTAATTATTTAGGTGCAGGTAGAGTCAAAAAAGAAGATAATATTGATCATTCTGTTGGATTAGAATTTTTGAAAAAAATTGGTGACAAAGTAAAAAATGGAGATACACTGGTAAGACTTTATGTAACTGAAAAAAGTAATATTAATGAAGCTATGAACTTACTCAAACAAGCTTACAATATTTCTTCTTCGAAAACTAATTCTTTGGAAATTATTTTAGACATAGTAAAGTGAGGTGTCTCTTTGAAAAAGTTAATTTTGATTCTTCAGATTTTTATTTTTGGTACGCTAGTTTTCACTAATTCATTGTTGTTTCAAAACAAAGCTTATTTTTTTTCCAACAAATGGATTGATGAAAAAACTTTAAAAGATATTGGATTTAAATATGTTAAAAATGAAAAAATCTTTATGGTATTTAATGATGATCTTTTTATTGGAAAAGATGGTACATTTACCATAAATTTTGATGTTGAGTATAAAAATGCTTATAAAATTGAAAATAATGAACTTTATTTAAATATTAACTTCTTAAAAGAATATCTAAATCTTTCGGTTATTAAAGAGGGCAATATCTATATATATTATGATACTTTACCATTACTAAAAAGTGTCGAATTTAAAGATAATAATCTAACATTTTTCTTTTCTAAAGAAATAACAAAAGAATTTATTAATTTATCGGTTGACAACAGAGATTTGACAATAGAATTAAAACCAATTAAAGGTAATCCTGTGATAATAGGTAATGTTAGTTTTCAAAAAAATGAAAATTCATTCTTATTTTTCATTTTAAACAATAGGTTAAAACCTGTACCAATTATTTCTTTTCAAAAAAATATTGTCAAAATTGTTCTTAATTTTACCGAAGAAGATAGAAAAACTTTAAAGGATGGGCTCGAATGGGAAAGGAAAATTGAAGTTTTTAATGAAAAAAAATATTTAGTAAATTATCTACACATAGATCCAAAAAAAGTAGAAATTCTTCCAATTATTTCAAGTAATGGAATAGGCACCAGAGAAGACTTGCGAGAAATGCTCAAAAAAAATAATTGCATTGCAGGTATAAATGCAAACTATTTTGATCCATCTACTAATATACCAATTGACTTAGTTATAAAAGATGGTAAACTTTTATCGGACAAATATGGGTTAAGACCTGTATTTATAGTAACATATTCAAATGAAGTATTTATAAAAAGAATTAACCTAGAGGTAAATATTTATCTTGATGATTTGCTTTTTCTCGTAAAGGGTGTAAATACAAATGCAAAAGGTGAAGTTTTGCTATATACAGATGAATATGCATTAAAAGTTCCTAAAGATGATGATAAAAATTATTTTGTAATATCCAATAATCAAATAATTTCAAAAGAATACGTTGAAAAAGTCCCAAAAGATTCAATGGTTCTTTTAATTACAAAAAAGTACGATAAATATCTTAAAAATATAGAAGTGGGATCAAAGGTGAATTTAACACTTAATTCTGATTTTCCATTCCCTATTAAACATGCAATAGGTGCCGGTCCTTTGCTAATTGAAAATGGAAAAAAATTAATAGACAGTGATGAAGAAAAATTGAGATACGGTAATGGTCTCGCATTATCAAAGACTAGTAGAACTATTATTGCAATTACAAAAGAAGGTAAAGTTGATTTTATTGTAATTGAAGGATATAATGATTCACCTGGAATGAATTATGATATAGCAACAGAATTTTTACTTGAAAAAGGATATTTTTATGCTATGATGCTAGATGGTGGTGGATCAAGTGCTATGGTAATACAGGACGAAGTTGTAAATCAAGATGGTACTATTCAACGTGGTATACCAGTTGGATTGGGCGTAAAATAAAAAATTTGGAGGTGCCTGTTGTGGATTTAAGAACTTTTATCAGAGATATTCCTGATTTTCCAGAAAAGGGGATTATATTTAGAGATATTACACCGTTACTCAAAGATAAAGGGGCTTTTAAACATGCTATTGATATGCTTGCTGAAAAATTATCCGAAATCGATTTTGACTTAATAGTTGCCCCAGAAGCTCGCGGATTTATTTTTGGTGGTGCGTTATCTTACAAATTAAATAAGGGGTTTATTCCTGTAAGAAAACCTGGAAAATTACCATATGAAGTAATATCAGAAAAATATACCCTTGAATATGGAGAAGCAGAACTTCAAATGCACGTTGATAGCATAAATAAAGGACAGAAAGTTATAATCTTCGACGATGTTCTTGCAACAGGTGGAACAGCAAAAGCGTTAAAAAAACTTGTTGAAAAAGCAGGTGGAGAATTAGTTGCAATGTCATTTTTAATTGAACTTAGTTATCTCAACCCCAGAAATATATTAAAAGATGAAAATATTATATCATTAATAATCCTTTAAATAAAATTGTTAAAATAAAGGGGTGTGTATAATGCTTAAATTTGACTTTACAAATTTATTTAGCAATAAAGTTCCAAATAATATTACACTTAATGAAGTAAAATCATACGAAAATAAAATAAATCAAATCATAAAGGAAATTGATACTAACCGCCCTGGATTTGTTGAAACTATTTTTTCAAGAAAATGGATAGATTCTGTTTTAGATTTAAAAGATACTATTTTTCAGTTTGATAATTTAGTAGTTCTTGGTATTGGAGGTTCAGCCTTAGGAAATATTGCTCTTCAAAATACATTGAAACCACTTAACTGGAACTTTCTTTCTAAAGATGAAAGAAACAGAAAGTTAAGAATTTTTGTTATAGATAATGTTGATCCAGATTTTGTTGCTTCCATTTTAGATACAATCGATATAAGAAAAACATTGTTTAATGTCATTTCAAAATCTGGGAGTACAGCTGAAGCAATGTCAAACTATCTAATTGCTCGTGGAATTATCGAATCATATGGTCTCGATCCAAAAAAACATCTTATCTTTACTACCGATCCAGAAAAAGGGGTTTTAAGAAAAATTGCTAATGAAGAAAACATAAAAACTTTAGAAATACCACAAAATGTTGGTGGTCGCTTCAGTGTTTTAACACCAGTTGGCCTTTTATCAGCATACGCAGCAGGTATAAACATAGAAGCTTTGTACGATGGGGCAAAAATTGCTTATTCAAGGTTCTTAAAACCACTATTTGAAAATCCTGCAGCTTTAATAGCAATAACTCACTATTTATATTACAATAAAGGAAGAAATATCTCCGTTATGATGGCTTACTCAAATAGACTCTATTACCTTGCTGATTGGTATAGGCAGCTATGGGCAGAAAGCCTTGGAAAAAAGCTAGATAAAGATGGAAATATAGTTAATGTAGGACAAACACCAGTTAAAGCACTTGGCGCTGTTGATCAGCATTCACAGGTTCAATTATATAATGAAGGTCCAGATGATAAAATCATTACTTTCTTAAAAACTGAAAAATTCAATAGGGATATTAAAATACCAAATGTTCATGATGAAGAAGCTCTTTCCTATTTACAAGGAAAACACCTATCTGAATTATTAAATAACGAACAGCTTGGAACTGAAAGCGCTATTTTGGAACATGGTAAGCCCTCATTAAAAATAACATTCCCTGCTATTGATGAAGTACATGTTGGCGAATTTTTTATGCATTATGAACTTGCAACTGCAATTGCTGGTGAATTGTTTAATATAAATCCTTACAATCAACCTGGTGTTGAACTTGGTAAAAAGATAACTTATGCCCTGATGGGAAGACCAGGTTATAATGAATATAAAATAAACATTGAGAAAAAAAGGATTGAATTGTAATGAATTATATTGAAGTTTTATCAAACATTTTTTCTCCAATAAACATTTACGAATCAGATGACTTTATTACTATCGTAATTGAAAATGGTGAAAATCTTGAAGAAAAAATAAAAAAAACTCCTAAAAACATGTTACCAGAAAAAACTCTTAGAATTATTACCAAAGAAGAGTTAGAAAATAATGCAATTAAAGATTTAGGAGTGAAGCTAATTTGAAATTAATATTATGCGTTACTGGCAAAATTGGAACAGGAAAATCAACTGTATCGAAATTTTTTAAAGAAAAAGGATTTAAGTATATAAATATGGATGAGCTTGGGAAAATTGCCTTTGAACATGAAAAAGACAAAATCTTAGAAGATTTTAATACATTAGATAGAAGCAAAATTAGAGATATCGTATTTCAAGATCAAAAAATGCTCAAAAAATTAGAACAAATTTTACATCCAAAAATGTTAGAAATTCTTGAAAAAATGACTGCCAAAGAAAATTTCTATGTAATTGAAGCAGCTATAAAAAGAAGATTAAAAATAAAATGTGATTTTACGATTACAGTAAAATGTAGTTTAGATACAATTTTTAAAAGAGTTTCTGAAAGAAGACTTTCTCAAAAAGCTATAGAAAACATATTAAAAAACCAAGTGGACATACTTGATGAGGGAATTATTATAAACAATGACGGATCAATCAAAGAACTTTACGAAAAGCTTGAAAAAATCTATACTTTTATTATGAGAAGTGCCTCTTTTTAAAAGAGGCACTTTTTTAATTATTTTTCATCTTTTTTAAAAATTTTTGTTTATACATAAGCTTATCTGCATATTCAACCGCTTCTAAAATGTCATTAAACCCTTCTGGAATTATGGAAACGCCCCATGAAAACTTCGTTCTGATCAAACTTTCCAATCTATTAATTACACTCTTTGCATCTATAGTATTTAAAAACAATACAAACTCGTCACCACCCCATCTAATTATAAAATCACCTTTTCTTATTAACTCTTTAACAACTAAAACAAACTCTCTTAGCAATTTATCACCTGCAAAATGTCCAAGTTTATCATTCGTTTCTTTTAAACCATCAATATCTATAAACACGATACTTGCTTTTTTGTTGCTTCTTTTAATCTCGTAAAATTTTTTTTGTAAAATTTCTATTCCAGCTTTTCTTGTTAAAGCACCTGTTAATTCATCATATAATGAATTTCCTTTCACCTGCTCAAATTTTATTACATTTCTATAATGAATTTCCGCAATAGCCAAAATATATTTTAAAAGTCTTTCTTCAAACTGACTAATTTTATTAAAATATAATCTAAAAATTATATTATTAAGTTTGTAATCTTTATTTTTACCATTAGTTGTTCCAAACGATGCTATTAACTTATTATCAAAAATCTCTACACCATTTACTGCTGGTATAATATTAAACAAAGTTCTAGCCATTTTGTAAAAAAATTCTTCTTTTTCTATGGTTCCAATTATATCAATGACAGAAATTGAAAATAATGGAAATAATGCTTTCTCCTTCAAAGTTTCACTTGCTTCAAATATAATATCTGAAATTTTTCCCATACTCTCACCTTATTATACAATTTTTTAATTATTTTCATCTATATTATCGTTCAAAAAGATTTATTCTTTAATTTTTCTCTGATATTAAATAATTCATCTCTTAATCTTGCCGCATCCTCATACCTTAGCTCTGATGCTGCCTTATACATTTCTTCTTCAAGCAATGCAATATACTCTTCAATTGATAGAGATTCTTTTAATTCAAATATTGTTTTAATTTCTTCTTTTTCCTCATCTTCATCTGTCATAAACTGCTTAAATATTTCTTCATCAAGTGGTTTAATTATAGTTTTTGGAGTAATACCATGCTTCTTGTTATACTCAATCTGAATTTTCCTTCTTCTATTTGTTTCATCAATTGCCTTTTTCATAGCCGGTGTTATTTTATCAGCATACATTATTACTTTACCATTTATATTTCTTGCAACCCTTCCAATAATCTGTATTAATGTAGTTTCACTTCTCAAAAATCCCTCAGTATCACTATCCAATATTGCAACCAATGAAACTTCTGGTAAATCCAATCCTTCTCTTAACAAATTTACACCAACAACTACTTCAACATCTCCTCTTCTAAGTTTTTTTAATACTTCAACACGTTCTATCGTATCAAGCTCAGAATGAATATACAAAGCTTTAATACCCATTTCTATTAAATATTCTGCTAATTTTTCAGCAGTCTTTTTAGTAAGAACAGTAATTAATGCGCGTTCATTTCTTTTTCTTATTTTAGAAATTTCATTAACAAGATCATCTATTTGATTTTGAGTAGGTCTTACCTCAACTTCAGGATCAACAAGTCCTGTCGGCCTTATTATTTGTTCTACAACTTGCTGAGAATTATTAATTTCAAAATCTCCTGGTGTTGCTGAAACAAAAATAACATTTTTAACCTTATTCCAAAATTCCTCAAATTTCAGTGGTCTATTATCATAAGCGCATGGAAGTCTAAAACCATAATCTACCAAGTTTTTCTTTCTTGAAAAATCTCCTCTATACATTGCTCTAAGTTGGGGAATAGTTATATGCGACTCATCTATAAATACAAGATAATCATCTCCAAAATAATCTAAAAGACTGTATGGTGGGTCTCCAGGATTTCTACCATCAAAATGTCTTGAATAATTTTCTATCCCTGAACAATATCCAAGTGCTATAAGAAGTTCAATATCATTCATTGTTCTTTGCTTCAATCTTTCAGCCTCTAAATACTTTCCTTGCTTTTTAAAATATTCTAACTGTTCTTCTAATTCTTTTAAAATTGACTTGACTGCCCTTTGGATTTTTTCTTCTGTCGTAATAAATTCTTTTGTAGGATAGATAACTACCCTGTCAAGCTTTTCTATAATTTTTCGGTTCAATGGATCAAAAGTATAGATCGAGTCTATTTCATCACCAAAAAGCTCAATTCTTATTCCTTCATCTTGATATCTAGGATATATTTCTATGACATCGCCTTTAACTCTAAAAGTTCCTCCAAGTGCAACTTCTTCTTTCCTTTCATAACCAATTCTTGCTAAATGTGTTAAAAATCTTTCTAAATCAATCTCTTGTCCTACAGATAAAACAAAATTTAAATCACTAAAATCTTTAGGATCTCCACAATTGTATATTGCTGAAACACTTGCTACAACAATAACATCTTTCCTAGTCATAATTGACTTTATTGCACTGATTCTCATTTTTTCAATTACTTCATTAATATCAGCATTTTTTTCAATATATAAATCTCTAGTTGGAATATATGCCTCCGGTTGATAATAATCGTAGTAACTTACAAAAAATTCAACTTTATTCTCTGGAAAAAAAGATTTAAATTCAGAGTATAATTGAGCAGCTAGAGTTTTATTGGGTGAAATTATAAGAGTTGGTTTGCCAACATTCTCAATAACCTTGGCCATTGTAAATGTCTTTCCACTTCCTGTAACACCTAATAAAGTTTGTATGCTATATCCTTTTTTTAAACCTTCAACTAATTTTTTAATTGCTTGAGGTTGATCTCCTGACGGTGAAAAATCCGAATAGACCTTAAACATCATCAATCCTCCTCGGTCTTACATAAATTGTTCTATAATTACTGTACAGTACAAGGCCAGGTTTTAAACCTTTAGTTTTTCTAACATATTTTACCTTTGTATAGTCAACTGGAACCTTTCCTGAATTTTTACCCTTACTATACCCAGCTGCAAGCTCCGCAGCAAATCTTATAACTTCTTCGTTTATAACCTTTCCATTGTTTTTTAATATAACATGTGATCCAGGCATTTCATGAACATGAAACCATAAATCTTCATCATTTGCCTTACGAACAAGTTCATCATTTTGTTTGTTATTTTTCCCAATATATATTACAAACCCATTATGCTCTACTTTTCTTGGCTCTGATTTGATAACTTTTTTACTTCTACCTTTCTTCTCTTTTATTAGCCCCATATTTTGCATTTCAAACTTTATCTCTTCTATTTCTTCTTCATTTTCAGCATCTTCAATTGTGTACCAAATTTGATATAGATAGTCTAATTCATCTTCTAATACTTTCTTTCTTTCCAGAAGACCTTTCAACTTATTTTTCATTTTATTGTATTTTTTAAAGTAATGATTTGCATTTTCAAGTGGTTCTTTATTATAATCTAGAGGAACCTCGATATTTTCGTCATTTTCCCAATCATACAAAACTACGCTATTCAACTTTTCATCAATTTGATAAAAATAAGCCTTTAAAAGTTCTCCATATTTTTTATACAAATCGTAATTTTTATTTTTTTCAATTTCAATATTAATCTTATCTAATGTATTTTCCAACTTGCTTATATATTTTACCAATACATCTTCCAAAGTCTTTTTCTTTTGATAAATTAAACTCTTTTTTTCATTCCAACTAAAAAACAAATTAATTGCTTCGTCAGGTTTTGAGAATTTTCTAAATTTTTCAGCTAAATGATTTAAAGAAAATGCAGAAATTTCAAATGGTTTATTATTTTCAAAATAAACATACATATAATTCTCACTAAATTCCTGAATAATTTCCTTCAAAATTTTTTCTAATTTATCATCCCATTTAATAACTTCATCTTCATTTATACCTGCTCTATACAACAATTCCCTAGCAGTTACTTTAGAAAATCCCTGAATATTTTTGAAAACAAATTCTAAAGCCTTTTTGCTTTCATTAATAGTTTTAAGCTTTTTAATTTGATTTACATCAAGCGGATTAATTTTATTTGAACTGAAAATTTTAAATTGTTCTCCTGGAAAAATGTTTCTAAATCTATTTTTTATTCGTTTATATGCATCCAAAATTATCCCATTTTCTACTAAAATTATATTTGAATGTCTTCCCATTATGTCAACATAAATTTCATAATTATGTTTATTTCCAACATCATCAACTTTATAAACTTCAAACTTATAAGTCCTTTCCAATCCAATTTGCTCAATATTTTTTATCATACCACCTCTAACTTTACTTCTTAAATACTCAACAAAATAATGACTTTTAGTCTTTAAAGGTAAATTTCTTTTTTCAAAAGTTATATAAGAATAACTTGGATTAAGAGAAATTTTTAAATCAAAATTTTGAAAACTAAAATAGATTATCTTATTAAAGATATAAAAATTTCTAATATGAGCATTAAGCAAATATGGTTTTGAATATTCTAAAAATTGCCTCATAACAAACCCATCGTATGGCATTTTATCTACCTCCTATACCTAAGTATAACATAAAAAATGCGGCCCATAATGGGCCGCAAGAAATTAATTACTTTTTAATTATTCTTTTCCCTCAAACCAGTATGCGTAATAATCATCACCTGGTCTCATTGCATTTGGATACCAACCTTTGAGCCATTTTCTGTGAACCCTAACTCCAACAGGTTGATAAAGAGGTACACTAATTGCATATTTTACAACAAATTTTTGAATTTGTGCATACAACTCTGCTCTCTTTGCAGCATCTGTTTCTGCTGAAGCTTGCTCGATTAAATCATCCAAGCTCTTTCCACCAAGTTCTTCCATAGGTGTACTTACAAATTCTCTGAATTTTGCTCCTTGCCTTGAGCTATAATCACCTTTTGAATCATAATATGTAAATATGAAGTTATCTGGGTCTGGGAAGTCTGCAAGCCATCCAAGTATGAATATTGGAAGTTCTCCACGTTTTGTTGCGTCTAAGAATGTTGGCCATTGCAAACCAACAACATCAACTTTAATCTTTGGTGATAACATTTCAAGATACATTTTTACCATTTCTGCTGTTCTTTGTCTTGCTTCATTTCCTAAGTTATATGCAACTGAGAATTTGAATCCTTTTTTCCATGCTTCTCCGTTCCATGCTTGCATTAATTCTTGTCTTGCTTTAAAGAGATTGAAATCATACAATGGAAGTGAAGGATCGAATCCAAGAAGACCTTCTGGTAATGCTGTTGGAACTCTCTTAGCAAAACCTTTTAATACTTCACTTATAAGTGCATCATAGTTGATAACATGTGCAATTGCTTTTCTTGCATGAACATCGCTGAAGAAATCCAATGGAATTCCATTTCCATCAAGTTTTCCACTACCTACGTATTTGCTTCCTTCTCTAATTGACCAGTTAAAACCAAGAACTGTAACTGATAATGTCGGTATACCTTCAATTATTTCAAGATCTGGATTTCCTCTTACTTGATCAAGATATTGTGTTGGAATATATGCAATATCAGCATCGCCTTTTTCTAGCATTGCTTTTCTAGTTGAAAATTCATCAATACCCCATATAATTACTCTCTTAATCTTTGCTGGTTCTCTCCAATAATTTTCATTTGCTTCAAGTATTACCTTTTGTTGTGCTCTATCCCATTCTACAAATTTGTATGGTCCTGTTCCCATTGCCGTTTGATAAATTGGAGAATCTTCTTTTGACATTACGTGCTCTTTCCACCATGTAGTTGGTTGACCATCCCAAAGCCCTTTTTCTATACACCATTCTTTATCAAGAATTGCTCCCCAGTGAGCACTTTGAGCAATTACATTCAAAAATGGACCATATGGTCTTCTAAGATGGATTATAACATTGTCTCCATCTACTTCTATTGCTTTATCTACTACATCATAAACTTTCTTAAATACTTCTTCAGCCTCTGGAAGTGGATTTCCATTTTCATCGAATAATTCGTTCCATTTTTTACCGGAAACTTCATAAACCATATCTTCAACATCCCACATTCCAAAGATGGAATACCAAAGCATCCATACTGGTCCACCTGCTGGACTATAAAGAAGTGCTCTTTGGAAACTGTATTCAACATCTTCAGGAGTTAAATCATTTCCATTATGGAATTTAACTCCTTTTCTAATTGGAAATACGTATGTCTTTCCACCGTCTCTTATAAGTCCGTTTTCAACTGTTGGAACTTCTGTCGCAAGCCTTGGTTCAAATTCGTTCAAACTGGAACCTTTATATTGTATAAGGTTCTCATATACCTGATACAAAACTTCTCCACTAGCTGTGTCATATGCAAGATGTGGATCAAGAGTATCTGGCTCACCAATAGTTGCATCTACCAAAGTGTTTGGATCGGCAGCAAATAATACTACCGCAAATACTACCATCAAAAATGCTAAAAGTTTTTTCACAAAAATCCCCCCTCTTCTGGAGTAGTGTAATGGTTCATAATTATTATACCACATATTTTACAAAAAAATCAACTCTTTTACATTTTATAAAAATATACATTAAATATTATAGCTGTTTAATAAAAAATTTAGCACTTGGAATGTATATTCTTAACCTTGTCCAAGGAGTAATAATTTCCTTATAATTATTGTAAAATTCCAATTTATCATTTTTAATTATATTACAAATTAAACTTCCAATTGGATCAAAACAATTTTCAACTATTTCAACTTCTTTATTTTTGAACATTACATTATTTGGGGCTAATTCCCCAAAATTTTTATAAGTATACTTATAGCTTCCAAGTTTAAACATTGCCTCTTCAAATAAAGTTGTTTTTTTATCTATTAAAAATGACATTATCATGTATAAACTACTTAAGTCAATTGGAATATCATATGCATATCTAAAATCTAAAGTTATATGTTTAATGTTATTATTTTTTGCGATATTTTCAAATTCTTCAAAAATTTCCGAAAATTTATCTCCTAAAAAATTAAAGGAGAAAATCGTTATATTAGCAAAATCATTTGATTTGTTTTCTACCAAAACTGGATCTTTTCTTATAAACTTTTCATAAGGAATCGTTTCAACAATTGTTTTTTTACTCTTTCCTAAAAATTTATACTCAACCTCAATTCTCTTTTTCTTTAAAAATTCTCCTAAAAATGGGAAAATATATCTTGAAAAAAATTGTTTGTTCTCATTAATAACATATTTTTCTGAATAAAAATCCGATAAGTATTCAATCAAATCCCTGTTATTAATTTTACTAACCACTGCACCTTCTTCAATATCACATGAAGAATTAATAACCACAAATTCTCCATCAACAAACCTAATTTCAAATGGTAGAACATAGTTAGATTTATTAGATTCAGGTAATAGCACATACACTCCAGGATACTTTGAAAATTCTTTAACTAGTATCTTATAAAACTCGTATTTATTCATCCATCTATTAATTTTTATATCTTTAAAATTAATTACTCTCTCATCATCAATATAATGTAATTTAAGTTTGGAATTAATAAACACAATTTCTTTGTTCAAAGTTTTTGGAAAAAATTTTTGATATTTAAAAACATAAGGAGAAATAATTATAAAAAACATAACGGTCAAAACAAAAAATAGCGTAAAATTAATAAATTTCTTAACCATTTTTCAATTCGCCCCCTATAAAAAATATACACCAAATTCTTGATTTTAAAAAATTTTTATGGTATTATTTTTTTGCATGGGTGCGTAGCTCAGTGGGAGAGCGCTTCCTTCACACGGAAGAGGCCGCAGGTTCAATCCCTGCCGCACCCACCAAAAAATAAATCAAGGGCCTTAAAGGCCCTATTTTTGTGGTAAAATATTTAAAGAGGTGTAAAACATGGAAAAATACTTAATTTATATTTTAGGTACATTGCTTTCAACAATTGGATTAATCTTTTTAAGTTTTTACATAGCTATTTTCTTTTTTTCACCTGTAATAGAAAATATTTTTTCTATCGATATGAATATTTCATCAGCATTGCTAATAATAGCAATATCTTTTACACTCAATGGTTTTTTTATAGGTTTCTATTCAATTTCCAAAGATTCATGGGAATATGCTAATTTGTGGATAATAATTTCTTTTTTACTATCATTTATATCATTTTTATTTCAACTATACAAATTAGCATCGCTGGGACCAACTTGGTTAGGTTTAGAATTTTTTGGAATTAACGGTAATAAAATTGAGGCTATGTACATTTGTATGATGCTTTTCCTAATAAATCTTGCTATATTAGTTATTTGCGGAATACTTGTTTTCAGAAAATTTAGAGGTGAAGAATGAAAGTTTTAGGAGTTGTAGTTGAATATAATCCTTTCCATAATGGCCATCTCCATCATTTAAAATCTGCAAAAAAGCTAGTTAACCCTGATTTTACAATTGCGGTTATGAGTGGGAATTTTTGCCAAAGAGGAGAACCTGCTATAGTTAACAAATTTGCAAGAGCTAAAATGGCTCTTTTAAATGGTATCGATGTAGTATTTGAACTTCCAACTATTTATTCATTACAAGATGCCGGAGGCTTTGCTATTGGCTCAGTTGGCCTAATGCATAAACTTGGTCTTGTTACAGATATTGTATTTGGAAGTGAAAGTGCTGATATTTCCTTTCTTGAAAAGATATCCAAAATCTTATATGAAAATTCAAAAGAGTTTGATTACCTAATAAAAAGAGAACTAAAAAAAGGTTTATCATATCCAAATGCAAGGAAATTTGCACTTCAAAAATTTTTGAAAACTGATTTAGATACTATTAAAAAGCTAGAAAACTCAAATGATATTCTAGGAATCGAATACATCAAAGCGATTTTAAAATATAACAGCAGCATTAAGTATCATGTTATTAAACGTGTTGGTGCAAAATACAATGAGCAAAATTTATCAGGAAAATTTTCTTCAGCTACTGCAATTAGAAATGCTATAAAGTCTGCAAAAAGTATTAAAGAATATGTTCCCGAAAGTACTTATTTAATTTTAAAAGATGAATTCAAAAAAGGGAGAGGTCCAGTCTTTTTGGAAAATTTAGAACAATTTATACTTTCTGAATTTAGATTAAAGACAAGAGAAAATTTAGAAAACATATATGGTTTTAGTGAAGGTTTAGACAAAAGATTTATTGATAGCGCAAATATTTCAACCAATCTTAAAGAATTCATTGAAAATATAAAAGCAAAAAGATTTACATTCTCAAGAATAAGAAGGTTGATATTCCATGCAATCTTCAATTTTGAAAAAAACTATATGGAATTTTCAAATAAACTAGGACCTCAATATGTAAGAGTTCTTGGATTTACAAAAAAAGGTCAAGAATTTTTATCATATGCAAAGAAAAAATCTAAAATCCCAATCATCACAAATCCTTCACTCAAAAATAAAATACTAAAAGATGTTTTAAAAAACAGTGAAAGAAAATGGGATTTTAACATAAGCTTATATAATTGGCAGTTTGAAAAAGATATACTTGCAAGTAATATCTATACTTTATTTTATCCTAACTCTTCTCAAAGAAAATCTGGTATAGATTTTAGAAAGCCAATAATAATTGAGGGATAATATGAATAAAATTTTAATAGTTCCATCTGAAAAAGATTGCAATATCAAAGGATATTTCTATATTCCCTCCTATGATATTTTCCCATATGAAAATCTTGAAAATTCATGGTTTGTAAGATCAAAAAGAATATACTCTTTATATCTTGCCCTTAATAATAATCTAAATGGGGTAGCTACGTTGTATTCTGTAACAAGATTCGTAATGCCTCCCGCAATTTTAAAAAAATATGTCATTGAATTAAAAGTTGGTGATATATTTGAATCACCTGAAGAATTATTTTCAAAGCTTGGATATGAAAGAGTATATAATGTTACCGAAGGGGGTCAATTTTCAATACGTGGAGATATAATAGATTTTTATGGACCTAACGAAGTACCAACTCGTATTGAATTGTTTGACAATTTAATTGAAGATATTAGACATTTTGATCCTTCTACTCAAAAAAGTGTTAGAAAAATTGAAAAAGCCCTTATACTTCCAGCAAGAGAATATATTGAACCAGTTATTCATGAAACAATGATCGGTGATAAATATAACGGAACTTTTTTAGATTACAATATCGAATTTCAAATTTTTAATAAACCTAAAGTAATAGAAAGTTTTTCAAAAAAAGAAAGAGAAATAAGACAACTAATTATAGATCCCAAACTTAGACAAAATTACATAAGATATTCAGGAATAGACTTTAAAGAAATAATAAAAATTGCAAATGAAATTGATTTAAAAACAGACATACAAAAATTAAAAATCGATAAAAAAAAGAAGGAGAAAATTAATAGCCTTCCTGTATTATCTGAAGATGAATTTAATATTGGGGACATTGTAGTACACAAAGAATATGGAATTGCTAAATTTGTAGGGACTACCAAAATTACTCAAAAAGATCTAGAAAGAGAATTCTTAATTTTACAATTTAACGATTCTAAGCTTTTCGTACCTACTGACAGATTAGATTTGGTACAAAAATACATAGGAACAAATGAAAATGTAGCTCTGGATAATCTAAAGAAAAACAATTGGTCTAAAAGAGTTAAAAAGGCAAAATCACAAATTGAAAAAATTGTAAAAGAAATACTCAGAATAAATGCACTTAGAAAAAATACTAAGGGAATTTCTTTACTTGGTGATAGCGAACTTGAAAAAGAATTTGCTAAGACATTCCCTCACATTGAAACTCAAGACCAATTAAAAGCAATCGAGGAAGTCTCAGAAGACCTTTCTTCTGAAAAAAACATGGATAGATTACTCGCAGGAGATGCAGGATATGGCAAAACAGAAGTTGCAATGCGAGCTGCTTTTAAAGCCGCAATTTCCGGAAAACAGGTAGCTGTTTTAGTACCAACAACAGTACTTGCACGTCAACACTATGAGAACTTCAAAAAAAGGTTTGAACCATTTGGAATAAATGTTGAATTATATGATAGTTCTCTTACAAAAAAACAAAAAGATGAAGTAAAACAAAAAATTGAAACAGGGATTACTGATGTAGTCATTGGAACACACGGCTTATTAAAATCTATAAAATTTTCTGATCTTGGACTTTTAATAATAGATGAAGAACAAAAATTTGGAGTTCAACAAAAAGAAGCTTTAAAAAAATTAAGGATAAATATTAATATACTTTCGATGAGTGCAACTCCTATTCCAAGAACTTTACACATGGCACTAAGTGGTATAAAAGACATGTCTGTTATTAAAACACCGCCTTTTGGAAGAAAAAACATACAGGTTTATGTAAATACTTACGATGAAAAAATAATCAGACAAGCTATAATGAGAGAAATTAATAGAGGTGGTCAGGTTTTATATGTACATAATAGAGTTAATGATATAGAAGATGTAGCTAAAAAGTTAAAAGAAATAGTTCCAGAAGTATCTATAGATATAGCAAACGGTCAAATGCCAAAAAAGAAAATGGAAAAAGTAATCGAAGAATTTTATCATGGAAAATTAGATGTTCTTGTGGCAACATCAATTATCGAGAATGGTGTAGATATTCCTAATGCAAATACACTAATTGTAGATGACGCACATAGATATGGGCTTGCTCAGCTTTATCAATTAAGAGGTAGAGTTGGTCGTTCAGATAAAAGAGCTTTTGCATATTTCTTCCATCCTTCAAAAATAAATAAAGTAGCCAAAGAACGATTAAAAGCAATTAAAGAAATTATGGGACCAGGTAGTGGTTTTCAAATAGCATTAAAAGATATGGAAATTAGGGGAATCGGAAATATTCTTGGACTTGAACAGCATGGATTTATAAATGATATTGGTTTTCACTATTACTTTGAAATACTAGAAGAAGTACTTAACAAAGAATACGGAAAAATAACCAACGAAATTAAAACAGAAATAATTGGTATAAAAGGTTCAATTATAATACCAGAAGAGTATATTGCAAATCCAATAGAAAGACTTAGAATTTATCGTAGGATATCTTCATTCGAAAATGAACAAATGATTTTTGATCTAATTGATGAATTAAATGATCGTTTTGGAAAAGTTCCACAAAGTGTACTAAACTTACTAAAGTATGCAAAAATGCGCATAATTGCTTCTAAATTATCTATTAATAAAA
Source organism: Thermosipho japonicus (assembly GCF_014201655.1). Lineage (NCBI taxonomy): Bacteria > Thermotogati > Thermotogota > Thermotogae > Thermotogales > Fervidobacteriaceae > Thermosipho > Thermosipho japonicus. Next base: position 56,298 of record NZ_JACHEX010000005.1, read on the forward strand.
TCGAACTACATGAAGATAACATAGTAGTTTATACCGCCAAAAAAATTAGTTTTAGCCTACCAAATATTTACAATGAAAAAGAGCAGGCATATATTATCTATTCAACAGAAGAAGAATTTATAAATGAAATTGAAAAATTATCAAAATCATAAATTATAAACTTTTATGGTATAATTGATTTAAATCTAATAAATGGAGGTGAATGCTATGCCAGAATTTTCCAATCCATTTTCATCATTAAAAAATGATAGAAAACTTTCACATGAAGAGTTAGTTAGAGCTATTAGATACATGATTGCAGCAGAATATGAAGCAATTCAGTTATACACTCAACTTGCTGAATCAACAGATAACCAACTTGCAAAAGAAGTTTTATATGACATTGCAAATGAAGAAAAAGTGCATGCTGGCGAATTTTTAAGACTTCTAAAAGAATTATCTCCAGATGAAGAACAATTCTATTTGGAGGGTGCTAAAGAAGTTGAAGAAGAAATAAAAAAATTAAAAGAGAAAAAATAAAGGGTATCCCACGTCTAACCTTGGGATATCCTTTTTCTCATTGAATTTATACTATCAATAATTGCACTTGCTCTTTTCTCACCAATACCTTCAACTTCCTTTAAAGCCGAAAAATCTGCATTACTCAAAGAGAATACATTTCCAAACGCCTTTACCACATTGTGAGTAATTGCCATTGGAATTTTTGCAACGTTTCTTAACAATCTATAACCTCTAGATTGAACATGATAATCATTTAATTGGTTTATGTTAGCTATATCTTCATATCCCAAAAGTCTGGCAGTTGAAATAGGTTTTCTTTCTTTGTACCCTTTTAAGACTTCAAGAATTTGCATTGCTTCCTCCTCTTCATCAATATCTTCTTTAGAATAATCAAGAATTAAATTTTTCAAGATGTCCTCCAATTCAACTATTATTTCTAATAATTGCATTGAAGCAAGCCTTCCTTCCACACCAAGTTCAATGACATACGGTTCAACTTCTTCTTTTATCTTCAAAATTTCAATCCCTTTGTTGATAATTTCTACAACATCAATTAGATTAACCCTATTTTCAATCTCTAAAACATCCAAATTTAAAATCATCTTATCAAAATTCTGTCTATACTTTTCTAATGTATTTAAAGCTTGATTAACCCGTGTAATTAAAAAATTAATATCGTTAATAATATATTTATAACTTCCATAGTAAAGACTAATAACATTTCTCCTTTTTGAAACTGCTATTGCAAGCTCCCCAAGTTGTTTGGCAACTCTTTCCGCTGTTCTATGCCTGGTTCCTGTTTCACTAGTTGGTATACTTGGGTCTGGGACAAGATGTACATTTGCTGCTAAGATCTTAGTTACATTATCATCAATTATTATCGCTCCATCCATTTTTGCAAGTTCATATAACTTTTCTGGTAAAAAGGGAATTTCTAATTTAAATCCCGCTTGAAAAATATCCGAATATTTTTCATATTTCTCCTCTGAAATAAAAACAATTAGTGCTCCAAAATTTGCTAATACTATGTCATCAAGTGCCTTCCTTAATTTTGTTCCTGGAGCAAGAAGTTTTATTTTTGAAATTAATTCCTGTGGAATACTCAATTTATTAACCCCCATTTAACATTTTCTTATCTAAAAAATATTATATCATATCAATAAACGAAAAAAAGGCCCCAATTTATATAATTGGGGCCTTAAAAATTTACTTATTAATCTTCACATTATTTTTTCACCATATTCAAAAAATATTCGTGAATTCTTGTATCTTCAGTCAATTCTGGATGAAATGATGCTACAAGAACATTATTCTGTCTTAATAGCACTGGACTATCCATATAAGTTGCTAAAACTTCAACGTTCTCATCGTAATCTACTACCTTAGGCGCACGTATAAAAATTGCATTAAATGGTTTTTCAAATCCTTTTACCTCAATCTGTTCTTCAAAACTATCAACTTGTCTACCATATGCGTTTCTTTCCACCTTAATATCAATTACCCCTAGAGAGTCTTGAGGAAAGTTTACAACTTCTTTTGAAAGTAAAATCATTCCAGCACATGTTCCAAATACCGGAAATCCTTCTTTAATTTTTTGTTTAAGTTTTTCATATAAGTTAACCATTTTCATAATTCTAATCATTGTAGTTGATTCACCGCCAGGAATAACTAAACCATTAACTTCATCTAACTCTTCAGGTTTTCTTACTACCTTAACATCTATTCCAAGTTTTTCAAGCATAACTTTATGTTCTCTAAAATCTCCTTGGATCCCAGAAACACCTATTTTCAACTTTTACCAACCCCTCTCTTGGAGTTTTACATCAAGTTCTTCTATCTCTAAACCTTCCATTGGCTGTCCAATATCTCCAGAAATTTTTAACAACATTTCTGGATCATTCCAATACGTAACAGCCATAACAATTGCTTTTGCCATTTTTGCTGGATCTTTCGATTTAAATATTCCACTTCCAACAAAAACTCCATCAGCACCAAGCATCATCATTAATGCCGCATCTGCTGGAGTTGCAACACCACCTGCAGCAAAATTAACAACAGGAAGTCTTCCTAATTCTTTAACTTTTGCTACTAAATTTACGGGAGCACCAATATTTTTAGCAAAGGTAACCAATTCTTCATCAGGCATATTTTGAACCATTCTTATCTCGTCCATCACAGTTCTCATATGCTTTACAGCTTCAACAACGTTTCCTGTACCTGCTTCTCCCTTCGTTCTTATCATCGCAGCACCTTCGGCGATTCTTCTTAATGCTTCTCCCAAATTCCTTGCTCCACAAACAAATGGAACTTTAAAATCCCATTTGTTTATATGATACTTATCATCTGCAGGAGTTAAAACTTCAGATTCATCAATAAAGTCTACTCCTAAAGCTTCTAATATCCTTGCTTCTGCAATATGACCAATCCTAACTTTAGCCATAACAGGAATAGAAACAGCTTCCATAATCTCTTTAATTTTACTAATGCTAGCCATTCTTGCAACGCCACCAGCTTTTCTAATATCTGCTGGAACCCTTTCAAGTGCCATAACTGCAACTGCACCAGCTTCTTCTGCTATTTTTGCTTGCTCTGCAGTTGTGACATCCATTATTACTCCACCTTTAAACATTTCAGCAAAACCTTCTTTTACCATCCATGTTCCCTTTTGTGTCATTTAAAACACCTCCATATAATTAAATTATTATTGTCTCAGTATATTCACCAAATACTTCTCTTAAAGCATTACTTATTTCACCAACAGTAGCATAAGCTTTAACGGCTTCTAAAATATATGGCATTAAGTTTTCATCACTCGATGCGGCCTTTTTTACATTATTTAAAACCTTTTTAACCTTTTCATTGTCTCTTTTTTCTTTTAATTTCTTTAATTTTTGTTTTTGCTTTTCTTCTAATTCTGGATCAACCTTTAACACTTCTTTTTGAGAAAGATCCTCTTCAATTTGGAATTTATTTACACCTACGATTATATCCTCTCCATTTTCAATTGCAAGTTGCGCTTTATATGCACTTTCATGTATTTCTTTTTGTATATAACCCATTTCAATTGCTTTTACCATTCCACCCATCTGGTCAATCTTTTCAATATATTCCATTGCTTTTTTCTCGATCTCATTAGTCATTGTTTCAATTGCATAAGAACCTGCAAATGGATCAATTGTATCTGCAACCCCAGATTCGTATGCAATTATTTGTTGAGTTCTAAGTGCTATTCTAACAGATTCTTCAGTTGGAAGTCCTAATGCTTCATCGTAACTATTTGTATGTAGAGATTGAGTACCACCTAAAACTGCAGCTAAAGCTTGAATTGTAACCCTTACAATATTATTCATTGGCTGTTGAGCTGTTAACGTCGAACCACCTGTTTGAGTATGGAATCTCAAAAGCATTGCTTTAGGATTTGTAACGTTAAATCTTTCCTTCATTATTTTTGCCCAAAGTCTTCTTGCTGCTCTAAACTTTGCAATTTCTTCTAAGAAGTTATTGTGTGCAGCAAAGAAGAAAGATAGCCTTTGGCCAAAAACATTTGGATCTAATCCTGCCTTTATTGCGGCTTCTACATAAGCTATAGCATCTGCTAAAGTAAATGCAACTTCCTGAACTGCAGTTGAACCTGCTTCCCTTATATGATATCCACTAATGCTTATTGGATTCCATTTTGGCATGTTTTTAGAACAGAAATCAAAAATATCAGTAATAATTCTCATTGAAGGTTGTGGTGGGAATATATAAGTTCCTCTTGCAATATATTCTTTTAATATGTCATTTTGTATAGTACCTGAAAGTTTTTCCATTGGCACACCTTGCTTTTCAGCTACTGCAATATACATAGCAAGTAAAATTGCTGCGGTACTATTAATTGTCATTGAAGTACTAACCTTATCCAATGGAATTCCATCGAAAAGAACTTCCATATCTTCAAGAGAATCTATTGCAACACCAACTTTTCCAACTTCACCTTCTGCCATTGGATCATCAGAATCGTATCCAATTTGCGTTGGAAGATCAAATGCAACCGAAAGTCCCATTTGCCCTTGTTCTAAAAGGTATTTATATCTCTTATTTGATTCTTCAGCAGTTCCAAAACCTGCATATTGCCTCATTGTCCAAAATCTTGCACGATACATTGTCGGTTGAACACCACGCGTATATGGAAACATTCCTGGAAAACCCAAATCTTTTTCATAATCAAGATCTGCAATATCTAATGGGGTATACAATCTTTTAATTTCATATCCTGATGTAGAAGTAAATTTTTCCTTTCTTTCTGGGAACCTTTGTACAGCCTTCTCAACGTTTTGTTGATACTTTTCCATTCCCAGCTTTATCTTCTCCAATTTTTCTTTTTCAAACATCACTTAACCCCCTCATTGCTTATTATTTCTAACATTATTATCTTACATCTTTCTCAATCTGTCTATAACTATTCAAATACTTATTCCTAAGCATAATCGCGTCCTCTTCACTAAGCGTTGAAAATTTACCAATATTCAAAGCATATAAATATATTTCAGCTGTTTTTTCACAAACTAAACTTGCAGTCAAAGCTTCTTTAATATCTACACCTACGGTAATAAGTCCATGATTCTTAAGCAAAACAGCATTATTATTTCCAAGTGCTTTTACAACATTTATGGCTAAATCTTCGGTACCAGCAAGTGCATATTCGGCTACCAATATTTTAGAGCCTAATATCATAACAGAATCTTCTATCAATGGAGGAATATGATCTGCAACCAATGAAACTGTTGTTGAAAAAATGGGGTGCGTATGAACAATTGCATTAACATCTTCGCGAGTTCTATATATTTCTAGATGAGTTGGAAGTTCTGATGAAGGATTTAAACCTTCGATATGATTTCCCTTTAAATCTACAACACTTACCATATCCTCAGTTAATATATCATAAGGAATACCAGAAGGGGTTATATATATTTTATCTTCATACCTTATAGATATATTACCCCATGTGCCTTTTACTAAACCATTTTCAACAATAAATTTCGAAGCTTCTAATATTTTCTTTTTCATCCTTTTCCTTTAAACCTCCCACCAGTATTATTTAGGCCATCAATACCTCCATAGCCTTTTAAAGCCTTCTCACCTAATTTTATATTCTTTGCTTGAACTCCAAGTTGTTCCATCATTTCTAAAATCTTATTTTTCCTTTGCTTATCTTTTTTTAATATCAATTTTGCAAGTTCTTTACTTATACCTTTTTTTAGAAGATTTTCTCTCTTTTCAAGAAGTTCATTTAGCAACTGAAAATTCTCTTCTTCAATAGCTTTATCAATCATTTCCTCAATCTTTATAATTTCTTCATCTGCCAATTTATTACCTCCCAATTTTCCTCAAGACTAGAGTAATATTCATTCATACTCATATTAAAAATAGGATCCACAAAATCTTTTGCAATTTCGTACATGGGAGCTATGAAAAAATCTCTATTTTTGAAATCATAATGAGGAACCTTAAGATTTTCATTTTCTACAACCAAGTTTCCATAAAATAATATATCAATGTCTATATTTCGCGGTCCCCACTTTATTTCTCGTTTTCTCTTCATTATCCTTTCTATTTCCATAATTGTATTTAATAATTCAAATGGAGATAAATCAGTGTCAACCTCTATTGCTATATTAAAAAAATCATCCTGCTCAAGATATCCATAAGGTTTTGTTATATATATACTTGAAACTCTTAAAATGTTTATTCCAAAATTTTCAATATATTCTAAGGCTTTCTTTAAATTTTCTTCTCTATTTCCTATATTACTACCAAGACCTAAAAATATCTTTCCTTTAACTTTCTCAAGAATTACCATGGAACTTGCAAACTTATCGTGAGAAAGTGTAATATGGCAAAAATTAAATCCTTTAAAATCTTTATGCATAACAAAATAAGGCCTCCCATTTTTGTTACTTAAAAAAGAAATATCTTTAAATGAATTGTTAGATACTCCAGTACCAATTGCTTTAAAAAATGATTCCTTTAGAGAAAAACGCCCAGCAAGATATTGGGCGTTTAATTTTTTGTTCTCTTTTTCTATATTTGTTAAAATTCTATCAACAAGTTTTAGATCAAATCTATTTATCTCTACAATATCATTTCCCAAACCTACAATCAAACAGGATAACCTCCCCCAAGTTCATCAACAAGCTGAAGATCAACTTTAATTTTTTCTTGATACTTATTATATAAATATTTTCTTCCTACTTCTCCAAGTAAAATATAAATTAATAACTCTTCATCAGTTTCTGCTAAAACCCCAATTTCTTTTCTTGCTCTTTCAACCTCAGGTTCAATTAAATCAGCTGGCCTACAATCTATTGGTTTCTCATCGCCGAGAATTTTTCTCTTGAGTTCTTCGTCAATTGGTGCAGGTGGTTTTCCATACATTCCTTTAACATAGTTTTTTACTTCATTAGTCACTTTCTTGTACCTTTCACCTGTTAGAACATTTAAAACTGCTTGAACACCTACAATTTGACTTGTAGGAGTTACAAGTGGTGGATAACCTAAATCTTTTCTTACTCTTGGAATTTCATTTAAAACATTTTCAAGTTTATTTAGCATTTTTTGTTCTGAGAGCTGTTTGACAAGATTTGAATACATACCACCAGGAACTTGTGAAACTAAAATTCTATAATCTATGCTTTTCATCATAACATCATAATCTTTATACTTTTCTCTAACTGCTTTAAAATGCTCAACTAAAACTGATATTTTCTTCCAATCTATATCAGGTAAATTTCTATATTCCCTTACAGCATAATACATTGCTTCAAACGGTGGTTGAGATGTTCCAAGAGCAAATGGAGATAGTGCCGTATCTAAATAATCTGCCCCCGCTTCAACCGCAGCTAGATAATTCAAATCACCGAGCCCTGCTGTACAATGAGTATGTACTTCAACCGGTACATTAAATCTCCTTTTTAACTCACTAACTAGTTCGAACGAAGATTTTGGAGTCAAAAGTCCTGCCATATCTTTAATACAAAGTGAATTAACGCCTTTTTCAACTAACTGTTGAGCATAACTAAGATAATACTCAAGTGTATGAACAGGACTAATTGTATAAGAAATCGCACCTTGAACATGTACACCATTGGCTAAAGCAATTTCAATACTTTTTTCCAAATTTCTAATATCATTCAATGCATCGAAAACCCTAATTTTGTCTACTCCATTCTCTATTGCTTTTTTGACGAACAATTCAACTACATCATCGGCATAATGCCTGTAACCTACAAGATTTTGACCTCTTAACAGCATTTGAGTCTTAGTTTTTTTCAAATGTGATTTGATAGTTTTTATTCTTTCCCATGGATCTTCATTTAAAAATCTTACACATACATCAAAAGTAGCCCCCCCCCAGACTTCCATCGCCTCAAATCCTAACTCATCCATGTCATTCAAGGCTGGGAGCATATCTTTAATACTCATTCTTGTCGCGATAAGTGATTGATGACCATCTCGTAAAGTCGTATCTACAAACATCTTTATTCCTCTCCTTTGTCTTCCTCAAAAGTTAGCTTTCTTGCCACTTTCTTTAATACTGAAAATTCAAGTTCATCTCCCTCTTTTATATCATCAAAATTTTCAAGTTTTATTCCACATTCTTGAGGTGCATCAACTCTTTTAACATCCTGTTGATAATGCTTTAAAGATTCTATCTTTCCTTCATAAACTAGTTTACCACTTCTGTAAACTTTAACAAGCCCTTCTTTCTCCACATAACCTTCAATCATTTGAACACCTGCTATGGAACCAACTTTTTTTATCTTAAATACCTTTTTAATTTCACCACGACCAGTTATTTCCTCAACTTCTTCCGGCTCTAACATACCTTCTAATGCTGCTTGTAATTCCTCTATTAGTTTATATACAATCGTGTATGTTTTAATCTGAATACCTTCAGCTTCAGCCATTTTTCTTGCTTGACTGTCTGCCTTAACCCTAAAACCAAGAATAATTGCATCTGATGCAGTAGCTAACATAACATCACTTACAGTAATTGAACCAACCCCAGAGTGAATAATATTTATACTAATTTCCTCACTCTGCAATTTATTTATAGCACCAGATAATGCCATTAGTGAACCTTGAGTATCTGCCTTTAAAACCAATCTCAATTCTTTTTTCTCAGATTGCTCCATCATTTTCAAAATTTCTTCCAATTTCATATGTCTTTTTCTTCTAAGTTCTTTCTGTTCAATTTCTCTCATCTTTTCAGAAATTTCTCTTGCTTTATCAAGTGAATCAACACTATATACTATTCCATGAGAATCTGGTAGTTCTTCAAAACCAACTATCATAACTGGAGTAGATGGTCCTGCTACTTTTATTCTCTTTCCCTGATCGTTAACAAGAGCTTTTACTTTTCCCATTACTTTTCCTGAGATTATATAATCACCAATCTTTAAAATACCATCTTTAATTATCACGTTTGCAACTGGTCCAAAACCTTTGTCAAGTTTTGATTCAATAGTTACAGCTCTAACAGGCCCATCAGGAATTCCCTTAATTTCTTGCATTTCAGCAACTAAAAGGATCATTTCAAGTAATGTATCAACATTCTGTCCTTTCTTTGCAGATATTGGAACAACTATTGTATCCCCACCCCATTCCTCTGGAATGAGGTTTAATTTGTTTACAAGTTCTTGCTTAGTTTTTTCAACATTTGCATTTGGTTTATCAATTTTATTAATTGCAACTATAATAGGAACATTTGCAGATTTTGCATGGTTATATGCCTCAATAGTCTGAGGCATTACACCATCATCAGCAGCAACAACTAAAACGACTATATCAGTTGCCTGTGCACCACGTGCTCTCATTTCCGTAAAAATTTCGTGTCCTGGTGTATCAATAAACGTAATTTTCTTGCCGTTAACTTCAACTTGATAAGCACCAATGCTCTGGGTAATCCCGCCTTCTTCTCTTTCAGCAACTCTTGTTTTTCTTATATAATCAAGCAACGTTGTTTTACCATGATCAACGTGCCCCATTACCGTAACTACTGGTGGTCTTTCTTTCAAATTTTCAGGATCTTTGTACTTTTCTTCAAAGTATTTTTCTATTCCACTTAGAGGATTTTCTATAACTTCTTCCTTTTCCTCAGTTTCAAATGAAATTCTCACATCATACATTTTGGCAATTTTTTTCGCAAGTTGCAGATTGAGCGACTGACCTGGTTTCAGGATTTCACCTTTCATAAAAAAGTCCTGTATAATCCTGTTTTGTGGTACTCCAATTTTTTCAGCAAATTTGTCCAATTTTAGATCTTCTTCAGTTATTTTTACTGAATTTTTCTTTTTGTTTGTTTGTAGCTTTTCTAAAGAACCTTCTTTGTTTTTAAAGTGTTTCCCATTAACTTCTTCATCAATTTCTTCATATTCTTCATACTCTTCAATAAGTTCCTCTTCTTCCTCATTAGTCCCATACATCTCGAGAAGAAGATTAACTGTTTCTTCATCGATATAACTCATATGACTTTTTATCTCTATTCCCAATTCATGTAACTCCTTCATTAACTCTCTTGTATCCATCTCTAGCTGCCTAGCAAGTTCATATACTCTTAATCGAGCCAATAGAATCACCTCCAAAAACATTTCTCTACTTCTGCTTCGTCTTTTTCATGAATTCATGCTCCTTTTCAATTTCAACTATCAAATCTGATAGTTTCCATTCTAAATTAGTTGGGGTCGTCGTTGCAAAAATCAGCTCCTTTTCTGGAAAATTATCTTTTAATAGCTTTATTAATTTAAATAATTCATCCTTTTGCTTAAAACCATGTATTATTAAAAAAGCTTTTTCTTTCATTAATTTCCTTCCTTTCTACAACTTTAAATCTTTTAAAGAATTTTGTGCTTTGACAATAGAACGAATAACTTTACTAATCGTATTAAATTCATTAGAAGTTTCACCCAAAATTTCTACAGCATTTGACAATAGTTCATATTCATTTTTCAAACTTTCACTCGTATTCTCATACAACTTTTTTGAACTTTCCAACACCTGAATATTATTTTTCATATAATTCAATGCTTCGCTTAACGAATTTTGAACAGCATTAAACAATCCTTCTATTTGCTTCAAAGAATTAATTGATTCATTCACAGAGTTTGAAATTTCAGAAATTATCTTTGAAATATTAGTCGACGCTTCTTGTGATTCTTCAGCCAACTTTTGAATTTCAGCAGCCACAACCGAAAAACCTTTTCCATATTCACCGGCTCTTGCAGCTTCAATCGATGCATTTAATGCTAACAAATTTGTTTGCTTTGCAATTCTTTGTATTGCTTTTATAAGTTCTTCAACTCTTGAAAATTTTTCAAAAGTTTCCGAAGTTTTACCTATTGTATCTTTAAATTTGGATGAAACGTTATCAACATCAGTTCCAAGATTTTTTAAATCATCATTAATTTTTTGATTAACCTCGGTTGCATAGTTCACATTTTCAACTATACTCTTACTTTCTTTCGAAAAATTATCAAGAAGATTAAAAATGTTATTATTCAACTCTTCAAATTTATTGGTAATTTTTTCAATATCAGATTTTAAATTCGTTATTCTTGAAACTAATACTTCATCTAACTGTGACATAAAAGATAACATTAAATTTTGTACATAAAAAGCTGATGATAAAGTATTTAATGTTTTTTTATCCATTTTCATACATATCATCTCCCGTAAAATTGTTCAATTATATCACTACCACACTTCAAAGTCTTAAACCAGTTTAAAAATTCTTTAATTACATTTCCCTTTAAAACGGCACCATGCTGTGGAGCAATCATATCTATTTCATATTCTGATACTCTATCAACCCAACGCTTACAAGCAGCATTTGAGGTCATATACCTTCTATGAAAACCTTCCATGGCATTTTCTAAACTTTTAAAGTCTCCTTCAAAAATTTGCACTCTTTGATTAAATGGTAGTAAAGAAACACCTATATCACCACTGAACAATATTTTAGATATTGGATCATAAACATTAAATTGTCCTGGAGCATGTAAAAAATGCGCAGGAACAAAATCAAGTGTGTAGCCAGAAAATCTAACTCCTTTTTCTCCACTATCCTTTAGCCCGACTATCCTCTTTTTATCAAAAACACCAAAATGAGGTAAAAATCTTATCCAAAGTTCTGAAATATAAATTTTTGCTCTACTTGCAATTGTAAGCCACATCGTTATTCCTGAAGAAACGTCTGGATCCTGGTGTGAATAAAATATTCCTTCAATATTTTCCGGTGCAATAATTTCAGAAACATTTGCAAGTACCCTTGGAAAAACATGAGCTCCCCCTGGATCTAATAAGAAACCCTTATTTTCATGTACAATTAGGTATTGATTAGTTGGAACCATATTTGCATCCTCTGTTTCTTCCCATCCAAGAAGGTAATATTTATGCTTACCATTATCATATAAACATATGCTTTTCATATTCTTTCCCTCCCTTTTTACTACTTTACTATTTATTATACCAGAAAAATAAACATTTTTCAGTTTTTTTGAATTATAAAAAATATTAACAACACAAACTTTTAAATTTATAAATATTTAAGGTTATTAACTTTATTTTTACTTGAAATCTATTACACAATGTTATAGAATAAGATGCTAAATGAATTGTTAATTTATAGACAAGGAGGTTGATCATGGAAAAATCACAGGAAAAATTAATACTTCTAACAGGATTATTTACTGCCGTCATTATCATCTCAAACATAATAGCAGGAAAACTAGTTAATATTGGCCCATTTGTTATCACTTTATCAGTTTTGATTTATCCACTTAGTTTTGGAATATCTAACATTATATTTGAAGTTTACGGTTCTAATATAGCTAAAAAGGTTATCAAAATAGGCTTTTTAGCTTCTCTTATCTTAGTTGCATATTCATATCTAGTAATATTTTATCCACCATCGAATATTTTTGATAAAAATGATGCATATATTACAGTCTTTAATTCAACGCCAAGAATAATTCTAGCAAGTTTTCTAGCCTATCTTTCTGCACAATATACAAATATTTGGGCATTTAATTTACCAAAAAGATTATTTAAATATGAAAATATTACATTTAGAAATGTTTTTTCAATGGTAATAACCCAATTTATTGATTCCATAGTATTCGTTGTAGTATCATTTTTTGGATTATATGATCTTAACGTATTGTTTAATATGATATTATCACAGTATATAGTAAAGCTGGCTTTATCAATTCTCAACAGTCCAATAATCAATATGAGTGTAAAAAAAATCAAAAACGAATTTGCTTTCGAAGAATAATACGCAATTAATTGGCTTTTTCTAAAATAATTAAAGATTACAAAAATTATAATTTTTGTTATAATTCTCTAGAAAAGTGAATATTATTTTGGAATAAAGGTGCCTATTTGGCTTAAAAGGGAAGCTGGTGAAAAACCAGCGCGGCCCCGCCACTGTAACCGAGGACGAAATCCACAACATGCCACTGGGAATATTCCTGGGAAGGCGTGGAGAGTAGGATGATTCGGAAGCCAGGAGACCTGCCTTTATTCCAAAACGTTTCTCAATCTCGAGGGAAGATTGAGAAAAAATTTTTTATTTAATACTTTGGAGGTGAGATAGTGAAAATTCATGAGTTTGTTGGCAAAAAACTTTTAAAAGAATCAGGAATTGAAACACCAAAAGGCTATGTAATTAAAAACTCAGATAGTCTACAAGTAAAATTTCTTCCAGCAGTTTTAAAAAGTCAAGTCCTTGTTGGAAGTAGAATGAAAGCAGGTGGAATATTATTTGCAAACACAAAAGATGAATTTTTCACCAATGCATCAAATTTATTAGAAAAAGAAATTCGTGGTGAAAAACCTTATGCAATTCTCGTTGAAGAAAAAATAAATATTAAACATGAATATTATATTTCTTTATATATTGACAGAATAGAAAAAGATATAAAAATTCTTTTCTCAGAAAATGGTGGTATAGAAATTGAGAACAATAAAAATAATATTTTAAATCTAAGCATAAATGATTATAAAAAGCTGCCCGATAAATTTCACGATATTGTTATTAAGCTACATAAATTATTTACTGAAAAAGACTTGATTCTTCTTGAAATTAATCCTTTTGCAGAAGATGAAAATGGCAAGTTAATCGCGCTTGATTGTGTAATGCATCTTGATGACAATGCATTATTTAGACAAAAATGGGCTCGAGAATTTGTAAATGATTCATATCCATTTCATTTCGTAAAATTAGATGGTGATATTGGCATTATCGGTTGTGGGGCTGGAATAGTTATGGCAACAATGGATGCAGTAAATCTATATGGTGGAAAACCTGCCAACTTTTTGGATCTTGGTGGTGGCGCAAATTCAAATGTGACTTTAGAAGCGTTGAGATTACTAAAGTCACTAAATGTAAAAAAAATCATAATGAATATATTTGGTGGTATTACAAAATGCGACGAAATAGCAAAAGCAATCGTAAAATTCAAAAACGAAAATAAAAATCTTCCTATATTTGTAAGAATTACCGGAACTAATGAAGAAGAAGCCAAACAAATATTAGACGAAAATAACATAGCTTATTTTGATGATATGTACGAAATGATTAAATTTGCAATAAGGGGGGAGTATCAATGATTAATGGAAATGAAAAAGTCTGTGTTCAAGGTATTACTGGAAAATATGGTAAATTTCACACAAAAAAAATGATTGAATATGGAACAAATATAGTTTGTGGAGTTTCAAAAAACAATAAAGTAACAAATATTGAAAATATTCCTGTTTTAGATAACATGTTCGAAGCCGTTAAAAAATATAAATGTGATACTAGCATTGTTTTTGTTCCGGCCCCTTATGCTAAAAGTGCTATATTTGAAGCCATTGATTCAGGAATTAAAAAAATTATCACAATAACTGAACACATTCCAATTCACGATATGATCGAAATACATAAAAAAGCAAAAGAGAAAAATATAACATTTGTAGGTCCAAATTGTCCAGGAATTATTCTTCCAGGAATAAGTAAAATTGGAATAATGCCATCATCTGCTTTCAAACCTGGGGATATAGCAATTATTTCAAAAAGTGGTACTTTAATGTACGAAGTATCCAATTACCTTTCAAAAAAGTCCACTGGCATTAAAATTGCAATTGGATTAGGCGGTGATCCAATAATTGGAACTTCAATAGATGAAGCTTTAGAATTTGTTACGCATTTAAATCCAAGAAAAATCGTTATCATCAGTGAAATAGGCGGTAATGATGAAATAATAGGTATAGAAAAATTTCTAAAAAAAGGTTATAATGCTAATATACAAGTATTTTTTGCTGGAAGAACTGCTCCAAAAGGTAAAAGAATGGGACATGCAGGAGCTATTATTGAAGGCTATGAAGGTTCAATAGAATATAAAGAAAACAAATTAAATAATATAGGGATTTTTGTTGCTAAATATATCGAAGAATTATTGGAGGGGTAAAATGAACAATCCATTTTTTCTATTATTCATTTCAATTTTAAGTGGGTTATTGCTCGGAAAAATTCATTTTAAAAACTTTAAACTAGGTGCTTCAGGTACACTTTTTGCTGGTCTTTTCTTCGGCTGGCTATTTCCATTGTTTACAAACTCTCAAAAAGAATTAATTAATATTCAAAATACTTTAAACACGTTTTTTAATTTCTCACTTATTTTGTTCGTCTCTTCCATAGGTTTAATTGCTTCGAGTGATATTAAAAAAATTCTCAAAACTCACGGCTTTAAATTTATAATTTTAGGTTTTTTAATAACTTTTTCAGGATTTATTTCAACATTACTTTTTACCTACTTTACCAATTTAAACAACCTTAATCTGTTAGGAATTTTTTCTGGGAGTATGACAAGCTCACCTGGTCTAGCTAGTGCTCTTGAAAGCGTAAAAGAAGGCTCTGCCGATATCATTTATGGCTATACAGTTGGTTATATACCTGGTGTTTTAGCAGTAATATTTTCAATCTATTTTATCCCGATAATTTTTAAAATTAATATATATGAAGAAAAAGAATCATATAAAATTGAAAGTATCGATAATTCTAAAAATTACAATTTTAATTTTATTAGCTATTCAATAGTTATAATTTTAGGTATATTAATTGGAAATTTAAATTTTAACCTTAAATTTGCATCGCTTAAACTTGGAAACACTGGAGGAATATTATTAAGTTCTTTATTTTTGGGCTCACTTGGAAAAATAGGCAATCTAAGTTTTGAATTTAATAAAAATATACTTAAGGTCTTCCAAAACCTAGGACTTGTAATATTTTTATCATCAATTGGTCTAAGGAGCGGTTATAAGGTAATTTCAAATTTCAACAGAGAAAGTTTATATCTTATGGTGATTTCATTTGTCTGCGCCATCTTTTCAATTTTAGTTGGTTATATAATAGGAAAATATATCTTCAAACTTGATTGGATAATACTTGCTGGTGCAATAACTGGTGGTATGACTAGTACTCCAGGACTAGGAGCTGCTTTGGACTCAACAAAAAGTGAACTTGTAACAGCAGGATACGGTGCAACGTATCCTTTTGCACTGCTTGGAATGGTTATATTTAACAAACTATTTTCTATATTAACTAATTTGTAACATATATTTTCTATAATTCTGTTATAATAGCTAATAAATACGATCGGAGGCGCGTCCGAGATGAGTAAGATTCTCCATCAACGGGAGAATATTGGGAGAATCTGAAAGGCGAGGACGCCGAAGGGTGTAAGGTTTCTCCCGCCTTACATACCTGGGGGTACAGGGAATACCTGTGCCACTGTCACGGAAATATCCGTGGAGAGCCGATCGTTGAGAATAATTTTATATTTTCTCAACGAACGCCTCTTCACGAGGCGAGTTTTTTTATTAGGAGGTGTTCAAATGAAAATTGGTATAGTTGGTGCAACAGGTGAAGTTGGAAGAACAATGATTAAAGTACTAGAAGACTTTAAAATTCCTGTAAAAGAATTAAAACTCTTTGCATCTAAAAGATCTTCTGGAAAAACTTTAACTTTTAATAACACTTCAATTGTCGTTGAAGAATTGACTGAAGACTCAATGAAGCAAAAATTCGACTTTTTACTGTTTTCAGCTGGTTCAACTGTTTCAAAAATCTTTGCACCAATTGCTGCAAAAGCAGGAAATATAGTAATAGATAACTCATCCGCTTTTAGAATGGAAAACGAAATTCCTTTAGTTGTTCCTGAAATTAATGGGCATTTATTAAAAAACTATAAGGGAATAATAGCTAATCCAAATTGTTCAACAATTCAAATGGTTTTATCTCTATATAAAGTTCATGAAAAGTTCAAAATCAACGAAATATTTGTTTCAACATACCAAGCTGTTTCAGGAGCTGGTCACAAAGCAATTGCAGAATTGCAAAGACAATTAGCTGGGGATAAATCAAAAACAATTTTTCAAAAGCAAATTTCTCACAATGTTATTCCATTAATCGGTGAAATCGAAGAAGATGGTTTTACTACAGAAGAACATAAAATGATTAATGAAACAAGAAAAATCCTTGATGATTACTCAATAAACGTCTATCCTACTACCGTAAGAGTCCCTGTATTTTATGGACATTCAGAAACTATTGTTGTTAAAACAAAAATCCCTTTTAATAATATTTCATTAATTGAAAATCAAATTAAAAATTCAAAGAATGTTATTCTTACTAATGAAATAATAACTCCTATCGATGTAGTAGGAAGTGATTATGTATATGTTTCAAGACTTAGAAAAATTGATGAATTTACATTTTCTTTTTGGAATGTAGCAGATAACATTAGGGTAGGAGCAGCAACAAATGCGATTAGAATTTTAATGCTAATGGTGGGATTGTTATGATAGTTGAAAAGTTCACAGCTACTGGAAATTCATTTATAGTATGTGATATTTTAGATTCAAAATTAAGCGATGAGGAAAAAAGTAATTTCGTACTTAAAAATTCAAAAGATAGAGATGGCGTAATTTTTGCTGAAAAAAGAGATGGTCAATTTTTTATGGATTATTTCAACAAAGATGGAAATAGAGCTTCATTCTGTGGTAATGGAGCAAGAACATTTTTATATTACTTGATGAAAAAAGGGTACGTTAAAGAAAATTTTGTTAAATTTAATACATACGCTGGAGAAATTACTGGAAAGCTCACAAAAAATGGTGTCATGATTAAAATGCCTGCACCAAATATGCCACAAAAACTAACAATCGATTCTTTCAGTGGTTTTCTTTTAAATGTTGGAGTACCACATTTTGTAATTTTTGTTGGTAACGTAGAAAATATAGATGTTAGCAAAATTGGAAAACATTTAAGAGAAAAGCTAAATAGTAACATTAATTTTGTCCAAGAATTAGATGGAAAAACAATTAAAATTAGAACTTTTGAAAGGGGTGTTGAGGCTGAAACCCTTGCATGCGGAAGCGGAACAACAGCTAGTGCATATGTCTTCAACAAAAATAACTTAGAAAAAATAGAAGTAAAGGCACGTGGCGGAACTCTTTTTGTTCATTTCTTAAATGATGGTATCTACCTTGAAGGAGGTGTGGAAAATGTTTGAAGGAATAGGAACTGCAATTGTTACACCTTTTAAAGAAGGGAATTTAGATATAGAAAGCTATGAAAAACTATTAAGTTTCCAAATTAACAATCAAATTAATGCAATAATAGTTTTAGGAACAACAGGTGAAGCCCCAAACATTTCTCTAGATGAAAGAGAAATATTGATAAAAAAAGCAAAGGAAGTATCTGGTAATAAAGCCCAAGTTATTGTTGGTGCCGGATCAAATGGATTAAATCATACAATAGAATTAATTAAAAATGCCGAAAAAAACGGGGCAGATGGTCTTTTAATTGTAACCCCTTACTATAACAAGCCAACCCAAAATGGGTTGTATGAATATTATAAATATATCGCTGAACTTACAGATTTAGATATAATTGTATACAATGTTCCTAGCAGAACTGGCATAAATATACTCCCAGAGACCGTATACAAAATTGCTAGTGACTGCAAAAATGTTAAAGCATTAAAAGAAGCAAATTCATCATTTGAACAAATCAATAAAGATTTACTATTATTAAAAGAATTAAAAGATTTTAAAATCTTTTCAGGAAATGATGATACGGCTTTTCAACTACTTGCAAGCGGTGGAGATGGTGTAATTTCAGTAGCATCAAACGTTATACCTTTACAAATGGTTCAAATGTTTAAGTTTATAAAAAACGGGGAAATAGAAGAAGCTAGAAATATTCATTTTTCATATTATAAGCTATTTAAAAACTTATTTATTGAAACTAATCCAATTCCTGTAAAAGCTGCTTTATCAATAATGGGATTTATAAATAATGAATTGAGGCTGCCACTTGTCCCGGCTTCAGAGCCAACAATGAAAATAATAACTGAAACACTTAAAGGATGTGGTGTTATATGAGATTTGGAGTTGTTGGCTTTAAAGGGAAAATGGGAAAAGTAATTTTAGATGTCTTTTCAAATGATGGACACACACCAGTTTTACTCATTGATAAAGATGAAATAATCGAAGAAGATTTTCCAGAAGTTATTGTAGATTTTTCTACACCGGATGCACTAGAAAAAACTTCAAGTTATTGTGAAAAATACAATAGCAATCTGGTAATTGGAACTACTGCACTTACTGAAAAGCATTTAAAAATATTAGAAAATTTATCAAAAAAAGTTGCTGTTGTGCAATCGTACAATTTTTCAATTGGTATTAATATACTTTTAGATCTTTTAGAAAAAGCAACAAAAATGCTTAAAGATTGGGATTGTGAAATAACTGAAATTCATCATTCAAAGAAAAAAGACAAGCCTTCGGGTACTGCTATTTTATTAAAAAATGCTTTAAATAGAGAAGTAAAAATTCATTCTCTTAGATTAGGTGGAATCCCCGGGGATCATACTGTTTTGTTTTCAAACGAAGGGGAATTAATTGAAATAAAACATAGAGCAATCTCAAGAAAAGTTTTTGCATTAGGAGCACTAAAAGCCGCAAAGTTTATTTTAAATAAAAAAAGTGGTTTTTATACATTCAAAGACATTATAAAGGAGGCTTCCATATGAATACACAGGAAATTATAAATTTAATTGCAAATTCAAAAAAGAAAACTTTAACAGTTGCTTACTTAACAGGGGATCTCAAAAATATCAACTTTAAATCCCTTGAATTTTTTGGAACTGAAAATTTTGGAATTTTATTTGGTGAGTATGAAGAAATAGTTAAGTTAATTGAAAATAACAAAGAACATATCGAAAAATACAAGTTAGAAATCAAAGCAAGAAATTCTGCGACCCCCCTTGCTAACTTAGCAAAATACAATGCAAGGATTGAACCCGGAGCCATAATTAGAGATTTAGTCGAAATCGGCGACGGTGCAGTAATAATGATGGGAGCAGTTATCAATATAGGAGCAAAAATAGGCGAAGGAACAATGATAGATATGAATGCAGTAGTTGGCGGAAGAGCTATAATCGGCAAAAATTGTCATATTGGTGCTGGTGCTGTTATAGCTGGTGTAATTGAACCTCCCAGTGCTCAACCAGTAATTATTGAAGATAACGTAATGGTTGGTGCAAACGCAGTAATTCTTGAAGGAGTACATATTGGACAACACAGTGTAATCGCCGCCGGAGCTGTTGTTATAGAAGATGTTCCACCAAACTCAGTAGTAGCTGGTGTTCCTGCAAAAGTTATTAAAAAAGTTGATGAAAAAACAAAACAAAAAACACAAATCGTAGAAGGATTAAGAAAATTGAGGTGATCAAATGATTGTTGTACAAAAATATGGTGGATCATCTGTAGCAGATGTGGATAAAATTTTAAAAGTTGCAAAAAGGATTAAAAAAAGAATTGAGAAAGGTGATAAAATAATTGTAATTGTCTCTGCAATGGGAAAAACTACCGATAACCTTATTAATCTTGCTAAATCTTTAAGTAAAAATCCTCATCCTAGAGAAATGGATATGCTTTTAACAACTGGAGAACAAATGTCTGTAGCTTTACTTTCAATTGCATTAAATGAACTTGGAATTAAATCAAAATCGTTAAACGCTTTTCAATTAAATATAAAAACAACAACCGATCATACAAAGGCTAGAATAATTGATATCGATATAGATAAATTAAATAATGAGCTTCAAAAAAATGAAGTTATTATTGTAACCGGTTTTCAAGGTATAACAGAAGATGGTGATCTAACAACACTTGGAAGAGGTGGATCTGATACTAGCGCAGTTGCAATAGCTGCAAAATTAAATGTTAATTGTGAAATTTACAGTGATGTAGATGGAGTATATACTTGCGATCCAAGAATAGTTAAATCAGCTAAAAAATTAAAATACATAACATATGATGATATGTTAGAATTATCTTCTCTTGGTGCAAAGGTATTACATTCTAGAGCTGTTGAACTTGCAAAAAAATACAATATAAAAATATATTGTGCTTCATCTTTTTCTGAAGAGGAGGGAACTTGGGTGGTTGATAAATTACCAGAATGGCTAGAACAACCTGTAGTTACAGGCGCAACTATAGAAAAGGATCAAATAAAAATAACTTTAAATAACCTTCCCAAAGACAAAAAAATAATTGAAAAAATATTTAAAACATTAAGTGATAATAAAATAAACATTGACATGATTTCAATGTTTGCTGATAATGAAAAATTCCATTTATCATTTTCAGTATTAAATGATCTTAGAGAAACTATAGAAAAGTCAATAAGGACAGCAAATCCATTAATTGAAATGTCTTATCAAGGAATGTTTGATAAAGTATCGATTGTTGGAGTTGGCATGAAATCAAGTCCAGGTGTTGCCGCAAGATTCTTCAAAGTTCTTTATGAAAATAACATTATTCCAGAATTAGTTACTACTTCAGAAATAAAAATATCTGTCTTAGTTTCTAAAGAAAAATCTGAAATATTGTTAAAAGAACTTGCAAAAGAATTTTCACTTGGAGGATGAAAATATGTTTATTTCAAACACTTACAAAAGATTACCAATAAAAGTTAAAAATGCTAAAGGTATATGGATTTATGATGAAAGTGGTGAAAAATACCTTGACACATTTTCTGGAATAGGAGTTCTTTCATTTGGGCATTGCGATGAAGAAATTAATGAAGCAATTTCAATGCAAATAAAAAAATATACGCACATTTCAAACTTTTTTATCGATGAAAATGCAATTATTCTAGCAAAAAGACTTGTAGAAGAAACTAAAAAAGATGGTACTGTATTTTTTGCAAACTCTGGAGCAGAAGCAAACGAAGCAGCTTTGAAAGCTATAAAGAAATTAAAAAAAGGAATTATTATTTCATTTGAAAATAATTTTCATGGAAGGTCTATTGGTTCTCTTTCTATAACTGGATTTCTAAATTTAAGAGAGCAATTTGAACCATTACTTTCAAATATTGCATTCTTACCATTTAATGATTCAAAAAAACTTGAAAATTTTATTGAGAAAAAAGGTAAGAAAATATCAGCAATTTTTGTCGAATGTGTACATGGAAGTGGTGGCCTTGATACCGTCAACAAAGATTTTGTAGATGTAATAAATAAGTATAAAGATATTTATGATTACATTATCATTGCAGACGAAGTTCAAGCTGGTTTAGGAAGAACTGGAGAATTTTACTCATATCAAAATTTTAATCTTAATTCTGATATTGTGACAGTCGCAAAATCACTTGGCGGCGGCTTACCACTATCTGCCGCTATATTTACAGGGAAATATAAGGATGTTTTTTCTGTTGGTGATCATGGTTCAACTTTTGCACCAAATCCTGTTTCTCTTGCTGCAGGAAAAACTGTTATCAATAGAATAACAAAAACATTTTTAGATAGTGTGAAAGAAAAATCAAGCTACCTAAAAAATAAATTATTAACTTTAAAGAAAAATTATCCAATAATTAAAGAGATTAAAGGTATTGGTTTAATGCTAGGTATTGAAATTAATAATAACAATTATTCAGAAAAAATCATTGAATATGGTTTAAACGAAAAAATACTACTAAATGTTGTAAAAGGTAATACTATTAGATTACTTCCAGCACTTAATATTACGCATCATGAAATAGATGAAATGCTATACAGACTTGAAAAAGTAATTAAAAAACTTAATTCATGTTAAAATCATGTTAAAATAGAATTATATAAATAATGAATATGTTGAAAATATGTACTACTGTTTTGGAGACAGTTTAACAGAAAGGAATACCAGGAGTGTCATACGTAAAATATTTAGGAAAAGAATTTCTTAATTATGGAAAAGGCGGGGATACTACTCTTGGTCTATACAATAGGCTTAAAAATTTTCTAAATAGTCAAGCTGTAGAAAATATCATAATCGAAATTGGAACTAATGATATACTTTTGCCATTCTTATATAACTACTCACCAGAATGGCAAAAAACAGTTAAAAAGATTATTGCTTCAGGAAGAATTCCCTCAAAAAACATAGAAGAATTTGAAAAAAAAACTATAAAAACTTATTAGAACTATTGGTAGATAAAAACGTCTTAGTCATAAATATACCATGTATAGGAGAAGATTTAAATAATGAGTTAAACAAAAAAGTTGATGAATACAATAAAATAATACATAAATTATGTAAAGATTACTCGTTTAAATTAGTTGACTTCAATTTCTGGAAAAAATCTCAATTAAAAACTAATACAAACAAATATTTTATTCCTAAAAAGCCGTTTAAGATGGTACTTGATTTTATTTTTGTTAGATCTCCAAAAATTTCAAACATTGTCAGCAAAAAAAGAAATCTTGTTCCAACAATTGATGGTGTACATCTTAATGATCATTCTGCAAGAAAGTTAGCAGAATTAATAAAAGAAAAAATTTCTAGCAAATGATATAAAAATAAAAACAAAAAAGACTTTTTCTTATCAACGCAACTAAATCTGCTAATTTATTATTATTAAACTGCCTGACTTATCTATGTTTCCTCCATAAACCACTAAATTTATCCATTGACTAAAATATAAGTTATTTTAGTTTATCTTTCTAAAAAAGTTAATACCTGCAAATTTTCTAATAACTGTGTTATACTTATTAGTGAATTAAAACTCAATAATTAGGGGGAATTAGATGAAAATACCACTTTCAAATGCTTCGATTTCAAAAGAAGATATTGATGAGGTTTTAAACGTTTTAAAAAGTGGTAGATTAGCGTTAGGTCCTTACCTAGAAAAATTCGAAGATATAGTAGCAAAATATATCGGAGTAAAATATGCTATTGCTGTCAATAGCGGAACTTCAGCACTACATTTGATACTAAAATCATTATCTTTTCAAGAAGACGATATAATATTAGTTCCTTCATTTACTTTTATTGCCTCTGCAAATGTTGCACTTTTTGAAAAAGGCGTTCCAGTATTTATAGATATTGAAAAAGATACAGGTAATATAGATCCAGATGCTATAGAAGAATTCATGGAAATGGTACATTCAGGTAAAACAAAATATGATCCTAAAAAAGTAAAGTTTTTAATGGCCGTAGATATATTTGGGCATCCATTAAATTGGGAAAAAATTATAAAAATTGCGGAAAAATATAACATTCAAATCATTGAAGACTCATGTGAGGCTTTGGGAAGTGAATATAAAGGAAAAAAATGTGGCACTTTTGGTAAAGCTGGTGCTTTCGCTTTTTATCCTAACAAGCAAATAACCACTGGTGAAGGTGGAATAATAGTAACCAACGACGAAAAAATAGCTCATCTTTCCAGAGCTATGCGTAATCAAGGAAGAACAAACAATGGCTGGCTATCTCATGAAATAATTGGTTATAACTATAGGTTAGATGAAATGTCTGCTGCTCTTGGATATTCACAAATGAAAAAAATTGACTATATTATTGAAAAAAGGAATAAAGTTGCAATGTATTATAACAAAATTTTAGATTTTGTTGAAACTCCAACTATAAAAGACTATGTTACAAAAATGTCTTGGTTTGTTTACGTTGTAAAATTGCCTGAAGGTGTTGATATAAATAAGGTTATAAACTATTTAAGTGAAAATGGCATAGAATCCAGAAACTACTTTTCTCCAGTACATCTTCAACCATTATACAGAAATTTGGGATACAAAGAAGGTATGTTACCTGTAACAGAAGAACTTTCGAAAAGAACACTTGCAATTCCATTTTACACAGATCTAAAAAAGGAAGATCAAGATAAAGTTGCTTATTATCTAAAAAAATCTATTGAATTATTCTCATAGGTGGGATAGTTATGATTTTTGCAATAATCTCATCAATTCTTACAGCACTTTCAATGCCAGGCTTTTTATGGGGCGGTATTGTTTGGTTTTCACTAATATTTTTATTTAAATCAATGGAAAATAGGAAACTTTCATTTTTGTATGCATTTTTATATGAATACTTATTGATTTTTATCTCAATGTATTGGGTAATTCCAATTCTTACAAAAAATCTTCCAGAATTTTTTGGAAAATTTTCTTCTGTAACTGGTTTCTTTGTATATTTGCTTTTATGTCTAGTTGAAGCTATTCCTTTTCTATTATTTGGCGCATTATATAGTTATTTTATAGACAGAATAAAAGGCGATATTCCAAAAGCTCTATTTGTATCTTCTGCATTTACATTTTCAGAGTTTTTACGCGGAATTGGTGAACTAGGGTTTACTGGTATTCGACTTTCCGATGCATTATATAAAGATATTGGTATTATTCAAATTGCATCAATTACAGGAACCCTTGGAATAGTGTTTTTAATAGTATTCATTAATTACATACTCTACATTAAAAAGTCAAAAATACAAGTAATTATAATTACAATTAGCTTTATATATCTTGCAAATTGGATAGTTTCAACTAACCTTCCACTTAATAGCGCTAATGTTCCAATAGTTGCAGTTCAAACAAACTACGAACAACAAGTAAAATACACATCAAAAATCGAAAAAATTATGTACAACATTGAAAATTTAATTGCTAATACCCCCAATAACTACCTTCATATCTTGCCAGAGGCAGTTTTTGCAACTGAGGATATCAGAAATTCTCAGCTTGAAGAAAAATTAAAAAATATAAGCAAAAGAAAACCTATTATTTTAGGTTTTCCAACTTATGACTTACAACCTAAAAATAGTGCTTTAGTTTATGCCAACGGAAATCTAGTAGGTAAGTACGATAAAATAAAACTTTTTCCATTTGTTGAGTTCTTACCCTATGAAAAATTCTTTAAAAAGTTTGAATTCTTAAAAGGAGTAGCTTATTTTACTCCAGGAGATGAATTCAAAACATTTAAAATCGATGGATTCCCTGAATTTGGTATTCAAATTTGTTTTGAAAGCTATTTCCCTGAAATTTCAAGAAATCTTTCAAATAATGGGGCAAAAGTTTTGTTTGTTATTACAAATGACGGTTGGTATAAGCATGATACTGCTTTATGGCAACATTTTTCAAAAATTGTTTTTAGAGCAATAGAAAATCAAAGATATGTAGTACAGGTTTCAAACACAGGTATAAGTGGTGTAGTTGATAATTTTGGAAGAATTCAAAAAATCCTTCCACTTAGAAATCAAACAACTGGAATTTTAAACATAAGTGTAAAAAACACAAGAACATTTTATCAAAAATTCGGTGATTGGTTTTCTATACTCTCAATACTTTTAACTTTATTAATTCCATTACTTTATAAAGACATAAGAAAAAATAGGATATAAAAAAGGAGGAAGATTATGACTAGACTTCATCCAAAGGTATTTAAATTACCAATTGATAAAATAAGAATGGGATATTATTCTGATAAGTATTTTACAAGGTATGTTGAAATTTTAAAACAAGATAACCACCATCCAAGAGTTTACTACCAATTCTTTCCACGCCAAGATGCAACTATATGTGGTATTGATGAAGCACTTGCAATATTAAAGTTCTGTACTGGATACTATAAAGATGAAGATAAAGCAAGAGAATTATTCTCAAAAATGCTTGAAATAGATAAAAAGATGCAAAGTCTTAGTATTGAAGGAGATATAAATGAAATAGTTAAATTAACTGAAAACAAATGGCAGCTTAGATTAAAACTAAACGATCTCTGGGTAGATAAGTGGGATGAAATTGAAGTAAGAGCAGCATATGATGGAGATGATGTGAAAGAAGGGACGCCTATTTTAACAATAGAAGGTGATCCTACATATTTTGGCTATCTTGAAACTGTATTGCTAGGTGTTATTGCAAGAGCTTCAAGTACAGCAACCGCAGTAAAAAGAGTCGTAAATGCTGCTAATGGAAAGCCAATCCTATTTTTTAGTGCACGCTTTGACCATTACTGGGTTCAAGCCACTGATGGCTATGCTGCACTAAAAGCTGGAGCTTTCGGTGTTTCTACAGATGCAAATGCTGACTATTGGGGTATTGAATCTATGGGAACAATCCCTCACGCCTTAATTGCCGCTTATAACGGACAAACAGATATTGCATCAATTGCTTTTGATAAATATATGCCAGAACATGTAAATAGAATTTTCCTAGTAGATTGGGACAACGATGTAATAAACACAACTTTTAAAGTAGTAAAAAGCTTTTATGAATATGTCACGGGGAAAAAATTCATTTTAGGTCAGACAGATCCATCTATCATTATTGGAGAAGGTAAAAATAAAATTTGGGGTGTAAGATTTGATACTTCAGGAAATTTAAGAGATAAATCCGTAGTTCCAAAAGATGAAAGTTCTTTTGGGGTTTGCCCAGAACTTGTCTGGCGTGCAAGACAAGAATTTGATAAAGTTGGACTAAAGGATTTGAAAATTGTAGTTTCTGGTGGTTTTGACGAAGAAAAAATAAGACTTTTTGAAAAGTTACAAGTTCCTGCCGATGTATATGGTGTTGGCTCAAAATTATTAAAGAAAAAGATTGATGTAACAGCAGATATAGTTGAGGTTAATGGAAAACCTTGCGCAAAAGTTGGGCGTTATAAAAAAGATAATTCCCATCTAAGTATAGTTCCAAAAAGGTTTTGGGAGAATTAACATAAATTAACACGACAAAGAATGAACATAAATATTTTTAATAATTGCATTTTATTGTTCATAACTGAATTTTAACAGTTTAAATTCTGGTGTTAGAATATGAATGGAGATGAAATTGTGTGGAAAAAACTTTTAGAAGTTGATGGAGAAATAAACGCAAAGTTAATTGAAGGAATGCTAAAAACAAACAATATCGATTGTGTCATAAAATCAGTTGATGAACCATTTCCCAAAGCTTACTTTGGTTCAACTTCTTTTTTTGAAATTTATGTACCTAAAGATCTTTTTGATGAAGCAAATAATTTGCTTAATTCTTTTAAAAAGGAGGAATTATATATGAAATATACACCATTGTATGAGCAGCATGTAAAGTTAGGGGCCAAGATGGTTGATTTTGCAGGTTTTCAAATGCCTATTCAATATACTGGGATTAAAGATGAAGTAATTGCTGTAAGAAAAGATGTTGGTATGTTTGATGTTTCTCACATGGGACAAGTATCAGTTGAAGGAAAAGATTCAACTAATTTTGTTAATTATTTAATTACCAATGATTTTAAAAATCTCTCAAATGGTGAAATTGTTTATACAGCGATGTGTAATGAAAATGGAGGCTTCATAGACGATTTGCTTGCTTATAAAATCTCAGACGAAAAAGCTTTCCTTGTTATAAATGCTGCAAATATTGAAAAAGACTTTGAATGGATGAAAAAAGTAGCATTAAACTTTGATATCAAGTTAGAAAATAAATCAGATGACTATGCGCTTATAGCAATACAAGGCCCAAATGCACAAAAGACTTTGCAAAAATTGACTGATATAGATTTAGAAAGTATAGGATACTATACATTTGCTTTTGGAAAAGTAAAAGATGTTAAAGCTTTAATATCTAGAACAGGTTATACAGGAGAAGATGGTTTTGAAATTTATACTACTGATAAAGATGGAATAGTAAAAATATGGGAAGAATTACTTAATTTAGGTGTTAAACCCGCAGGACTTGGCGCAAGAGATACTTTGAGGCTTGAAGCTTCACTACTACTATATGGCAATGACATGGATGAAACAGTAACACCACTAGAAGCAGGTATAAAATGGGCCGTAAAATTTGACAAAGAATTTGTCGGAAAAGCTGCTTTAGAAAAGCAACTTGAAGAAGGTTTAAAAAGAAGATTAAAAGGTTTCAAATTAATAGATAAGGGAATAGCAAGACACGGTTACAAGGTTTTCAAAGATGGAAAGGAAATTGGTATAGTTACAAGTGGCACCTTTTCACCTACGTTAAATGAATCAATTGGTATGGCATTAATAGAAACTGGTTATAAGTCAGGAGATACAATTGAAATAGAAATTAGAAACAAATTGGTTAAAGCTGAAATAGTTAAAATGCCATTTTATAGGGGAAGTGTAAGATCAAAAAAGAAAAAATAATAAAAGAAAGGATGAGTGAATATGCATAGATATATTCCACATACTGAAGAAGAAATAAAAGAAATGTTAAAAGAAATAGGTATTAATTCTATAGAAGATTTATATATGGATGTTCCAAAAACAATTGAAGAATACAATCTTGAAAACGGAAAAGATGAATTTTCAGTTTTAAAAGAAATTAAATCATTAAGTAAACTCAACAAAGTCTTTGAACCAGAAAAGGTTTTTGCAGGTGCTGGAATATATTTTCATTACATTCCAACTGTAGTTGAAACATTATCCAATAACCAAAATTTCGTTACTGCATATACACCTTATCAAGCTGAAGTATCCCAAGGAACCTTGCAAGCTTTATTTGAATATCAAACAATGATGTGTGAACTTACTGGAATGGATGTAGCAAATTCTTCAATGTATGACGGAGCAACTGCCCTTGCTGAAGCAATGTTAATGGCTGTTAGAATTAATAATAAAACAAAAATTCTTGCCGCTGGTTCTATAAACCCTGAATTTTTGGCTACAAGCAAAACATATTGTACTCCCCAAAATATTGAAATTGAAACTGTTAAATGGACCGAAAGTGGAACAATAGATCTAGAAGATCTAAAATCTAAGATTGACGATAACACCTCGGCTGTTGTAGTTGGTTATCCTAACTTTTTTGGAATTGTAGAAGATTTAAAACAGATTAAAGAAATACTTCCAGACAATGTGGTTTATATAGTAGTAAGTGAACCAATAGCGCTTTCAATCTTGGAAGCTCCTGGTAAATTTGGTGCTGACATTGTTGTTGGTGAAGGTCAATCTCTTGGAATAACACCAAATTACGGCGGACCTGGAATAGGTTTCTTCACAACTTTAGCAAAACACGTAAGAAAGATGCCTGGAAGAATAATTGGCGAAACAAAAGACGTTGATGGAAAAAAAGGTTACGTTATGATTTTACAAACCAGAGAACAACATATTAGAAGAGCTAAAGCAACTTCAAACATTTGTTCCAATCATGCATTAATGGCTCTTAAAAATGCAATTTATATGTCTGTTATAGGACCTGAAGGACTTAGAAAAGTAGCAAGAATGTCTTATAACGCTACTCATTATCTTGCAGAAAAATTAGTTGAAAAAGGTTACAATTTGACATTTAATGGACCTTTCTTTAACGAATTTGTATTTAATGCAGGAGAAAACTATTATGAGAAATGGAAAACAATGGCCAATGAAGGAATTCTTGGTCCTCTGCCATTAGAAAAGGCAATGCCAAACTTTAAAAATTCTGCTCTTGCATGCTGTACTGAAGTAAACACAAAAGAAAGCATTGATGAGCTATTAAAACATTTTTAATAAGATTGGAGGGAAATAAATGACAATTTTTGAAATCTCCAAAGAAGGAAGAATAGGTTTTCAGTTACCTGACAACAATATAAAAGATTTCGAAATAAATCTCCCAGAACATCTTTTAAGAAAATCTTTGCCAAGACTTCCTCAAGTTAGCGAAGTTGACGTTGTAAGACATTATACCAATCTTTCTACAAAAAATTATTCAGTTGACGTTGGTTTTTACCCACTTGGTTCATGTACAATGAAATACAATCCAAAAGTAAATGAGAAAGTAGCTTCATTTGAAGAATTTAGTATGATTCATCCATTTCAGCCTCATGAAACTGTTCAAGGTGCTTTAAAGTTAATGTATGATCTCAAAGAAATGCTCTGTGAGATTACTGGAATGGATGATATGACGTTAATACCATCTGCAGGTGCTCATGGTGAGTTAACTGGAATGTTAATATCAAGAGCCTATCACTTAAGTCGTGGTGATACCAAAAGAACAAAGGTAATTGTACCTGACAGTGCTCATGGAACAAACCCAGCTTCAGCTAGAATGGCTGGATTTGATGTAATTGAACTAAAATCAGGACCAGATGGAAGAGTTGACTTAAATGAACTTGAAAAAGTTTTAGATGAGACTGTTGCAGTAATCATGCTTACAAACCCAAATACTCTTGGATTATTTGAAAAAGATATATTAAAAATTGCACAAATGGCACACGAAAAAGGTGCTCTTCTCTATTATGATGGAGCAAATTTAAATGCAATTTTGGGAAGAACAAGACCTGGAGATATGGGATTCGATATTGTCCACCTAAATCTTCATAAAACATTTAGCACTCCTCACGGAATGGGAGGACCTGGAAGCGGACCAGTTGGTGTAAAAAAACACCTTGCTAAGTTCTTACCAATTCCAGAAATAGTTAAAACTGAAGATAAATACACATTAAATTATAATAAACCTGAAAGCATAGGATTTATAAGAAGCTATTTTGGAAATTTCTCGGTCATGGTTAGAGCATATACATATATTAAAACAATGGGAAAAGATGGATTAAAAAGGGTTGGAGAAATGGCTGTTTTAAACGCCAACTATTTGAGAGTTAAAGTAAGCAAAATAATGGATATTGCATATCCAGGTATATGTATGCACGAATTTGTATCTACGTGTGAAAAATTAACAAAAGAGACCGGTGTGAAAGCATTAGATATTGCTAAAAGATTATTAGACTACGGAATCCACGCTCCAACGATGTATTTCCCATTAATTGTCCATGAAGACTTTATGATTGAACCTACTGAAACTGAAAGTAAAGATACATTAGATAAATTTGCTCAAATACTTGAAAAAATATTTAACGAAGCACGTGAAAATCCTGAACTCATAAAAGGTGCACCATATAACACTCCTGTAAGACGTCTTGACGATGTAAGTGCTTCAAGAAAACCAGTATTTAAATACAATTTTGAGGAGTGATAATATTGAGATTCTTTCTTCCAACAAAGGTTTTCTTCGAAGACAACTACAATGAATCAATAGATGAAATAAAAAAGTTAGGTGAAAGCTTTTTAATAATAACAGGAAAAAGCTCTAAAAAAAATGGAAGTCTTGAGGAATTAACAAATATCTTAGAAAAATTGAACAAAAAATATGAAATTTTTGACGAAACACTTGAAAACCCTCCTAAAGAGATGATAGAAGAAATTATAAGGAAATTTGGTAAAAATTGGGATGTAATTGTTGGTCTTGGCGGCGGTAGCCCAATGGACACCGCCAAGGCTATTGCTGTCTTGTGTAAAAACGATATTTCAATTGAGGATCTTTATGATCAAGATAAATACAAAACTGCATCTAAAATAATTTGTATTCCAACAACCTCGGGTACAGGAAGTGAGGTAACACAATATTCTGTACTAACTATCAATAACGTAAAAAAAGGATTTAAACATGAAATAGTATTCCCTACATTGTCAATTCTTGAGCCTAAATATACTTTAACCATGTCAAAAGAACTTACAATTTCTACGGGTCTTGACGCCTTGTCACATGCAATTGAGTCTGCACTTTCTCTGAAGTCAAATTCTTTCTCCGACCTTTATGCATTCAAAGCAATTGAAATCATTTCTCAAGATTTACCAAAACTCGTTAACAATCTTTCTGACTATTCATTAAGAAAAAATTTAATGCTTGCATCAATGTATGCAGGGGTAGCTATAAGTGTTACTGGAACAACAATAGCACATTCATTGGGATACTCTCTTACAACTGACAAAAATATTAAACATGGTCTTGCCACAGCAGTTTTTCTACCTTTTGAAATCGAAAACTCAGGCTCAAATAAAGCCGAAGAGATTAAAGCAATCATGGGAAATACCCTTGATTTTCTTAAAAAACTAGAAATCAAATTAAATTTTGAATTTAGTGAAAATGAAATTGAAAAATGGGCAGAAAGAGTTAAAAATTCTTCTCATGTAAAAGTTACACCTGGAAATTATACTAAAGAGAAAATTATAAAAGCTTATAAATGGTTCTTTGATGAATCTGGTTTATTTGGAGGGTAATAATGAAAGTTTATTTAAAGAAAAACATTAAAAATAGAGTTAAAAATGGACATCCATGGATTTATGAAAATGAAATCGAACACATTGATGGAACACCTCAAAATGGTGAGGTTGTTAGTGTCTTTAACCATGAAAAGCATTTTGTTGGTAAAGGTTACATTAATTTTAACTCTAAAATAAGGGTTAGAATCTTAACAAGATTAAATGAAGAAATAGACAAAAGTTTTTTTGAAAAAAGAATAAAAGAAGCATTATTTAGGAGAAATCCCAAAGAAAAAAGCTTTAGAATAATTTTTTCAGAAGCCGATAATTTACCTGGAATCATAGCAGACAAATTTGGAGATTATATAGTAATTGAAATTAACACTCTTGGAATGGAAAAGTTTAAAAACGAAATTTTAGATATTTTGATAAATACTTTTTCACCAAAAGGAATATTTGAAAAATCAGAAAGTACATCAAGAGTAAAAGAAGGACTTCAAAAACATGTTGGTTGGATCTATAAATCAGGGCCTGAATTAATACCTTATAAAGTAAATGATATTTTATTCTTTGCTGATACTTTAGGACAAAAAACTGGGGCATTTTTAGATCAAAGATTCAATGCATTATCACTAAAAAATTATTCAAAAGATGCCATATGCCTAGACGCATTTTGTTATACTGGAAATTTTGGAATGCATATGCTAAAGTTTGGTGCAAAACATGTAACGTTTTTAGATTATTCTGAAAGAGCAATTGAAGTGGTAAATATTACTGCTAAGAAAAACAATTTTAAAAATTACGACACTATAATCGGAAATGCCTTTGACATTTTAAAATCTTATGACAACAATTCAAAAATATTTGATATTATCTCAATTGATCCACCAGCTTTTGCAAAAAATGCGAATAGCAAAGCTAATGCAAAAAGAGGTTATAAAGAGATAAATTTAAGAGCTATGAAAATACTTAAAAATAATGGACTACTTGCAACATCATCCTGTACTCAAGTAATAACAGAAGAAGATTTTAAAAATATTATATTTTCAGCAGCAGTTGATGCTGGAAAATTAGCAAGAGTGCTCTTTCGTGGAGATCAACCATATGATCACCCTTATGTATTAAATATTCTTGAAACAAAATATCTTAAATTTTTACTTTTACAACTTGAAAATATGAAAGGTGTGTAAAATGAAAAAGCTATTATCTATACTATTTGTTTTTCTTACAATACTTTTATTTTCTCAAATTTATTTTCTTACTGATGATGGGATTTATAAATCAACGGATAAAATATTGGATGGAAAATTTAAAGATATTTGCTTTTTAGACAACAAAATTTATGCAATTTATAATGATTCTATAGTTGATATTTTTACAAAAAAAGAAATTTATATAGAATCTCCAATCTACATTGGAGAAGGTTATTTTTTATCTAACAATAGATTATATAAATTTGAAAATGGAAAACTTGAATTAATAAGAATCATTTCGAATCTTGAATATCCTTTTGTTTATAAAAACGTTATATTTGGTATAAATATGGGAAATGTTGTTGCTTTAGATAACGGAAAAATTGTATGGTCGCTCAGCCCTAATAATGGAAAAATACATAAAATTAGAATTATAAATGGAAAACTTGCAGTTTTTTCTTCTTCAGATTTATCAATTTTTGATATTGAAAATCCTAAATTTCCAAAATTCATAAAAAAATTCAATATAGCTGATGATTATGTATACAACGGTTATCATGTTATTTTAAAAAATAACTTATTACAGTTTTACGATGAAAATAATAAACTAATATTCTCCAAAAATGTTAATGGCAATAAAATAATTACCGATGGCGAAAATATAATAGTAGGCAATTACCTAATTACAAAAGATTTTAATGTTACAACTTATCCATTCAAAATAATTGCTTTTATTAATGTAAATCATGAAATTAATTTTACAACTAATAAAGTTAAGCTCCTATGGCAAATAAACCTTGATCAAGAGATAACATCAAAACCCGTTGCCAAAGATGGAACTCTCTTCGTTGCCGCGACAAATGGGAAAATATTCAAAATCGAAGATGGGAAAACTACATGGAATTATACTTTACCTTTCATTGTTACTGGACATCTTACTCTAAATAATGATGGGCTATTAATTACTTGTTGGGATGATTATTTATACCAATTTGATTTTAATGGAAATCTAATATGGAAAGTAGAACTTGACTCTGATTTAACTTTAGGAGCTGCTTTCGATGGTCAAATAATTTATGTGGTATCTGACGATGGAATCTTATATGAAATTAAAGATGGGAAAATTTTGAACCAATATGAAGTTGGAAAATGGCCCATTTCAGGTCCTTTTGTTTCATTATCAGGAAGTGTTTACATTGTAGATGGTATGGGATATTTATGGAAAAACAATAAAAAAGATAGGTTTGTTGGAAATGTCAAAAACTTAGCTTTTTCATTAGAAAACCCTCAAATCCCCCCAGAAAATTCTTTCATATTGCTCGACATACTAAATAATAGATATACATTTAAAGAAAATAATATATACAAAAATGATAACTTGATATTATCACTTGATGATAATATTCAAGATGGTATTATTGGAAATAAATTTCTATATGTTTTAACAAGCGGTAGTAAATTGTATGTAATTGATTTAAAAAATTATAATATAGTCTACAATAACTTCTTTGAAAACTCAAAGTTTCTGGTAATGGACAATATTGGAAATCTATTTATAATTGGAAAAAATATTTATGCATTATCAACAAATGACATGCCAAGTGATTCTTGGTACAGCATTTACAAAAATCATTTAAACTCATCTTCTGTAAATTTCTAACTGAGGTGACAAATAATGTTTATAGGTGCAGAAGAATATGCTGTTGTAGTTCCTATAGTTAACAAAAAATATTTTTTATTAGAAATTAGATCAAATTTACTTAGAGTACAACCAGGGGAAATTGCTTTTCCTGGCGGGAAAATAGAATATGGAGAAACCCCAAAAAGTGCTGCAATAAGAGAAACAGTAGAAGAAATTGGTGTACGACCAAATATAATTTCAAATCTTCCTCCAGTTTATACTCCATTTAATATTATTATACATCCCTTTATTGGTATTTTAGAAAGCTCTAATTTAAATATAAACAAATATGAAGTCGAAAAAACTATTGAAGTGCCAATTGAAATTTTTAAATCACCTAAGTATACATATGACTTAAAAGTAAAAATCATTCCTCCTAGTTCTTTCTCATTTCATCTAATTCCAAATGGAAAGGATTATAAATGGAGAAGTGGAAAATACAAAGTTATGTTTTTTGAATATAATGATCATATTATCTGGGGAATGACAGCTTTAATTGCACACGAAGCATATAAAAGAATAAATGAAAAGGGGGAAAAACAATGAAAGAAAAGATTATCAAAAGAGTTGAAGAAATTCAAGAAGACATTAAAAATTCGATGAAAAAGTTTATTTCAATCAACTCAGTGAACCCAAGATCTGGAGGCCCAGGTGAAAAAGAAATGGCTGAATGGCTTCAAAGTTTAATAAAAGACTGGGGTTTTGATTCAATTGAAAGGTATGATGCTAAAGATGATATTGTTCCGTATGGATTCAGGCCAAATATCGTTGCAAGATATAATGGAACAGTTGGAAAAAGAACAATTTGGATAATTACACATATGGACAAAGTACCAGCTGGAGATTTAAGTTTGTGGAAAAATGATCCTTTTACACCTGTAGAGAAAGATGGAAAAATTTACGGGCGAGGCGCGGAAGATAATGGTTCTTCTTTAATTGCATCTTTATTTGGTTTGAAGACAATAATGGATCTAGGTATTCGTCCAAAAGATAATATTGCTTTAGCTTTTGTTTCTGATGAAGAAACTGGTTCTGATTATGGTATTAAATATCTTGTTAAACAAAATCTCTTTAGTAAAAATGATTTGTTCATTGTGCCTGATTCAGGGGAACCTGACGGTTCATTTATTGAAATAGCTGAAAAATCAATACTTTGGTTTAAAGTAATTGTTTCCGGAAAACAAGCTCATGCTTCAAGGCCTGATATTGCTAAAAATGCTCACAGATACGGAGCAAAATTTTTAACAATTTTAGATGAATATTTAAATTCAAATTATAACAAAGAAGATTTACTTTTTGATTATCCAAAAAGTTCATTTGAACCCACAAAAAAAGAATCCAACGTTGAAAATGTAAATACCATTCCTGGTACAGATATTTTCTATTTTGATTGTAGGATATTACCACAATATAACTTAGAGGAAATTTTTAAAAACATTGTAAGTTTAGGTAAAAAATTTGAAAAAGAAAATGGAGTAAAAATCCAAATTGAAAAACTCCAATTTGAACAAGCGGCTCCTCCTACTGATAAAAATTCAGAAATAGTAGTTAAATTAATAAATGCAATTAAAGAAATGAGAAATATAACACCAAGAGTAGGTGGAATTGGTGGTGGAACTTGTGCTGCAATTTTAAGAAATGAAGGTTTACCAGCTGCTGTGTGGGCTACTATTGATGAAACTGCCCATCAGCCTAATGAATATGTCGTAATTAAAAACTTAATTGAAGATACCAAGGTCTATGCCTATTTAATTGCAAATTCATAAAAGAAAAGGGGGAAAAACTATGGAAAGAATTATTAGAGCACCTAGGGGGACAACATTATCGTGTAAAAGTTGGCAAACGGAAGCTCCAATGAGAATGCTTATGAACAACCTTGATCCAGAAGTTGCAAGAGATCCAGCAAATTTAATCGTGTATGGTGGGACCGGTAGAGCTGCAAGAAACTGGCAATGCTTTGATAAAATAGTGGAAACACTAAAAACTTTGGAAATGGATGAAACATTACTTGTACAAAGTGGAAAGCCTGTTGCAGTATTTAAAACAAGTGAATGGGCTCCTCGTGTCTTGATTGCAAACTCAAACTTGGTACCAAAATGGGCAAATTGGGAATATTTCAGAGAGTTAGAAGAAAGAGGCCTTATTATGTATGGTCAAATGACTGCTGGAAGTTGGATATATATAGGAACTCAAGGTATTTTGCAGGGAACATATGAAACTTTTTATGCAGTCGCTAAAAAATATTTTGGTGAAACTTTAAAAGGAAAATGGGTACTTACTGCTGGACTTGGCGAAATGGGTGGAGCTCAACCTCTTGCAGTAACATTAAATGATGGTGTTGTACTCGCTGTTGAAATAGACAAAAGAATGATTGAAAGAAGACTTAATACTGGATATCTAGATACTTGGACGGACAACTTAGACGAAGCACTCGAAATGGTTCAAAAAGCAGTTAAAGAAGAAAGACCATTATCAGTTGGTCTTCTTGCAAATGCAGCAGAAGTTCATCCTGAACTTGTCAAAAGAGGAATAATCCCTGATATAGTTACTGACCAAACTGCAGCGCATGATCCACTAACTGGATACGTTCCAGCTGGAATGTCATTTGATGAAGCATTAAAATTGAGAAAAGAAAATCCTCAGAAATACTTAGAATTAGTTTATGAGAGCGTTGTAAAGCACATTAACGCAATCCTTGAAATGCAAAAACAAGGTGCAAAAGTATTTGAGTACGGTAATAATATTAGAAGACTTGCATATGATCATGGTGTAAAAGATGCATTTAATATCCCAGGATATGTACCCGAATATATTAGAGATTTGTTTGCCGAAGGAAAAGGACCATTTAGATGGGCAGCTCTGTCAGGAAATCCTGAAGATATTTACAAAACTGATAAGAAAGTGCTCGAGCTATTCCCATATGATGACCATCTAAGAAAATGGATAGAACTTGCACAAAAGAAAGTAAAATGGCAAGGGCTACCTGCAAGAATTTGCTGGCTTGGTCAAGGAGAACGTGCAGAATTTGGACTTGCAATTAATGAAATGGTCAAAAAAGGTGAATTAGAAGCACCAATTGTTATTGGAAGAGATCACCATGATACTGGCTCAGTAGCAAGTCCATATAGAGAAACTGAGGCTATGAAAGATGGAAGTGATGCAATTGCAGATTGGCCAATCCTAAATGCAATGTTAAATGTAGCAAGCGGTGCAACATGGGTATCATTCCATCACGGTGGAGGTGTTGGTATTGGTTATTCCTTACACGCAGGTATGGTTATAGTTGCAGATGGAACAGACCTTGCACACAAAAAACTTGAAAGAGTCTTGACAAATGATGTTGGTTTGGGTGTTGTAAGACATGCTGATGCCGGCTATGAAATTGCAATCGAAACTGCTAAAAAACATAATTTAAGAATGCCAATGCTTGACTAAAACTTCTTACTATAAAAAATGGCTTTGGGGTTTACCCAAAGCCATTTTTTTAATTACTTTTGTTTAACTGCTAGTAATCATATCCTTCTGTTAGAATTTCATTAATTCCATCAAGTATTTCTTCAGGGGTAATTAATTCTCCACCTACTTTATTAATAAATTTAACTTTCGTTCCTGGTTTTACCAACCTTAAAATTTCCCTTCCATATTGCCCCAAATTCATTTCTGGAATTATTACTGCCTCGACTTTTGAAAGTCTTTTTCTAAGTTCGTGAACTGGAAGTGGCCATATTGTTATTGGTTTAAACAACCCTACCCTCATTTTATCATTTCTTGCAATTTTCACGGCTTCTTTTGCGCTTCTTGCAACTATTCCATATGCAATTACCAAAACTTCTGCATCTTCTGTTAAATATTCATCATATATTGAGATTTCATCAATATGTAATTTTATTTTGTTAGATAATCTTTTAATAAGCTTTTCTGCTGTATCATATGCCGCATTTGGAAAACCAGATTCATCGTGTACGAGACCAGAAACATGGAATCTTGTCTTTCCCATCTCAACTAACGCAGTTGGTTTTGGCTCTGCATATTCACTTTCAACATATGGGACAAATATTTCTTCTTCCTCTAGATCTTTTTCAGAAATTCTATTTACAATTTCAACATTCTTTAAATCAGGCAACTCAAAAGCTTCCCTCATATGACCAAGTGTTTCATCCATTAAAAATACTACTGGAGTTCTATATATTTCAGCTAAATTAAATGCTTCTATCATATATCTATATACCTCTTCAACAGTTGAAGGATACAAAGCTATTATGGCATGATCCCCGTGAGTTCCCCATCTTGCCTGCATTATATCGCCTTGAGCGGGTTTAGTTGGTAAACCTGTTGAAGGCCCACCCCTCATTACATTTACAAATACGCAAGGCGTTTCAGTCATTACTGCGTATCCTAATGCTTCTTGCATTAAGCTAAAACCCGGTCCACTTGTTGCAGTCATTGATTTTACACCAGCAAGAGAGGCACCTATTATAGCAGCAGCACTTCCAATTTCATCTTCCATTTGTATAAAAACACCATTTACTTTTGGAAGCTCTCTTGCCATAGTTTCTGCAATTTCTGAAGATGGAGTTATAGGATATCCTGCGTAAAATCTACATCCTGCCTTTAAAGCCCCATAGGCTGCAGCTTCGTTTCCCTGCCAGAAAACAAGTTTACCCATTTTTTTCACCTACTTTTTCAGTTATATCTACAATATTTATAGCAAAATCTGGACACAAATTTTCACATATAAGACAGCCAATACAGGTTGAATGATCTTCAACTACCGGTCTTTTAAGTTCTCCCTCCTTGATAGTTTTTGTTGGGCACATATGATAACAAATTCCACAGCTTTTACACCAATCATAATTTATATCTACTCTAAAGCTTCTTTTTGCCATCTAAAACCACCTCACTTAATTAATGATAAGAATATTCCTGCGGCAACAGCTGAACCAATAACACCAGCAACATTTGGGCTCATTGCATGCATTAAAATAAAGTTTGTTGGATCTTCTTCTTGTGCAACCCTTTGTGCAACCCTTGCAGAATCTGGAACCGCGGATACTCCCGCTGCACCAATCAAAGGATTTATTTTATCTTTTAAGAATAAGTTCATTAACTTTGCAAATAAAATCCCAAAAGTTATAGCAGTAACAAATGCAACTGCTCCCATCCCAAAGACTAAAAGAGATTTAGGCGTTAAGAAAATATCTGCTCTTGCAGATGCACCAACCGAAACACACAATAAAATTGTTACTGTATCTAAAATATACCTACTTGCAGCTTCTACTAATCTCTTAACAACTCCAGCCTCTCTTAAAAGATTTCCAAACATAAGCATTCCTATCAATGGCAATGATTTTGGAATTATCAAAGCAACTATTATAGTCGTTATAATTGGAAATAATACTCTTTCAGTTTTTGTTACTTTTCTAGGTGGTTTCATTCTTATTTTTCTTTCTTCCTTGGTTGTAAGCAATTTTGAAACCATAGGTTGTAAGACAGGAATTAGTGCTATATATGAATATGCTGAAATTGCAATTATTGATAATAGTTCTGGTGCAAACTTAGAAGTAATATATATTGATGTAGGTCCATCTGCCCCTCCAATAATCCCTATCGAAGCAGCTTGCTTTAAAGTAAATCCGAAAAACCTAGCTAAAAGGAATGTTATAAATATCCCCATCTGTGCCGCCCCACCAAGGAAAATTGTAATCGGATAAGATAGCATAAATGAAAAGTCAGTTAAAGCACCTATACCTAAAAATATCAATGGAGGGTAAATTCCGAGGACCAAGCCCTGTTGCAAATACCAGAGCACACCACCAGGTGAAGTTTCTGTAGGAGGATTTAAAATTCCAGTCACATCTGGAGGTACATTTGCAAGAATAATTCCAAAAGCTATAGGTATTAATAACAATGGTTCAGCATCTTTTGCTATTGCTATGTATATTAA
Organism: Thermosipho japonicus; assembly: GCF_014201655.1. Taxonomy (NCBI): domain Bacteria; kingdom Thermotogati; phylum Thermotogota; class Thermotogae; order Thermotogales; family Fervidobacteriaceae; genus Thermosipho; species Thermosipho japonicus. The sequence goes on from NZ_JACHEX010000005.1 coordinate 97,982, forward strand.
AACGCCAGCAACAGCAAACATAACTAAATTACCAATAGATAAATTCATAAACGCCGTACTTTGAAAAAAAGCCATTAGTGATTCTAACAAGTCCAACTCCTCCTTTATTTTTATTTCTACTCTTATTATATATCACTATTTAAAATAATGAAAGAAATATTAACCTTCATTATTCTTAAAAATTTTCATTCTTGCTTTATAGCATCATTTAAGCTCAACAATATAAAGTAATACGTAAGTTCATAATTATAATTTGCAACTTTTGAAGATAATATTGAAGATAACACCTTTGCAAATTTATAATCACAACTAAACTCCTCACATATCCAGAGGGCTATTTTAGATAATACTTTTAAAAAATTAAAATCTTTTATACTTGATAAACTAGCAACAAAATTATTAATCTTCTTAGCATCTTCCAAGCTTTCTTTCACTTTTAAGTAAAGTGAATAGCAATAACTAGGACTTACTTCAAAATTTTCAATTTCAACGATTTTCAAATTATTTGCCTTTATTTCATCTACTTTGTCTGGAAACTCAATTGCTAGTTTTTTTAATATAAAATCCTGTAATCCTAATAAAATATCTTTTGGAACACTTACATAATACTTTTGCAATCTACTTCTAATAGTTGGATATAATGCTTTCCAATTAGTAGTTGTAAGAACTATAAGTGAATATGAAGGTGGTTCTTCTAATGTTTTTAACAAAGCATTTTCAGCTTCTGGAAGCATTTTTTCTGCATTAAAAATAACTACAATCTTTTTTCCTTTATCAGATGAAAATGATAAAAACTCTTGAATATTTCTAACTTGATCTATCTTAATATTATTTTCATCAATCATTAAATATCTTTGTATATTATAATTAGTAACATCTAAAACTGCTTGCTTTACTTTATCATTAACATATCTTTTATTTTCACCAACAATGGCTATAGAATTTCCAGAATTATTCTCAATTAATTTTCTTATTTTCTCCATATTGCTCCACCTTCTTCATAGTACTCTTCTAATACTTTTTCTAATGCTTCTCCATCATATTTTACAAGACCATCTTTCATTAAAATTACTCGATCAGCTATATCATTAAAAATCTCTACATGATGTGTTGCAAGTATTATACCAATACCAGTTTTTTTTAATTGCTCAACTAATCTTTTAATAATCATTCTATCGTACTTATCCAACATTGCAGTTGGCTCATCAAGTAGCAAAAATTTTGGCCTCATTGCTAAAATAGAAGAAATTGCAAGCTTTTGTTTCTGACCTCCAGATAAACTATATGGATCAAAATCTTTATAATCTAATAATCTGGTAGTTTTCAATGTTTCTAAAGCTCTTTTTTCAATTTCTTCTCTTTCAAGTCCTATATTTTCAAGTCCAAAAATTACATCTTCCCAAACAGTACTGCCAACAATTTGCGTTTCAGGATTTTGAAAGACATAACCAGTTGCCATATAAAATGGCTTACCATCGCTAGATATTATTTCACCTTTAAAATTTACCACACCCGCAAGGGCTTTTAAAAATGTTGTTTTTCCACTGCCGTTATGGCCTAATAATAATACTAATTCATTCGTTTTGAATTTTATATTTATAGGGCCAATTATTTTCTTATTTGTATAAAATACTTCCAAATTATTAGTTATTAATTCTATAATATCAACTCCAATAAATCTCCAGTATTGAATTTTAATATATCATTTGCTCTATATTGATTTGCAGCAATTTCAACATATCCAGTACTATCATTATGTATCAGTAATTGTCCTTTTTCAACTTCAGAATAATAATTTGCTATGGGAATTTCTATTCTCTTTCTATTTTTAACTATTGTAACTTTTTCAAAATCCTTAATCCAATCATAAGGAATATTTGTTTCAATATTTCCAAATTTATCAATATAAGCAATTTCTCCTCGAATATTATTCCCAGATTTTTTTGGTCTAATATATGGAAGAGTTCCATAGTTATACAATTGATCTCCAAGTTGTTCAAATTTTCCTAGGTGAATGTATGCAGCAGCTGGAGAAAAAATATCTCTTCCATGAAAGGTTTGAGAATCTCCATAATAAAATTCTTTATTATTAAGCTCTCTTATCTCTATTGGTTTTTCAATTTCAAAGGTAAGTGTAAATACACCATTATCCGGTCCTACAAAGTAATAGTTCTCAGTTTTTGCTGCTATAGCCTTTCTAGAACTTCCTACACCATAATCAACCACACATAGGAAAATACTTCCCTTTGGAAAATGAATAAAAGAGCGCGAGAGGATGTACATTGCCTCTCGCACATTAAATGATGAAATATCATGAGTTAGATCTACTACCTCTACATTGGCAATTTTTCGCATAACCCCTTTGCAAATTCCAACATAATGAGATAAACCCCAATCAGTCATAAATACAATCATATTATCACCTTAATAAAATAACTTGGTTAACTCCTTTAAATAATAATCTACAGGTCTGTAATTTAACATTGTCTCTGAATAAGGAATTTCAGTAATAGAAAACCCTTTTACACCAACTGCATGATAAACTTTTCCCATTTTTATCATTTCTATTGCATGTGCAGCCATCTGAGTTGCGATAATTCTATCCATTGCTGCTGGAGATCCGCCTCTTTGTAAATAACCAAGATTAGTATATCTCCATTCAATCCCAAACTTTTCTTTTAATTTTTTTTCAATATACTTTCCAATAATTTCTGAAGAACTTAACTTCTCAAATCCATCACACTCTTTCTTTATCTCTTCAGGTAATTCAACTCCAGATTCCACTACTATTAATGAAAATCTTTTTTTACCTTCATATCTTCTCTTTATAATTTCAATCAGTTCATCAAAGTTTGGTTTTTCAGCAGAAGTAATTATATAATCAGCTCCACCTGAAAGTCCTCCAATTGTAGCAATCCAGCCACCAGGTTTTCCCATTGTCTCAACTATCATAACCCTATGATGTGATTCAGCTGTAGAATGAAGAACATCCAATGCATTTTTAACATGCTCAACTGCAGTGAAAAAGCCTATAGAAAAATCAGTAAATGCTAAATCATTGTCAATCGTTGCGGGTACCAAAACTGAGGGAACTCCTATTTTCATCAAATTTATTGCTGCCTTTGCACCAAGTCTTCCTCCTAAAATAAGCAAGGATGAAATCCCATACTGTTCAACTTTTTCCTTAACTTTTTCCACATTTTTCTCAGGAACATATAGTGATGTTCCAAGCATAGTTCCACCTTGATGTAATATGTTTGATACATTAGGTCTCAATAAAACTTCTAAATCATCTCTCAATAACCCTTCAAATCCATCTTTTATTCCCATAACTTCAATATTTAGGTCTAACCCTCTAACTACAGCTGAACGTATTGCTGCATTTATACCTGGGGAATCATTTCCTACACATAATACACCTACACGTCTCATATAATTACTACCCCCTTACAATTGTCATTAATACTATTGATGTAATAGCCATTAATTTTATCAGTATATTAATCGAAGGTCCTGAAGTATCTTTATATGGATCTCCTACTGTATCTCCAACCACTGTCGCTTTATGCGCAAAGGAACCTTTACCTCCAAAATGTCCCTCTTCAACAAATTTCTTTGCATTATCCCATGCTCCACCAGAATTAGCCATGAATATCGCCAACATAACTCCTGAGACTGTAGCTCCAATCAACAATCCACCAACACCTATTGAACCAAAAAGAAAATATAGTAATGTTGGTGAAAGAATAGCTAATACTGCAGGAAGTACCATTTTCTTTAATGCACCTTTAGTCGCAATTTGTATACATTTTTGATAATCTGGTGTAGATTCACCACTTAATATTCCAGGAATTTCTTTTATTTGACGTCTAATTTCCTCAACCATATCATCTGCAGCATCACCAACAGCATGCATAGTTAACGCTGAAAAGAAGAATGGCAACATTCCACCAATTAAAGCACCTAAAAATAGATATGGATTACTCAAATCTACTGAGCTAACATTTGATATTGCGCTAAAGTTAGCAAATAACGCAAGTGCAGTAAGTGCTGCTGAACCAATTGCAAAGCCTTTACCCATAGCTGCAGTTGTATTACCAACAGCATCAAGAGAATCTGTAATATCCCTGACTTTAGGATCCAATCCTGCCATTTGTGCTATTCCACCAGCATTATCCGCTATTGGCCCATAAGCATCCACAGATAAACTTATACCTAAAGTAGAAAGCATGCCAACACCTGAAAGTGCAACACCAAAAAGTCCTAAAATTTTATATGACAGTACAACTGCAAGTGCTATTAACAAAGTTATAATAAATGTTGACTCCATTCCAAGTGCAGTTCCACTAATTATTACATTTGCAGGGCCCATAGTTGACGTTTTTGCAAGATTTTCAACCTTTTTTCCTGAAGTATACCACTCAGTAATCAACCCTATTAATAATCCAACAAAAACTCCAAAAAAGACCACATAAAAGATATTCAACCAATTTACTAAATAACTATATACAAATGTTGCTGTAAGTGTTAAAACGCCAGCAAAAATTGTTCCAAACCTCAAAGTTTTAGCAGGATCAGCAGATTTTTTTGCCCTCAATAAAGTTGTAACTATTCCAACAAGTGAAGATAATAATCCAAAAATTACAACAAACACAACTGAAGTAAAGCCTTTCTCTCCAAAAAATAAACTTCCAAGAACAATTGCAGAAAAAATTGATCCTACATATGACTCATACAAATCAGCACCCATTCCAGCAACATCACCAACGTTATCTCCAACATTATCAGCAATAACTGCTGGATTTCTAGGATCATCTTCTGGAAGATTCGCTTCAGTTTTTCCAACAATATCTGCTCCAACATCAGCGGCTTTAGTATAAATTCCACCACCAACTCTTGCAAACAATGCAACAAATGATGCACCTAACGAATAATAACTTATTAATTCAATATCTTTTGTAACATAATATGTCAAAGAAAGTCCTAAAATTCCAAGCGTGGATACAGTTAATCCCATAACGGCTCCACCAGAAAATGAAACACTTAAAGCTTCACCTAAACTTTTGGTTGCTGCCCAAGCAGTTCTTGCATTTGCTCTTGTAGCAATAGCCATTCCAAAATAACCTGCCAAAACAGAAAAGGCTGAACCTATAAGTAAGGCAATACTTGCCTTAATACCCACTATAAAATAGAAAAATATAGCTAGAGCAAAAATAACTGGAAAAAATACTTTGTATTCCTGCAGTAGGAAGGACTTTGCACCCTTTTGAATAATCTCTGATAGCTGAGTTGTCCTCTCATTTCCTGAGGATTTTTCCAAGATTTTAAAAGCAAGAATCAAAATAAAAACAACTGAAATTGCTCCAGTTATCAAAAAATAAGCCAAAATCTCACCCCTTTAGATAAAGTTGAGGGCCTCCAAAAGCCCTCAATTTAACTTATTTTTTATTCACTTTTTTATCCATCTTATCACAATTGGGCTTGCTATATATAGGGATGAATATGTTCCAACTATAGTACCGATTGTCATACCAAACGCGAATGGTTTTATACTATTTCCTGAGAACAACAATAGTATAAATATTACTATGAAAGTTGTCAAGGATGTATTTATAGTTCTCTTAATAACTTGATTAATACTATTATTCACCAATGTTTCAATAGTACTACCACGTGATCTTCTTAAATTTTCCCTGATTCTATCGTAAACAACTATAGTATCGTTTAAAGAATAACCTATCAAGGTTAAAACGGCTGCCACTGCCGCAACATTTAATTCATAGTTAAAGAATGAATAAAATCCTAAAGTTATGATAACATCATGTATCAATGCAACTACTGCACCTACACCAAAGACAAACTGGAATCTTAAAGTTATGTAAATTAAAAGTGCAAGTAATGTAAATACAATTGCTTTCCAAGTAAGATTCTTAATCTCTTGCGCTGCATAACCACTTGTTTCGTTAAATCCAATTACCTCTGCTGTATAATTATTATTCTTAAATGCTTCAACTATTTTTTGGCTAAGTACAGATTTTTCTTCTCCAGTGTAAACTTTTAATTCTCCATTTTCATCTTTTGGTGAAACTACAATTGAAAACTTAGAAATTCCTTTTGGATCATCAACGCTTTTTATTTGGGTAATTCTGGCATTTTCAAACTCAGGTGCCAGGTTCTTTATTATTTGTCTAACGTCTGATTCACTAACTTCTGCATTTACTTTTAAAATTATTTCCGAGCCACCTAAAAATTCAACACCAAAGTTAAAACCTTTAGTAAAAATACTTATCAGAGATGCCACTACTAAAATTAGTGAAATTACTATAAATATTTTTCTTTTTCCAACGAAATCAATCATGCCCTGGCACCTCCCTTGCTAGCACCTTTAACTTTAATTGCTCCAGAGAATAATTCAAGGAAAAATCTTGAAACAACAAGGTTAACAAACAAACTACCAAGAACACCAATAATTAACGTTATAGCAAAACCTTTCACTGTTCCTGTACCAAAATAATACAAGAACAAACCAGCTATAATTGTAGTTAAATTAGCATCAAACAAAGTTATAAATGATTTTGAAAATGCAGTTGAAATTGCTGCTTTTACAGAACTTCCTCTTCTGATCTCTTCCTTAATTCTTTCATAAATAATTATATTTCCATCGACAGTAGTACCAATTGTCAAAATGATACCTGCAATTCCAGGTAATGTAAGTATTGAACCAGTTGCAGCTAAAATTCCAAGTAATAAGAAAGTATTATATAAAAGTGCAATATCAGCTACAATTCCCATTACTCCATAGAATATTATCATGTAGATTAAAACTAATATAATTCCAATTATACCTGCCTTGAGAGAAGCTGAAACAATATCTGCTCCTAAAAGAGGTGCAACCCATCCAGATGAAACCTTTTCAAGTCTTGCTGGCAACGCACCACTTTTTAATATAGCAGCAAGTTGTTTTGCTTCATCAAGTGTAAAATTACCTTTAATTAAAGCACTTCCATCTGTAATTTTTGCTGTAACAAACCCAGCAAATTGCACTCTATCATCCAAAACTATCGCAAGTCTTTTTTTCAAAGCTTGCTGGTATGCTACACCACCTTGGTTAATTAAGTCTTCTGGAACATATAATTTTTCCGTAATTCTTTTAAAAACGTCTGCATACTGCTTATCCAATTTGAATGTTACAACATAACCTGCAACATTATTTCTATCAACTTGTGGAATTGCTTCTACTATTTTTGGAGAAACAAGTTTCAAATTAGAAATATTTGCTATTTCCTTTTTTACCAAGTACCAAGTTTTGCCCTCTCTATCAAGTAGCCATTCTGCCTTTTCCCTTTTTGCTTCATTTATAAGATTTGGATCAATATTTGGATCTGATGTTGTAGAATCAATAACTTGACCAAACCAAAGAAGTCCTGTAGAACCTATCAATTGTTCTGCACGGGCTGTATCAGTAGCTCCAGGAATTTCTACAATTATAAATGTATTTTCCTCACGAAATGTTTGTTTTACAACCGCTTCCGTATAATTTGCCATATCAAGTCTGTTTCTTAAAACGGTCCAAACATCTTCTGCTACTTGTGAAGGATTCTCAACTGATTTATCAATATCTACTTTATATTCAATTCTGGCTCCACCACTTATGTCAAGTCCAAGTTTTATTCTACTGAAAAGACTTGCAAGTCCCTTGTATCCTTCACTTGTTGGCCAGAGCAGCGAAAGAAAAGCAAGTGCGATAACGATAAGTGTAATAATTCCCCTAACTTTGTTATCTTTCATCTCATTACCTCCCCTGGCTTATTCTTTATTGTCTTCTTGACTAGATTTAGAATTTTCTTCTGTTTTATTTTTATTTTTCAAAACTTTTGAAATATATACTTTTGCTACTTCAAGTTCGGTAGTATTACTTGTCTTTATTTTCAAAGTGTCTTTTTTTACATCTATGACTTTTCCAACAATACCACCAGAGGTTATAATTGTATCTCCTCTCTTAATTTCAGAAATCATCTTTTTAAATTCTTTTTCACGCTTTCTTTGTGGTAGAATTACCAAAAAATACATCATTACAAAAAAGATCAATAAAAGAAACAACATTTGAAATAATCCACCTGCAGCACTTGGAGCAGCAGCTGTTGCACCACCCGTGCTTGCTGATGGATCAGGGACACCTGAATAAACAATATTTGCCATAAAAACACCTCCTGTATTTTAAAAATTCATTTTTTCTGCTGATTTTACAACATGTTCCATTAATAATGCAGTAGTTATCCTACCAACACCTCCTGGGACAGGTGTAACTTTTGCAATTTCAGATACTTCTTCCTTCACATCTCCTACTATTTTCCCATCAACTACATTTATTCCAACATCGATAACAATTGAATCAGCGTTTACCATTTCTTTGGTTACAAGTCCTGCTTTTCCAGCAGCTGCAACAATAATATCAGCGTTTCTAGTAATTTCTGCAAGATTTTTTGTTTTTGTATGACATACAGTCACTGTTGCACTTCTATCTCTTCTTAAAAGCATTGTTGCTAGAGGTTTTCCAACAGTTGTACTTCTTCCAATAATTACAACATTTTTACCCGTAATTTCTGTAACATTTTCTAAAATCTTTACTACTGCTTCAGCAGTACATGGAGCAAAAAACTCATTTCCATACATTAACATTCCAAGATTATACGGATGTCTTCCCTCAATATCTTTTTCAGGAGACAGATTTTCAAAAACCAACATTTCATCTAATTCGGGTAAAGGATGAGTTACAAAAATCCCATTAACACTTTTATCTTCAGATAAATTCCTCAATTTTTCTAACACTTCACTTGAATTAGAAGCCTCAAAAATTTCGTAATCTAGCCCAAACCTTTTTGCCGCTTTCTCTTGACTTTTCAAATAACTTATTGTTGAAGGATCTGGCTTATAAGTTACTGCAACCAATTTTGGTACTTTTTTTAACTTAGACATGCGGTCCATGATTGAATTTTTAATTTCAGAATATAATGGCTTAACATCAATTAACAATTTGCTCATCCCCCTTGAGTACTGTTTTAAAATTTATTTATTGGTTTAAGACCATGCTTATATAAAATACCACAGGTTTCAAACATGCCATATTTTGTAAGGATCAAACTTATACCGTTTAATTCTGCTATTTTTATAGTCTCAGGCATTATCTCTCTATTTCTGACAATAATTACCGCTGGTATTCCTACAACACTTGCAGTTCTTACGCACTGAGGGCTTGCAAGCCCTGTTACAAGCAATGAACCTTCCTCACCAAATGCTAATACATCACTCATTAAATCAGATGCAGCAACTTTTTCAACTTCAATATTTTCTATTCCATTATCAACAATTAGTTTAGCATTTAAAAGATTTATAATCTCTTTTAATTTCATTATTCCCCCCCTTTTAGCAAATCACCTTTATACGCAAACTTTAAAAATGCTTCAAAAGTCCAAGGACATTTTTCTCTAAAAATATTTGCAATATTCAACGCATATTGCTGTATTTCCCACTGAGCATGAGAATCCGCTCTAAGATTTAAAAAGTTCATCAAACTTCTTGCATTAACGGTCCAATAAAATTGTGTATACGAAGACATTGGAAGAACAATTCTTGCCATTTCTCTTGCTACACCCATTTCTAAAAGCTCTTTATACACTTTATATGAATTTTCTATTGAAGATTCTATTAAATCTAAAGCCTTTTGTTTTAACTGTTCATCATCAACTCTTATAGCTTTTTGTTTATCTTCAACTACGTTTTTTCTTACATGATCTGGGATATAAAATTCATCCTTAAGTTCTGTATACCTTAAGCTTGCTTCATTAAAAGATCCAATCCTATGCCTAAACCATTGCCTTGCTACAAAAATAGGCGCTTTTACATGAAATGTAAAAACTATATGCTCAAATGGTGTTTCATGCCCATGCTCCATAAGATAAAATATAAGATTTCTATCTTTTTCAGGTGTCTTAATACCTTTTCCATAAGAAACACGAGCAGCTTTAACAGCTGCATAATCATCTCCCATCATATCCACAAGCCTTAAAAATCCCTTATCTAGTATCTTGTATTCCAAAAAGAGGCACCTCCATTTTGCTAATTATTTTTTCATACCTTTCTTCATCTATCATACCACTTTTATACCATTCTTCAAGTTGAGTTATACTTAATAATTCCATAACAGGTTTATAAGTCAATCTATGCAAGGGAGTCAACCCATGTTCTTTAATTAATTTTAAATGAAGTTGCGTTGGATAGCCTTTATGCTTCTCTAGCTTATAACTTGAAAACTTTTTTGCATATGAAACAATTATCCTATCTCTAACTACTTTAGCTAATATTGATGCAGCAGAAATTTCCTTTACTAATGAATCGCCTTTCACAATACATTTAAAAGGAAATTTCAAATTTAAATTTTTTCCATCAACAAATGCTATATCAAAATCTACCTTTTTCTTTAATTTTTCTAAAGCCCTATTCATAGCAATTTCTGTAGCATGCAAAATATTATATTTATCAATCTCATCAGCAGTTGCAATCGAAATTGCAAAATAGCTTTTTTTAATTATTTCCAAAAACAACTTCTCACGTTTTCTGCTTGTAAGTTTTTTAGAATCATCTAGTCCATCAATTTCTTCATTTAAAACTACTGCAGCTGCTACAACAGGGCCAAACAATGGACCTCTTCCTGCCTCATCAACACCTGCAACTACCATCATTGAATCATCCCATAAACTTTATTAATATATTCAAAGAATTCTTTAGAATTATTCCCTGTTATTACAAACAACCAATTTCCTTTCCACCACGTAATAACATTAAGGTCTTCAAACTTTGTTTGCAAATAACCTCTATCAAATAAACTAAATTTAAAATAATTAATTTTCAGAATACTTCCAAATGTCTTTATCAATCTATTCCAGTCATTTTTAGTAAGTTTTTCATCTTCATATTTAAATACGTAAAACATTCCATCAAAGTTTTTAAATACTCCATACATTCCTCTATTTAGCTGCACACCATACAAAGAATTTATCTTTCCTGCCTCTACCAACGGATATTCAAAGCTATCTAATAAACTAATTGCACTCTTTAATGAAAAACTACCAGGCAAAGAAGGTGTTTTAATTATTAAAGTACAGCTAAATGCTATTAATAGCACTAAAACTATTGCTACTAAAAGTTTTCCCATTAAACTCCCTCCCCAATAAAACCAAAGAACTCAGCTGCCTTTTCTATTATATCACGCCTCATTGCAAGGTCTGCATGATTTGCACCATAAAATATAAAATTAATATCACTATCCTGAGTTGCGCTAAAAACTGGAACCATTCCGTCATTTTCTAAAAAAATTGAATTCTCAGGATAAATATTATCCACAATATACTTTAAAAAATATAGTCCTGTAAAATATATCGGATTTGATTTTAAAATATCATCAATAGTCTCAACACTAACCTCTAATCTTCCAACAAAATTTACTCTTTTTACATAATCAGGAATAGGAGGAAATTTTTTACCAAAAATTAAATATTTATAATTTGGGGCTAAAATATAACCATTAAAAAAATTTGCAAGTAAAAGCGCTCTCTTTATAAGCTCTACTTTTGGTGTTGTGAAAAAATTCAAAATACTAGTCTTTAAAAATATTAATTGTGCCAGTGGGCTTCCAACATGTGATGTACCTGCAAAAATTACTTTTTTTACCTTCCTTGAAAACTCTTTATCTTGAAGAGCAAATCTTAGTAAAATCCCACCCATGCTGTGTGCATAAACATAAATTTCTTTAAAAGAATCTGTCAATTCAATCAGCTTTTTAGAACTATATTGTAAATCTACCGAAAGGGACGGATAAAGAAAAAAATATATACCAACATCATCTGGCATTACTTCTTTAAAAGAATCAATCATACTTTTTTTGTAAAATCCCAACTTCTCATCTACCTCTTTGGGAGCTATTCCATGAATCAAGATCAGCTTTTTTCTACCTTCTCTAACGGTAATCAATTCAGGTTCAAATGGAAAATAATCTTTAACTTCCACCTCATCATATTCAAAAAACGGTTTAATTTTTATGCCTAAACTTCTAAAAACCACAACCCCGCTCATTTTATAACTATATAACGGAATAGATAAGACCACTGTTGAAACCGCTAGTAAAAATAAGATTAATATAAATCTTTTCAATCAACAACCTCCTCAAAATATTTAGCAATTTTTTCAAACGTTTTAACTATATCATCATATATGATAATGTCTGCATAATCATCTAACGGTGTCTTATCTTTATTTATTATCACTAAAGTCTTATTTTGTTTTTTAGCATAAATTGGCAAATACGCAGCAGGATAAACTTGAAGTGAGCTTCCAACTACAATTAAAGTTCTTGAATTATCAATCAAAGAGTAAGATTCTTCTAAATATCTTACACTTTCTGAAAAAAATACAATATCTGGCCTTATTAATCCACCACACTCACAAATATAACCATCAAAAATGTTTTTTGATTGTTTTCCACATTTTGTACAGTAAAATCTTGTAGCATTTCCATGGAGTTCCAATACATTTTTCGAGCCTGCTTTGTAATGAAGATTATCAATATTTTGAGTTATAATACCATTTATATATCCATTTTTTTCAAGCTTTGCAAGAAACATATGAGCAAAATTTGGTCTTGCATCATACATTTTTGGAAACTCTTTGTATACAAAACTATAAAAAGCAGAAGGATTTTCAAAGAAAAATTGAAGATCAAAAATTTTCTCTCCATATTTTTGATACAGTCCATCTTCACTTCTAAAATCTGGTATTCCGCTCTTGGTACTAATACCAGCGCCTGTCAAAACTACAATCTTACCATTTTTTATTATCCTTATTAATTCTTTTAACATAATAAAAACTCCCCACTAAAAAAATAAATATATATATTGAAAATTTTCTAAAAAATACCGCAAAAAGGACTGAAGCTAACAATATAATAACTTTTAAAAGATTCCACTTTTGAATTTTCACTATAGAATACAAAACACCAAGAACTAGGCCTATTATAGAAGCATAAACTCCCTCAAAAAAACCATGTAATTGGGCTGAATATTTTCCAATTATACTTCCTGCTAATATAATTATTGACACAGGAGGGATTAATACACCTAAAACAGAAAGCAATATCCCACTAAATCCAATTACTTGCTCGCCTATTAATATAGCTAAATTTATAGCTATTGGCCCTGGCATTGATTGTGCAAAAGATAAAATTTCTGCAAATTTTTCCTCATCAATATACTTGGAAAATTTTCTTTTTAAAACTGGAACCATAGCATAACCACCTCCCAAAGTAAAAAGGGAGGTTATGAAGAATTTTCCAAACAATTCAAAACTTTTTTTAAAATAATTCTTCTTCATTTTCTTTTTCTATCCTCTCTAAAAACTCCATATATTTTTTATCTATTTCCTCTTTCTCCTTTTTAAAATTTATAAGCTTTTTTCTTGCAACTGCAAGCAAATCAACCGCTTTTCCATACAACTTTATTGCAACTTCAATATCAACATCATTTTTATGAAAATAATTCTTTACAATCTCTATTTTTTCAACTAATTCATTAAAATCTAATTTTTCCATATCTTCAATTTCTAAAGAGAGTATGTCCTCCATAAAGCTCCTCCTTTTTTATTTTTTTCTCTGTTACAACCTTAGTTTTTACTTTTCCGTCCTTCAAAAATAAATCTAATTTATCTCCTATTTTCATCTGTCTAATACTTTTTACAAAATGTCCACTTTTCATAACTAATGCCCCACCAAATAAAAGTGGTGCAAATTCTTCTCGTTTTAAAAGCTCTTGAAATGTTTCATTAAGCATTGTTTCTTTATTTGAAAGTAAAATTGATATATCTCTTTCAAGTATTTTTTCAAAATTTTCAACACTATCTTTTTTGGATTTCAACTTATTTTCGAGAGAATTAGATATAAACCTTAAAAAATCTTCAGATAATCTCTGAGATGAATCATTTATTTTGTAACTAACAAAATTTTCAATCTTTTCATAAGTTTCATCCAGATCTTTTACTATCTTTATAAAATCACTTCCTATAACTTTCTTCATATAATCTATCAAACCTAATTCTACTGTTCTTTCATAGACTTTAAAAACATTAGAAAGTAAAATTCTTAAGTCATTATAACTATCATCTAATTTTTTTACATTATCTTCTATTTGCTTTGATATAGCTCTTGCAACTTCTGTTGGAGTAGCAAATCTCTTCCAGGCAACATAATCCGGGATTGTAAAATCTCTTTCATGCCCTATACCCGACAAAATAGGGCAATACTCATTAAATTTTGCAATCTCTATTCCAAGCGACAAATCATCAAAATACATCAGATCACTTCTTGCACCACCACCACGAGCAATGACAACAACATCATAGTCTATATTCGATTTTCTTATACGATTAAGCGCTAAAATGATACCGGAGGCAGTTTGTGCCCCTTGCATAGGTGATTCATAAAGATGCACAATAGGACGGTACAAATAATGAACTGTCAAGTTTTTTAAAAAATCTTCGTAACCAGCTGCACTTTTAGATGTTATAATAGCAATCTTTTTTATCGGTGGCAATTCAGAAAGATCATGCTTTTCTTTCATTAATAAATTCCTAACCTCAAGCTCTTTCAATATTTCTTTTCTTCTTTTTTCAATCTCAGATTCTCCCATCGGAGCTATTGTATCTGCATAGAAGGTAAAACTCATTCTATCTCTGAAAAAAGAAAGTTTTCCTTGAAAAATCCATTTTTTCCCAACAAGCTCCTTAACATTAGAAACCTTTATAACTTCCAAAATTTTTGGTGCAAGATATCTAGGTACATACACTGTAATTTCAATATTTCTTGTTCCATTCTTTGCAGTATAAGGTTGTGAGACATCAATATACAAACCTGTAGAATGGTTATTTGCTCTTACAACATCAGCATAAAACCTAAAGGTCTCGCTTGTAAGACCCGTCATTTCTATTTTTTTTGTAACATATTCATTTAATTCTATAAGATCTTTAAATTCCTTTACCCCTGCCATTATTCCCACTCTTTTCCATAATAAACATCTACTTTTAAAGGAACATCTAGCTTGACTGCATTTTCCATCTCATCTTTTACTATATCTTTTACAATCTCTAATTCATTATCGGGCACTTCAAAAACTAACTCGTCATGAACCTGCAATATCATTTTTGAACGTAGATTTTCCTTCTTCAATCTATTATGAATATTAATCATAGCTATCTTTATTATATCAGCTGCTGTTCCTTGAATCGGAGTATTTACAGCTATTCTTTCTCCTTCTTGAACTCTATTACCATTTTTCGATTTTAACTGTGGAATATATCTGCGCCTTCCAAAAAGCGTTGTAACATAACCTTTTTTCTTTGCTTGTTCCTTCATTCTTTTTAAATACTCAAAAACTCCTTTATAGTATCTAAAATAGTTATCTATTATTTTTTTTGTCTCTGAAACATTAAGACCAATTCTCTTTGAAAGACCATACGGTGAAACTCCATAAATAATTGCAAAATTTACCATCTTTCCAACTCTTCTCATTTGTTCACTAACAAACATCTCTGAAACACCAAATATATTGGCAGCAGTAATTGTATGAACATCTAAATTATCTTTAAATGCTTTAAGTAGATTTTCATCTTTACTTACATGCGCCAAAACCCTTAATTCTATCTGAGAATAATCAGCACCTAAAATCCACCAATCTTGTCTTTGAGGTCTTACTGCTTTTCTTATTTCTTTTCCCTCTTCGCTTCTTGTTGGAAGATTTTGCAAATTTGGATTTGAACTACTTAATCTTCCAGTAGAAGTTCCTGTTTGATGAAAAGTAGTATGGACCCTGTTTGTTTTTCGATTAATAGATAACGGTATTGAATCAATATATGTACTTTTTAATTTTTGATACTTTCGATACTCCAGTAACAATTTTGCAATTTCATGTTCTTTTGAAAGTTCCTCTAAAACTTCCGCATTAGTTGAAAACTTACCAGTCGCTGTTTTTTTGTAAGGAGCAATATTTAATTTTTCAAACAGTATATATGCTACTTGAGCTGAAGAATTTAAATTGAACGTTTCACCAGCTATCTCAAAAACTTTTTCTTTAATTTCATCCATTTTTTCTTGATATTTTTTTGATAATTCTTTTAAATAGTCCGCATCAAAATACACTCCATTTAGTTCCATTTCTGAAAGAACATCTATTAAGGGCATCTCAATTTCATAAAACAAGTTTTCCATCTCATTTTCATATATCTTCCTACCAAGCTTTCTAAATATTCTGTATGTCACATCCGCATCTTCGCAAGAATACTCCACGGCCTTTTCTAGTGGGACATATGAAAAGTCATTTCCAAACAATGGTACATTTTCATTTACTAATTCATCAAACGCGATCATTTTATAACCCAAATATTTTAAGGATAACTCTTCAAGATTAAAACGTTTTTCATCTGGATTTAAAAGATAGGCTGCAATCATCGTATCAAAATGCGGAATATTTGGAGAAAATCCCATGCTTTTAAATATTTCATAGTCAAATTTTAAATTCTGACCAACGATATTATAATCTTTCTCTTGCAAAATTTGTTTTAGAAATTTATCTATTAAACTTTTAGAAATATTCTTAGCTCCAAAATGAGATACTGGAATATAATACGCCTTACCTTCCATTGTGGAAATAGAGACCCCGACTAGTTTAGCTTCAAATGGATCAAGTGAAGTTGTTTCCGTATCTATTGAAAAAGTTTTGTATTTTTCTATTTCATCTGCTAGTTTTTTCAATTTATCTTCATTATCTACCAGTATATATTCTTTTTCTAATTTCTCCTGTAAGTTTAATTCTTTAATTATAGATGAAAATTCATACTTTTTTAATACCTTTAAAAGCTTATCGGAGTTATATCCCCTATAAATTATTTCATCTTTTTCCAAATCCACTGGTACATCATATATCAACTCCACAAGTTCTACACTTTTTTGCAAATCTTCCTTTGAATTTTCCAAAAGCCTTCTTAATTTCTCCGTCAAAAGGTTAATATTTTTTAATACATTTTCCAAGCTATTATATTTTTTCAAAAGCGAAACAGCTGTTTTCTTTCCTATTCCTTTAACCCCTGGAATATTATCAATCTGATCACCAACAAGAGATAAATAATCTTTGAATTGTTCTGGGTAGATTCCATATTTTTCAAAAACTTTATTTCTATCGTACAATACCAAATCTGTTATTCCTCTTTCAACTCTCCAAACAAAAACCTTATCAGAAATAAGTTGTAAAAGATCCTTATCTCCAGTTATTATGTTTACTTTTTCAAAATCATTTTCAAATTTTTTAGAAAGCGTAGCAATAATGTCGTCAGCTTCAAAGCCTTCTATTTTTAAAACTTTTATTCCAAGAGCATCAACAAATTCTTCTACATATGGAATTTGCTCTAAAAGTAAATCAGGCGTTGATGGCCTATTTGCTTTATATGTTTCAAGAATATTTTTTCTTTTTTTGCTACCGCCTTTTGAATCTAAAACAAAAACACAAGCATCTTTTCCAATATTGATATGTTCTTTTAAAAATTTTATAAGCATTTTAGTAAGTCCGTATACAGCATTAGTGTGCAAACCAGATGAAGTTTGAAGAGATTGATCTATAGCATAAAATGCTCTGTATACTAATCCAGTTCCATCAAATAGAAACATCTTTCCCATTTTTTTGCATCTCCCTGATATCCTCAAGCAATTTAACAGCACGTCTTAAATGAGGAATTACTATTGAACCTCCAACTATCAATGCCACATCAAAAATTTCAAAAAATTCTTCATCACTAACTCCAAGTTGCGCACACCTTATCATATGATAAGTAATACAATCATCACATCTTAAAACCATTGAAGCAACAAGTCCCATTAACTCCTTTGTTTTCTCGTCTAATGCACCCTTTTTGTAAACATTTCCATCTAAGTTAAAAAATCTCTTAGTATTTAAAGTCCCTTCTTCAAGAATTTTTTCATTCATCTTTTCTCTGAATTTTTTGAATTCTTCAAGATTCATACCTTCACCCCTTCAATTCATATGTAAAAATCACTTCATCTCCATCTTGCAATGATTCTGTAAAAAAGGCAGTTTGACCATTTTTTAAAAGCTGATATGACTTTATTTTCTTTAAATCAACGTCAAGATAGGTAAATATATCTGCTACTATTATTGAACTATCTTCAGGGGTTGTTGAATATATTTTATCACCATTTTTTATCTCATACTCTTTACTAACAATTACCCCATTTACTTCATAAAGCAACGAATCTTTTTCAAGAATAACCTCTTTACCATTCAAATTTATTTTTACCCTTTTTATTTCTCCCTGTGTTAAATCAGCAATTTTCAAAGGTTTTTTTTCTAATACAACCCTCAATTTCTCACCAGGATTAACTTGATTTTTATCTGAAAGTTCTAAATCACCCTTGTATATTTTCACAACTCCTTGCTTTCTTTCAAAATATACATCATTAAAGAAAAACTCTACATTTGCAAGATTTTTTTCCAAATTTTCCCTTATGGTTCCAACAAACACTGGATCATAATTTATAATATCCCCATCATTCAATTCAACATTTTCATTTACAACCTTGCCGTTTAAATTCACTGGTGGATAGTAATACTCAATTTTACCTCCAAAATCTAGCTCAATTGGCGGTACAACATCATACAACCTATATTTTTTTTCAAAATTTTGAGAAGGTTTCCCAACAAAAATTCTATCACCGTGTTTTACTTTATCCCTTAGACTTGCTTTTTTACCATTTATAAATATCGGTGCTGGTTTTGGAAGCTCCCCTTTTAATATTTTCATTTTCCCATTTACTTCAAGCACAATTGACTCTGATGGTTTCCCAATTAGCTCTGAAAGAGAATACCCACATTGTAATAAAACGTCACTTAACGTATGGCCACCAGAAAATCCAACAAGTTGAATTGGCTCATCATTTACAAAAACTTGTTCAAAAATCGTTCCGCTTCTGGTAAGAGCGGTATATGCAATACCGATGGGTGTAACAAATTCACTTCCCTCAATTATTCCTGTGTTATCAATAATATTTAAATTCTTTGCATTTTTTAAAGATATATTATCGAGATCTATTCCCAATTTTTCTGACAAAGATTCTACAAAACCCGGTACCTTTGCGCCACCTCCAACTACCATTACAACTTGAGGAGCTTGACCATTTAACCTTAAAATCTCTTCTGCAACTTTATCCGTAATATTTTGAACTACCGGAGAAACTAATTTTTTTAGTTCATCTCTTGTTATTTCCTTTTCTTTATCTAAAATATTTCTATATAATTTCTTATCGTCATCACTACTACTTGAAAGCCACCTTTTTAATTCTTCTGCTGTTGAAAAATCAACAAGCAAAGTCTTCGTTATTGTCTCTGTAATTTCATCACCTGCAAGAGGAACCATACCATATGCGACAATAGTTCCCTCTTTGGATATTGCAATATCACTAGTTCCTGCTCCAACATCAACAAGCGCAATGTTTAAAATCCTTAAATCTTCAGGAACTGTAACATTTATAGCAGCAATAGGTTCCAATGTCATGTGAGTCATTACAAGATCTACTTTTCTTAAAACTGAAATCATTGCATCAACAACTTGAATCGGCAAAAATGCTGTTACTACCTGTAAACTCGCCTTTTTTCCACGTAAGCCTCTTATGTTTTTAAGCCAATTCCCATCCAATTCATACCTTATAACAGAATATCCTACACAGTACATATTTTCCGACTGGATATTTTGAACTGCTTTATCTACCGCAGACAATTCCAACCTTGTTACAATTTCATCACTTATCTCGTTAACTTGAGATATATCCTCTTCATACTCTCCTATAGCAGTTTGAAGAAATCTTCCAGCAAGTGCTACTGCTACTTTTTCTAATTTTATATCATTTCTTTTCTCAAGCTCTTCTTTTACTTTTTTTACAACTCTTGCAACTTTATCTACATCATGAATTTGACCATCAAGCATAGCTCTATGTTCATGCTCTTTTATAACTACATCATGAATTACTATTTTTTCATCTTCCAGTGTTGATAAAATTCCAGCAATTTTTCTCGTTCCTACATCCAAAGCAAAAATCAAGGTTACTACACCTCCACAACTGTTACACCTACTCCACCTTCACTCGGCCTACCAAAGCGATAACTTTTCACCCTTTTATCATTTCTAAGGAAATTCCAAATATTTGACGCAAGACTTCCAGTTCCTTTCCCATGGATAATATATCCACTTGAAAAGTCTGATAAGACGAGATCGTCTATAAATTTATCAACTACATCTAATGCTTCTTCAACTGTCATTCCACGCAAATCAATTTCATTACTTTTCAAAGGACTAAATGATACTAAATGAACTGATTCACTAACATCATGAGTTTGTTTATCAACTTGAACATCTACCTGTACAAGTTTATTCTTTTTAACTTCTATCTTTAACCCATTGAAATCAACCAAGAATTTATTTTCGCCTCTTTTCTCTATAACTTTTCCAACCGTTGTTCCATCTTTTAATCTTACATACTTTCCAACATCAATTTCCCCTTCAACTTCAGGATATTTCATCGTTTCAATTCTGCTATCAATTTCTTGTATAGTATTTTCTTTCTCTTCTATATTTTTAAGTCTCTTCTTTATTAAACTTTCATTTTTAGTTTTAGCAGAAAACAGTGCGTTTTGAAGTTCTTTTTTTGCATTTCTAAATTCTTTATACATTTCTCTAAGTTCATTATCTAATTCTTCTATTTTTTTCATCTTTAAAACATTGTATTTTCTCTCATATTCTTTCCTCAACCGTTCATATTCACCTAATGTCTTTTCAAGTTCTAATTTTTTACTCTCAAGTTCACTTACTTTTGAATTCAATCCTTTGATTAAGTTTTCAATTTTTAAATGATCTTTTGAAATATGCTGCTTTGCTTTCGCAACAATTTCTTTTGGAAGCCCCAATCTTTCAGATATTTCAAATGCATGAGATGCCCCTGGAGTGTTTAATAATAGTCTATAAGTTGGTCTTAATGTCTCAAGATCAAATTCCATCGATGCGGTAATAATATCATCTCTTTCCATAGCAAAAAGTTTAACATTGGTAAGGTGAGTTGTAATAACAAACTTTATATTTTTTTCAATCAGATATTCTATTATTGAAATAGCAAGCGCACTACCTTCAAATGGATCAGTTCCAGAACCAAGCTCATCTATAATCACCAAAGAATTTTCATCAGCATTTTTTATTGCATCAATAATTCTAACCATATGTGATGAAAAAGTACTTAAATTTTCAACTACGTCCTGAGAATCACCAATATCCAAATACAATTGAAAATCAGGAATTCTTGTTCCGTGATCTGCCAAAATGGGCATTGCATGTTGTGCCATAAAGATAAATAGAGCTATGGTTTTTAATGTAACTGTTTTTCCACCAGTATTTGGCCCAGTAATTATTAACCCCTTTTTATCCACTGGTAAATCAATTGAAATAGGAACAACAATATCCTTTGGAATTAAAGGATGTCTTGCATTAACAAGTTTTAAATATTTCCCCTCGGGTTTTACAACAATAGCTTTATTTTCATATGCATATTTAGCTCTTGCGTACAATGAATCAAAAAAACCCACAATTTCAATATCATTCATTAAGTTACCGTATCTATCATGAATTTTGCTTGTTATTCCCCTTAAAATCTTGTCTATTTCAATTTTTTCCTCACTAAGTAAAATTTCATATTTATCATTAAGGGCAATAAACTCTTTTGGTTCAAAAAATAAAGTTGCACCTGTATTAGAAGTTCCATGTACAATACCTTCTAAATTACCACGAGCACCGGATCTTATTAAAAATACATATCTACCATTTCTTCTTGTATACAATTGCTCTTGCAAATACTTACTATTTTTTGAAATAAACTTTTCAATTCTTTGCTTTATTTCTAATTGATGCCTTTTTATTTCCTTTCTAATCACAGATAAATTTTTTGAAGCATTATCTTTTATATTCCCATCAGAATCAAATATTCTATCAATTTCCTCAATAATTGAAGAATAATTTCCCAATTTGGAAAGATAATAGGAAAGCTTATACCTTGAACTAGGTACTACTTTTTTTGCATCCTCAACAAATACCAAAAAATCTTTTATTTTAAAAATCTCTTCTGGCAGTAAAACTGAATAATTTTTCGTTTTTTCAAGTATTGGCCTTATATCATCAAGCCTATGAAATACAGGTAACCCAAGGGTTACCTGTATTTCATATATTTCATTTAAGTATTCATACTCATCATCTTTGGGCTCATTTTCAACCAATCTTTTCAAATATTCTTGGCCGTATGGAGAAAAAGTATACTTCAAAAAATCTTGAAAAACTCTGTCAAAATCAATATATTGTTTCATTGCACTCTCCTTTAAAATGCTATATTTAAAGCAACGTCAAAATCAATAGAATTCATAGGTTCTATATCACTAACAACTTCTTTTCCAGTTTCAGTTTTTGCCCCCATGAAAAATTGAATGTTATAATAGACTCTTCCACTAAATGTAACATCTTTACTAAAAATAAAATCTGCTCGTAACCCCGGTTTTAGAGTAAATGAGTTCACAATTATTTTGTTATAATGTGAAAAACTTACGCTTCCAAAATCAGATAAATTGCTGCTTGAACCAGCTTCTTTTTGAAAAATTTCCTTTTTATAAAAAACTTCACCTTGAAATCCTAATTGAAGTTTTTCACCTTCATTAAATAACGTTACTCCAAAAACTTTTACTGCAAAATCAAACGAAGCTCCTCTGACTATGTATTCCTTATCAAAATCCAAATTTGAATATATTCCAAAACCATATGAGACAGGTGAATTATGCTGAGGATCAATATTTTTTTGGTATCCATAATATAAAATCAGATTATCAATAAACTCAGGCTTTGGCAAAATATCATTTTTTAAATCTACAGGATTATTTATTCTAATTCCAAATGTTCTTTCCTGATACCTTGTAAATGAAAAAGAAACAAGTGAAATTACAATTAATGCTATTATCATTATTTTTTTCATTATCTCACCTCCGAAAATAATTATATCACAACTTACGTCAATATTATATACAAAAGAGCACTAACTCCAGCTGCAAATGGTACCGTAACAAACCAGGAAATAATTATGTTCTTTAAAATTCCAACATTCACAACTTCTATTCCTCTTGCAAAACCTACACCTGATACTGCACCTACCACTGTATGTGTCGTTGAAATAGGCATTCCCATAGTAGAAGCTATAAGAACTGTGGTTGCAGTTGAAAAATCAATTGAAAAGCCTCTGGTGTTATTAAGTTCAGTAATATCTTGACCAACTGTTTTCATAACCCTGTAACCCAAAATTGCAACACCAAAAGATATACCAATACCACCCATAGCTAATATATATTTTGGTATTTCAATAGCACCTTTTACACTACCCGATGTGATTATAATGTACATTAATGCAAGTGGACCTACTGCATTTGCTACATCATTTGCTCCATGAGAAAAACTGACATAGCATGAAGTTACAACCTGTGCTTTCTTGAAAATTTTCTCAACTATATCATATTCATTATCTCCAACTTTTGCCCTTTTTAAATACAAAAAGGAGATAAGAAAAACTATAAACCCAATTACAATTCCCGCGTAGTTTCCTAATAATATATCCTTTTTCATTGTTTTTACAACAAAAAGCACTGCAATTGTATAAAATGCAACACCTAACAAAATTGGAGCAACATATTTTGCAGCTTTAGCTGGATGTTTTCTATGTAAGATTGAAAAGGAAATAAATTTAAAGATCACATAAGCCATTGCTCCACCAATAAGTGGTGAAGTAATCCAGGTAATAACTATTTTTAATAAAGTCATCCAATTTACTATTTGAAGCCCACCAGCTGCAAGTCCAAAACCAACCATTCCACCAACTATTGAATGAGTTGTTGAAACTGGCATTCCCCAAAAAGTAGCAAGTAATATCCAAATAATTGAAGCAATTAATGCTGAAAAAGCACCAACCAATATATTATTTGGATCAGATATCATATTTAAATCAACTATACCTTTTGCAATTGTCTTGGTAACGTGTGCTCCAAAAAGAACTGCACCTAAAAATTCTAAAATAGAAGCTATTAAAACTGCTTGTTTAGGCGTTATTGCTTTTGCACCAACAGCTGTTGCCATACTATTTGCAACATCATTTGCACCTATGGAAAACGCCATACCAAAACCCACCAAAAATGCTCCTACTATCAGTAGCACTTTATCGCCTCCTTATCTAATAATCATTCTAATTCTTTCAACAACATTTTCAGCCCTATCTGCTATTTTCATCATTAAAACTACAATACTGTTTAAAAACAAAATATCAACAGGATTCATTTTATTTTTATATGAATATAGCGTTTTTCCAATTTCTATTCCCAATGAATCTGTTTTTGACTCATCCTTTTCTACATCAAAAGTTAAATTATCTTCTTTATTAATCTCATTTGGAGAAAAGTCAGATTCTACAACAGTTCTAAGTTCATCTACAGAAACTTTCATAAATTTTATAACATCTGCAACATAGTCTCCCATAAGTTTTATTTTTTCAATTACTTCTTCAGGGCATTCATCAACTTTATTCATAGTAAGGATCTTTACAAAATCGTCAACGGCATCTATGATCGAATCTTGGTTATGTATAATCTCAAGTGCATCTATTCTATCAAAGTAGCTCCATCTAAGTTTTGTATAGATCTCTCTCAATCTCGTTTTAATCTCATCAGCACTAGACTCAAATTTATCAATCTCTTTAGAGTATTGCATTATATCTTTTCCATTAAAGTAATCATCTAAAATCTGCGGTACAATAGTACCTGCTTTCATACAATACTCTGCATGTTCACTGAGTAATTTCGTTGGTGATACTTCCGGAAATAACCTATCAATAAACCTTTTCATCTTATCCCTCCTTTTAAAGTTTATTAAATTCTTTCACTAGTTGAAATTTTTGTTATAAAGAAACTTCCCAACAAAAGTGGAATATAAAATGTAACAACCCGATACACCGTAATTATTCTTATGGAAACATCCGGGCCCAAAATTTGAGAAAATACTATCTGATAAGTTCCTTCAACTCCTCCGCTTGAACCTGGTGTTGGAATGTAATAAGCAACAGAATTTAAGAGCGAAATTATACCTAATAAGTATAAGTATTCTATAGCTGAAAATTTATCAACAAAAATATAGAAAATATATGTATAAAGCAAAATTGTAACAAAGTACAGTATTATATCCAAAATTAAAATCCATGGATTTTTAACCCACAAAATTTTTATACTTTCATGTAATGAATCAATCCATTCTATTATTTTTTCTCTCTCTAGCTTTTCTCTAGAAAATTTTCCAAAAAAAGATAATATTTTTTCTAAAAATTTCTTGTTTATAAATCCAATTAAAATTAAAAGAGAAATTGAAAAACTAACTATAAAGCCCGTTAAAATTAACGACAACCCAAAACTTTTAGGATAAGCAGATAAAATAGGTCTAATAGATAAAATATCAATAATTAAAACTACAAAAGACATCTCTAACGTTCTTGAAATTACAATATTTGTTGCATCCTCTGTTTTTACTCCCACTTTTGAAAGATGATATATCTGGTAAGGTTGGCCGCCTATAGACATTGGAGTGATATAAGAAATGAATTTACCGAAAAATATATTTTTGAAGGTCTCTTTAAAAGGAAGGTTATATTTAAAAAATTTTAATAGCATTGAAAGTCTCAAAGTATCTATCAAATAAATTATTACAAGTACAAATAAGCTAATTAAGAATTCTATAGTAAGTAAATCTCTTAAAAATGAAACTTGCGTTGAATAAAAAAATTGAAACAGAATAATCATCGAAAAACTAATTATCAATGAAATAAAAACCTTTCTAAAAATTGACTTTTTGCTTCTATTAGCCTCCGACAATTTTATCAACTCCCATTAGATGCAAATCTTCTACTGTAGTTATTTTTATATTCTTTTTATTACCTTCTGTTATAGAAACTTTATAACCTGAAGCAAGTACAACTGAACCATCATCAGTAAAATTATCCAATCTATTTGAAAATTTTGAAAATGAATCTTTTAAAACTCCATATTTAAATGTTTGCGGTGTTTGGATTATAAATATACTCTCTCTCTTTGGAACAGATAAAATAAAATCACTTTCAACTACCGCTATAGTATTTTCGGAAGGAATTGCTGTAACTGTTGCTCCAAACTTTTTTGCATTTTCAATGTTTTTTTCAATTATATCTTTATTTACAAATGGCCTTGCCCCATCATGAATCAAAACAATATCATTTAAATCAATCTTATTTTCTAAAAATTTTATAGCATTAAAAGTAGAATATTCTCTAGTTTTTCCACCTTCAATAATGTATATTTTTTTTTCAAAGTTTTTTAAAACTTCTACGCTTTTATTGATATAATCCCTATTTGACACTACTACTAAAAAATCAAAGCAATCTAATAAAAACTTTTCAACTGTATGTTCCATCAATGTCCTACCATTGAACTTCAAAAATTGTTTTGGAAAAGCTTTAGAAAATCTTGTTCCTTTTCCACCAAATAGAATTACACCAACTATCACATTTATCACCTTTTTTTAGAGTTTTCAATACCATAAAGTTTTATCTTGTGAGAAAGGGTTTTATAATTTATTTTAAGCATTTTAGCCGCTTTAAATCTAGAATCAGATTTTTTTAATGCAAGCATTATATATCTCTTTTCAACGTGCTTTACAAGCTTACTAGTAAAATTTACAAGATCTATACCTTCAAAATTACTGGTTTTAAATTTAGGTATATCAATTCTTCCAGTTGCTGCATAATTACTAGCAACCTTAACCAATTCTTTTGTATTACCAGGCCAGTTATACTCTTTTAACAGTTCATATTCATTGTTATCTGGTATCTTTTTATCCAAGTTCTTATGTTTTAGGTACAAAGACGAAAGAACAATATCAAAGATATATGGAATATCTTCTTTTCTATCCCTTAAGGGGGGAATTTTAACACCTTTTTTCTTAGAAAATTTTACTTTTGTATGAGGTAATCTACTTCCAAAAAATGTTCTGTATTCATTTACATACATTCCATCTTCATATAATAACACTAATTCATTCTTTTCTTTAAAATCTAATATAACTTTTTGCAAAAATTCTCTTATTATAGGCCCTTGGAGTTCTGGGAAAGAGTACAACATATCATACTCTTCTTTTAGCCTTCTATATTCTTCCTTTATTTCAAAAAACTTAACAGCTAGCTCCAATTCCCTTAAGGAATATACCAAAATTTTTCCCGGAACAGTTTTTTCTTCCGTTAAATAAACTATATCCCAGTAATCTTCTCTAATTTTTTCTTCTAAATTTGAATTATAAATGTCAAAAACAACTTCTCTATGTTCATATAAAAATTCCCTCAGGTTCTCCAAAAGAACCTGAGGGATTAAAAGCTTAATCAAAGACTCACCCCTTATTGTATATTATTATGATTCCCTCAGGTTTCCCCCACCTTTCTATTGTATTTTAACATATTCCAAATAAATATTAAATACCATAAAATTACTTGCTAATTGCTGCAGCAATAGCTATTGAATTTCTTTTTGATTCGCTTGTATCGGCTCTTGAAACGATAATTATAGGAACTTTTGCTCCCATAATTATTCCAGCAATCTTACCATTTGCAAGGTACACTGCAGACTTTCCAAGGAAGTTTCCGCTATGAATATCTGGAACAACTAAGATATCTGCTTTTCCAGCAACCGGACCTGTAACCTTCTTTACTTTCGCAGCAAACTCACTCAATGCGTTATCTAAACCAAGCGGTCCATCAATTTTACATCCTTTTATCTGTCCCCTATCAGCCATCTTTGTTAATATTGCAGCTTCCATTGTCTCAGGCATATCTGGATTCACTACTTCAACTGCTGCTATTAAACCTACTTTTGGTTCCTCATATCCTAAACTATGTGCAAGAGAAACTGCATTTTTTATAATTTGTACTTTTTGCTCCAATGTTGGTTTAATAACCATTCCACCATCTGTTACAAAAATTATCCTATCCATTCCAGGGGTTTCTAAAAGTGCAACGTGAGAAAGTAATCCTTCACCACGAAGTCCCCATTCCTTATTCAAGGCAGCTTTCAATAGTGTAGCAGTTTTTACCAATCCTTTCATTAATACATTTGCTTGACCTGAAGATACCAACTTAACAGCCTTTTCTGAAGCTTCTGCTTCACTTTCAGCATTCACAATTGGAAGTTCCATTTCTAATTCCTCAAGATTTTTTCTAACAATTTCCTCTTTTCCAACCAATATAGCTTTTATGCCTAGATCCAAAACATCTTTAATCGCTTTCAATGACTCAACATCTTCAGCTCCAGCTAATGCAATAACAGCCTCTTTGGTCTTTGCTTTTTCTATTACCTCATCAAAACTTCTTAACATCCACTCACCTCCCAATGTATTTTATAATCGAACACATAAATGCCATACTTAAAATTGCATCAAATACTACTTGATAGTCTTCATGAACTAACTTCACACTTCTTCCATCAATTCTTTCAACAAGCGGTAACATCTCAACCAAATCCGCTCTTGCAGTGTCAGTAAATTCAACAACTAACTCAATTGGTGTGTCAAATTTATAGACCTTGAATTTTTCTCTTGGAACTCGTAACATCCTCCTAGTTGTTTCTTCTATTTCTTTTAAAACTTTCTTCATAGATTTATGCTTTGCTGAAAATCTTCCTAAAGATTCTTTAGTTTCGACAAAAAAAACATCATCAAAAACTTGACCTTTTAATTTATCATCACCAACTATCATTGCAACTGGAACATTGTAAAGTCCAGCATAAGCTGCGTTAATGAGAGCTTCATTCATTTTTTGACCATTTATCCATATGTTATATACAGATGATGAAGAATAAGAATGATCCATAACCGCATATCTTGTTCCAACACCAGCATGATATCCAAAAAATACTACTCTATCAAATGATTCATCAAGTTCACTCATCATATAATTTTTCCTTAGTCCGCCTGAAATTAATTCTACATTTTCAAATTCTTTTGTAATTTCCCACAATACATTATCTCCCATAGCATGTGAATCAACTAATAAAACATAGTTTCCATCAGTTGCCCTTAAAAAAGCCTTTAATTGTTCCATCAAATAATTTTGTTTGAATTTAACGCCGTATTCAACATCGGACCATTGAGTAACACCACCCAATCCCTCAAAATCAATAGAAACATATATTTTCATACTCCCCCTCCTTTATGTTACAAAAATATTTTAACTCAAATTCTTATAAAACCTAAGCTTTGCATTTCTTTGCAAAATCAAGAATTTTAAAAACTGCCTTAAATACTTTATTCTCATCATATTTAATCTAAAAATATAGAAAACTTGAATACCTGTTTCAAATTATTGGGAAATTATTTAGAACATTGACACATTTATTCCTTGAAATTTTACATACACCTGTGAGATAATATTTGATGCCCCACCAGAAAAAATATTTTCCTGAGGTGTGTCCTATGAAAGATAATATACTTTCAGCACTAAAAGAAAAAATCAGCCGCCAAAACTGGGAAAGTTGGTTTTTAGATTTTAACGTTAAAAAAATTGAAGATAAACATGTTGTTTTTGAAGTCGGCAATATATTTATAAAAGACCGACTTGAGCAAAAATTCAGCAAAATTATTTCAAAAGTAGTTAAAGAAGTTCTTGGAAAAGATGCTACTTTCGAAATAGTTTATAAAGAAATTGATATTACCCAAAAAAATGAAGAAAAAGGTCCTTTAGTTAGAAAAAGACCTTTACTTATAACCCCACTAAATCCGAAATATACATTCGAAAATTTTGTAGTGGGAAACTTTAATAGATTTGCATATAACGTTTTTCTTGAAGCTAGTAAAAAACCTGGTTACTACAATCCTATATTTTTGTACAGTGGTGTGGGGCTTGGAAAAACACATCTTGCTCAAGCACTTGGAAATTATCTTTTGGAAAACGACCCAGATCTTAAAGTTGCATACCTTACCAGTGAAGATTTTATGAATGAAATGTTCTACGCAATTAAAAATGGAACAACAGAAGAATTTAGAGAAAAATACAGAAAAAAAGCTGACATATTGATAATTGACGACATTCAATTCTTGATCGGTATAAAATCAGCACAAGTTGAACTTTTCCATACATTTAATGCAATACATGAGGCCGGAAAACAAATTATTATATGTTCAGATAGAACTCCTCAAGAATTAAAAGATTTTCATTCAAGAATGATTTCAAGATTTCAAATGGGATTGTTAGTTAAAATTGAAAATCCTACTAAAGAAGACTTATTTAAAATTGGGAAAAAAATTAGTAAGCTTAAAGGTGTGGAAATAAACGATGAAATTATAGATTACATTAGCTCCATTTATGACAATCCAAGATTAATTCATGGTGCAATTTTAAAATTAATTGCTTACAAAAATCTATATGGTTCTTTAAATCTATCTATAGCACAAAGTATTTTAACAAACCCATCCAAACCGCCAAAAGCTTTAGAAGAAAAACTTATTGAAATTTTAAGTGATATTTTTGAATGTTCACCTGAAGAAATTCTTTCAAGCAAAAGAACAAAAAATATTTCGTATGCTAGAAAAGTTGGGATGTACTATGCAGCAAAAAAATTAAACCTTTCGACACGTGACGTTGGAAAAGTTTTTAACAAGTCACACTCGTCAGTCGTACAAAATATAAATCAAGTAGAAAAGCTAATAAAAGAAGGAAATATCATAATAAAAAATTATCTAAAACAGATAGATAAAGCAACAAAAAACTTTGCACAAGGTGAAAGTATATGATATAATCAAATTAGCCTATCAAATAGCAGGAGGTGACAAACGTGAAAGTAAGAGTTGACGAAGCAACATGCATCGGATGTGGCGTATGTGAAAACCTTTGTCCAGATGTCTTCAAAGTTGGAGACGATATGAAAGCAAAAGTTCTCCAAGCAGAAACAGATTTAGATTGTGCTAAAGATGCAGCTGACAGCTGTCCAACCTCTGCAATTACAGTAGAAGAATAATAAATTTTAAAGGCCGGGATTTCCCCGGCCTTTGATTTTATCCGGCAGTTAGTCCTCTATAAATTCCTTCCCTTTCATTTATAGTAAATAACCGCTAAATTTTTAATTTTATTGTAATTTTCTACATTTTTCATGATATAATTAAAATTGTAGATAGTTTTTTTTTATGTTAGAATAAAATGCCTGGTAGATAATGCTAAAAGATTAACCAACGGAGGTGCTGATTTAATGAAGCGGTTAACCATTTTTGTTTTTTTAGTACTAATCTTATCATTAACTTTTCCAATTAATCTTGAAAAATCTAAGGAATTATTCTTATACTATATCAACAATTTTGAAACATCGAAAGATGATGAATTTCTATCCAATACCAGAAATTCTATCAACACTTTTTTGCCAATTTATAGATATTACAAAATTGAACTTGTAGGAAGTGTTGAAAAAACAGATGTATCAAAAAAAATTGGTGACTATCTTAATGTAATATACAAACAAAACATATCGAATGATTATACTACACAACTTGCCAGAGCCGCATTTTTTTCTTACCTTGAAGCATCACTTGAAAGAAAAAAATTCGAAGCAAGCTTTATAAAATCTTCCCCCAATTTCAACAGTTTTTTTAACTCCTACCAATCAAAGGTTATTTTTGCTGCAAGAAATTATCTTTCTGATCTTTTAGCAAAACATCTTGGTGCTAAAATTAATTTGGCTGGTAATGCTGATATAGAAGATGCTCCTCAATATTCATTTGAATTTGAATACACTCCAAAATTTAAAGAACATGAGTTTACTGATGAAATAAAAATTATCCTTAAAGATGAAGAAATTAAAAAGAATTTTGTAAAATATTTGGAAATTATCTCTAAAAATCCACAAAGAATGGTACCTAACATTAATAGATATAGCGGACTATTACAAAGAAACGTTATTAAAAGTGTCTCAAACTTGAAAAATATCTTTTCAGACGAGTTTGAAAAGACTGCTCCAAAATCATACAATTTCTGGTGGCTAAGATGGGTTGTCTATATCGCTTTAATTCTGATTGCAATTAAGTCGAAAAAGTGGAATCTTGTAATATTTTTAATATCAATTGTTGAGATTTTGTATCTATTTATTGGCTTTGATATCTTATCTAACTCTGATGCTACAATATATGGATTAATTTCATTCTCTGCCTTATTTGCTTCATTAATAATATTTATTAAAAGCAAAAAATTTCTTGAGGTTTCATTGATTGCTTTATTATTAATATCATTCGTAATTCCAACATATTATACTAAAGATTTTCACATGAAAAACCTTAAAGAATTTGAAAATTCCCCATACTTTACTGAACTTATTAACGATGTTTTAAAAGATAAATATTCCAAATTTTCAAATATAGTAAGAGAATTAACTACAATTGCAAATTCAAGTATTATAGAAACTGAAGATATAATTAAAAGACTCTCAATAAACTTAAATAATTTTACCGAAAAAATCAAAGATCCTGAATATAAAAGTGTTAAAAATTTCGATGGTAGAGTCAATGATTTTAAAGCATTAACTACTGAGTTTTCTAATTATCAAATCGAAGAAAAAATTAGAGAAAAGCAATTCAAAAAAGCTGAAAATAATTTAGAAAAATTCACGAAAAAAGTTGCTGAAATTTCATCTGATGCATTTGAAAATGAATTCCTAAAAGAAATTCAAAACGATTTAAATTTTGAAGAAATAAGTCCAACAGTTAAAACAATAAATGAAATCATTAAAAATACTAGTGATCTTGAAAAAATACCAATTCAATTTTACAGAACCAAGTTTGGAATCTTAACATTTGTATTTTTATCACTTGGATTTTTCTTGACATCCCTAAAAAATAAAAGTTCAATTATTTGGAACATTGCTGCAACATTGTCATCTGTATTAATGTTAATTAATCCTATAAGTTTCTTTGTCCAATATGGTGTTCCTATGATTACATTTAATTATAGTATTGTAATACCAATTTTACTTGTCATATCTATAATAATTTTAATAAAGAGCTTTAAACCCTTAAAGGGTTAAAACATACACTTTTTAAAAGGGAGGGAAGTTCTATGAAAAAGTTACTTATTGTCTTTTTGTCGATATTATTTGTAGTAAGTGCATTTTCTTTCAAAGCTATCATGGTTACCGATACTGGTGGTCTTGGTGACAAATCTTTTAATGATGGAACTTGGGCCGGGGTTAAAAGAGCTGCAGCTGAACTTGGAATTGATGCTCAAGTAATTCAATCTTATGAACAAGCAGACTATGTTTCAAACCTTACAAAAGCTGCACAAGAAATTCAAAAAGAACCAGATGGTGGAATCGTATACGCAGTTGGATTTATGATGACAGACGCTTTATTTGAAGTTGCACAACAATTTCCTGATGTCTATTTTGCAGGTATAGATATTGCTCCATCCTCTGATAATGTTCCACCTAACGTAATTTGCTTCCTATTTAAAGAACAAGAATCTGCATTTCTTGTAGGTTACATTGCAGCTGCAACCACAAGAGCTAATAAAGTTGGATTTATTGGTGGAATCCCGATTCCTCCAGTTGAAAGATTTAGATACGGTTTTGAAACTGGTGTAAAAGTATTTAACGATCTTCATGGTACAAATGTCCAAATAATTAAAGGATATACTAACCAATTTAGTGATCCAAAAAAAGGTAAAGATCTTGCTCTTTCTCAATTTGCAGAAGGTGTAGATATAATATTCCACGCAAGTGGTGCTTGCGGAAATGGTGTTATTGAAGCAGCAAAGGAAAAAATGGTTTCATTAGTTGGAAAAGACGATTTGAAATCCATTTTAGAATACGCATTTGAAAAAGGTGGATACTTTGCAATGGGTGTAGATGTTGATCAAGATTATATGGCTCCTGGTGTTGTTCTTGCAAGTGCAATGAAGGGTGTAGACACCGCATCTTATCTTGGTGTAAAATGGGCATACGAAGGAAACTGGACACCTGGAATTCACAAACTTGGTCTTGCTGAAAATGGTGTAAGAATGAGCCCAATGAAGTATACAAAAGGACTTGTTGAAAATAGAACATTAGCAGAACTTGCATACCTTGTTACTTTGATTAAAAAAGGTATTCTTACCGTTCCAGAAACAGAGGAAGCTTTAAAATCCTTTAGAACACCAAATATTGTATTCCCATTCTAATCTATAAAAATTTTGGGGGCATCTGCCCCCATTGCTTTGTCATTTTACTAAGGTTAAAACCTTAGTTAAGTGACAAAGCGTTGAAAGGAGGAGTTAAATTGTGTATGCCGTAGAAATGGTAAATATTGTTAAAAAATTTCCAGGAGTTTTAGCAAATGATCATGTTACTATAAGAATTAAAAAAGGTGAAATTCACGCAATAGTTGGAGAAAACGGTGCTGGTAAATCAACCTTGATGAATCAATTATATGGATTGTACCATCCTGATGAGGGAGATATTTTGATCAATGGCCAAAAAGTAACAATTAAAGGGCCAAAAGACGCTATTAAAAATGGAATAGGAATGGTTCATCAACATTTTATGTTAGTTGATACATTAACTGTTGCTGAAAATATTGTACTTGGTAGTGAGCCTGTAAAAGGTTTAAATTTTGATATTAAAGAAGCCAGAAAACAAGTTAAAGAATTATCTGAAAAATATGGATTATTTGT
The DNA here is from genome assembly GCF_014201655.1 of Thermosipho japonicus. Classification (NCBI taxonomy): domain Bacteria; kingdom Thermotogati; phylum Thermotogota; class Thermotogae; order Thermotogales; family Fervidobacteriaceae; genus Thermosipho; species Thermosipho japonicus. Next base: position 132,900 of record NZ_JACHEX010000005.1, read on the forward strand.
AGATGTTGATGCAAAAATTGAAGATATTCCAGTTGGTATGCAACAAAGAGTCGAAATCCTTAAGACTCTCTATAGAGGTGCAAATATAATTATTTTGGATGAACCTACTGCTGTATTAACTCCTCAAGAAGTTGAAGAATTGTTTGAGATAATGAGAAAACTTAAATCAGATGAAAAAACTATTCTCTTCATTTCACATAAATTGCATGAAGTTATGGAAATAAGCGATAGAATAACTGTTATGAGACTTGGAAAAGTTACCGGTGAGCTTGAAACATCAAAAACTAATCCTAAGGAAATAGCAAGACATATGGTTGGAAGAGATGTTGTTTTAAGAGTTGAAAAAGCTCCACATAAGTCTAAAGAAAAAGTTTTTGAGATTAAAGATCTTGTTGTTAAAGATAACAGAGGTCTAGTAGCGGTCAATAAAGTTTCTTTTGATATAAGAAAAGGTGAAATTGTTGGTATTGCAGGTGTTGCTGGCAATGGTCAAACTGAACTTGTAGAAGCAATAACTGGATTAAGAAAAATTGAAGATGGAAAAATATACTTTGAGGGTAAAGATGTAACACACTTTACACCAAAGCAACTTAGAGAACTAGGACTTGCTCATATTCCTGAAGATCGCTTAAAACATGGTCTCATAGAAGAATTTGAAGCTTACTATAATGTTATTCTTGGACAACACTATAAACCTCCATTTTCCAATGGAACTTTTTTAAATCATAAAGAAATATTTGAATATACAAAAAATATAATGGAAGAATTTGATGTAAGGCCTAGAAGAATTCAACATCTTGGAGGAAATTTCTCAGGTGGTAATCAACAAAAACTAGTAGTTGGAAGAGAAATTAGAATGAACCCAAAATTTCTAGTAGTTGCCCAACCTACTCGTGGTTTGGATGTTGGGGCAATTGAATTTATACATAAACAAATATTAAAAATGAGAGAAATGGATGTTGGAATTCTTTTAATTTCTATGGAACTTGAAGAAATATTCTCATTAAGTGACAGAATTATTGTAATGTATGAAGGAGAAATTATGGGTGAAGTAAAACCAGAAGAAACTACCGTTGAAGAAGTAGGATTGATGATGACTGGTCAAAGACTTGTAGAGGCACGGAGGGGATAAGATGAATAAAAGATTCTCTGCAATACTCATACCTATTATTTCTGTACTAATAGCACTTGCTATTTCAACAGTTATTATATTATTGATTGGTAAAAATCCACTCACTGCTTATTCAGCATTAATTAGAGGCTCTTTCGGTTCAAAACAAGCAATCGCTGATACAATAATAAAAACAACTCCATTAATATTAACTGGTCTCGCTGTTGGCTTTGGATTTAGAGCTGGGGTCTTTAATATCGGTGCAGAAGGTCAAATGGTAATGGGAGCATTGATTGCTGCAGCTTTTGCTGGAAACTTTGGATTTTTACCACCGATTATCGCTATTCCATTAACTATTTTAATAGCCATGGCAGTTGGTGCTGGCTATGCGGCAATTGCTGGATTTTTAAAGGCAAAGACCGGTGCTCATGAAGTTGTTACGACAATAATGCTCAATTGGATTGCAACTTACTTTGCATCTTACATGGTAACAGGTCCACTAAAGGTAGGGTCAGGTACACCAAAAAGTCCTGAAATTGCTAATTCTGCACAACTTCCAATATTGATGAAGGTAGGAGCCATTGAAGTTAGTGCAGGTATTATAATTGCAGTTGTTGCAGCAATTTTTATGTATATTTTACTAAATAAATCAACAACTGGATATGAAATCAAAGCAGTTGGTTTTAATCCTTATGCTGCTGAATATGGTGGAATCTCAGTATCTAAAAATATTATCCTTGCCATGGCAATTAGTGGTGCACTTGCTGGTCTTGCAGGCGCAACCGAATTAATGGGAGTTCATCACAGATTCTTAGGTGAGCTTTCTGGAGGAAAGGGTTTCGATGGTATAAGTATTGCATTAATTGGACAAAATAATCCAATTGGAATTATATTTGCTGCATTACTTATTGGAGCTCTTAGGACTGGAAGTAATGAAATGCAATTTGTTGGTGTTCCAAAACATATGGTTATGATAATTCAAGGTATTGTTATCTTTCTTGTCGCAGCCGATAGAATTGTTCGTACTATTATGATAAGAAAGAAGGTGACAAAATGAGAGTCTTAGAAGCAATTTTCCTTGTTTTTATAAACCCTCTTTTTTATAAAATTACATTAACAGCTGCTACTCCTTTAATCTTTGCATCCCTTGGCGGAGTATATAGTGAAATTACCGGTGTTGTAAATATTGCCCTAGAAGGTATTATGCTTATGAGTGCATTTACTTCTGTCGTGTTTACATATCTATCTGGGAATGTTTGGGTCGGAGTACTAATGGCTGTAATCTCTGGTCTTGCATTTTCGTGGATTCATGCATGGGGAAGTATTAAGTGGGCAGGTAACCAAGTTGTTTTAGGTACTGCTTTAATATTAATAGCTCAAGGTGTTACTGGTTTTTTGATGGAACCAATTTTCGGAAAACCTGGTCAAACCGACTTTGTTGGAAAAGTAGAAGAATTAAAAATTCCCGGATTATCTAATGTACCATTTTTTGGAAAAATATTTGGTGAATTAAGTCCCTTTGTTTATATGGCATTTGCAGCTGTTGCATTTTCCTGGTGGCTAATCTATAAGACTAAACTTGGACTTAGAATGAGGGCAGTTGGTGAAAATCCGGAAGCTGCTGATACGTTGGGAATAAATGTTTTTGGAATAAGATATTTTGGTGTACTAATGAGTGGAGTTTGGGCTGGCCTTGCAGGAGCTTACTTAAGTATTGGTGAAGTTGGTCATTTTAGAGAATTAATGACTGGTGGTAGAGGATTTATAGCACTTGCAGCAATGATTTTAGGTAAATACAATCCTGTAGGAGCAATGCTTGCTAGTATATTATTTGGCGCATCAAGTGCATTTGCAAACCAAATGCAAAGCAGCTCCCTAATTCACGTTTCTGCAACTGTTAAACCATTATTTGACATGATCCCATTCATCCTTACCATTATAGTTGTTGCAGGATTTGTTGGTAAATCTCGTGCACCAAAAGCTGATGGTATTCCATATGAAAAAGCTTCCTAATAAATAATGATAAAATTATCTATACAAAAATCCCTCTTCTTGATTTTAGTTATTTTTTCAAGAAGAGGGATTTTTTTAATTAATTACGTTATAAGCTTTGAAAAAAGCAATATTTTAATATATTTAAAAAGAGCTCATTTCTTATTAAATTGCATTTCAAAAAAGATATATCATTTATTGCCATTCTTTACTAAATATCTGTTATAATAATTCTACCAAAAAGGAGTACAAATAAAAATGAATAACATAAGTAAAATTTTTATATTTGCTTTTTTAATAGCTTTAATTCTAAATTACTTTAAAACTGAATATAACTATTTTTATAAAATTTCATCCAAATTTGCTTCAATTCCAAAGTTAAATGAAAATTATGTTCCTCAGGGACTAAGTTATTTCAATAATTGGATAGTTATTTCATATTATTCTGCTAGTAAAAAACCTAGTATATTAGTTTTATTAGATAAAAAGACTGGAAAATATATAAAATATCTAAACATTTATTTTTCAAACGGAAAACCCTATACAGGTCATGCAGGCGGTGTAGCCGTAAGTAAAAAATTTATATGGATATCTTCAGACTATCATTTATATAAAATAAAAATAGACAACTTAATAAATACAAAATCTGGAAATAAGATTAATATTATTGAAACTTACAAAATACCTGTTAGAGCTTCTTTTGTCCAATACTATAACAATCATATATGGGTGGGTGAGTTTTATCATGTTTTTGGCTATTTAACTGATCCCTCTCATAGAACTACTAATAAAAAAAACGAATCATTTAACTCTTGGATAACTGGTTTTCTACTAGATAAAAATGAAAATATTTCTTCTCTTAAATATATTTTGGCCTCACCAAATATTGTACAAGATGTAGAATTTACTGAAGATTATATAATTTTAAGTAGATCATACGGTATAAATAATGATTCAAAATTGGAATTTTATCCTAATATGCTAAATAAACAACCACAGAAAAAAATAAATAATATTCCCGTTTGGTTTTTAGATAATCCAGTAAAAATAATAAATATTTTACCTATGTCAGAAGGAATATCAAAAATTGATAATTCACTATATATATTATTCGAATCAGGTGCTTTAAAATATAAAAACTTTTGTAAATCACCAACAGAATATATTTGGAAATTAAATTTAGAAACACTTTTAAAAAAAGAACATTAGATATAATTTTGTTATGTTTTATATAAGAAACAAAGGGGATAGCTTTTTGCTATCCCCTTATCTTGGCGGGGACGACGGGATTTGAACCCGCGGCCACCGGTGTGACAGACCGGCGTGATAACCAGGCTTCACCACGTCCCCAACACTAGCCATCAATTAATATTTTACCATATTCATATAATCTTGTCAATCGCCTTGTCGGCTACATTTTATTTAACTGGCGGGGACGACGGGATTTGAACCCGCGGCCACCGGTGTGACAGACCGGCGTGATAACCAGGCTTCACCACGTCCCCAGCTCTTGGATGACAAAGACCGTTATTTATTTTGCCACAAACACTTGTATTTGTCAACACTAAAACGAGTTAATTTTCTGTAAAAACAGGTCAATTACTTTACTAATTCATTAATCTTGTTTTTATCATGCAAATATTTTGCAAAATATAAAAACGGTGTATCAGCTGCTGCAACAATCCATTTAAAAAAGTAAGTAGTCCATAATATACTCCAAAAAACGTTTAATTCATATACACCCCAGAATGCTATAAAACAAAATACAAAGCTATCTATAAATTGTGAAATCATAGTTGATAAGTTGTTTCTAACCCACAAAAATTTGAGTTGTGGTAATTTATTTTTCCATAGATGATATGCCCAAATATCATGAAGCTGCGATAACCAATATGCTGTTAATGAAGCTATTACAATTCTCGGCATTATTGAAAAAATAGTTTCAAGAGCTCCCTGTGCAAAATCTGATTGATCTGGTTTAAAATAAAGAGCTAATTGCATCATAACAGTCATAACTATAAGGCTCAAAAATCCAACATATACAGATTTTCTTGCATCTTTTTTTCCATAATTTTCCGATAGAATATCAGTTACTAAAAAGGTTGTTCCATAAACTATGTTTCCTAATGTAGCAACAAATCCAAATAACTCTACCGTCTTTAATACTTGAATATTTGCAATAATAGTTGCAATAGCGGTCCAAATATACAAACCAGTTTTACCCATTAGCCTGTAAAACAGCAAAATCCCTCCAAAGTTTACAAGCATTAGCAAAAGCCAGAGTGCTTCGTTTGTCACAGCAGATTCCTCCTTTTTAATTTTTTATCTAATAATTTCTATACCAAAACCTGCCATTCCAATACCAACATGTGTAGATATTACTTTTCCAGTGCTAGAGTAATCGAAATATACAACTTCATACCTTTCTTTAATTAATTTTAGCATTTCATCAATATGTTCTTTTCCATTGCAATGAATACCTATCAAACCTATTTTTTGACCAATTTTTATTCCTTCTTCTTCCATTTTTGATAAAATCATACTATATGCCTTTTTATAACCTCTTGCTTTATCAAAAGGAATCATTTCTCCTTCCTCATTTATGTAAATTCCAACTTTTATCTTCAACAAATTACCAACAAAACCTGTAAATTTACTTACTCTTCCACCTTTTGCCAGAAAATCAAAATCGGAAACAAAAAATATAGCATGAAATCTTTTATTTTCCCTCTCTTCTCTCACTTTTTGCGCAACTTCTTCAAGACTCATCCCAGAATCAAGTAATTCTCTTGCATACCTTGCCATATTGGAAATTATTGAAGATGCCATTCTCGTATCAATAACCTCAATTGGAATATCAAAAGATTGTGCCGCAAGTCTTGCAGAATTAAAAGTTCCAGACATTTTAGTAGAAATTGTCAAAACCAAAATACTATCATACCCATCTTCTATAGCTCTTTTATATGCATTCTGAAAATCCAAAATGGAAGGTTGTGATGTTTTTGGTAATTCTTCTGCTTTTGAAAGTCTTTCATAAAATTCTTTTAAGCTTTCCTCATCTCTAACATTATCAGGTTCACTACTACCATCTGTCCAATTTACATAGAGTGGGACAATATCAATATCGTATTTTTCAATCCACGATGCTGGAATATCTGATGTACTATCAACAATAACTTTTGTTTTCATATTAACTCCTCCTTTGATCCTAGAATTATTCTATTTAATTGTTTTAATGAAGAAACTTTTATAATATTTTCCTCGTTTATATCTTCAACATTTGGTATTATAAACCTATCATACCCCGACTTTTTTGCATTTTCAATTCTCTTTTTAATATTTCTTACCCTTCTAACACTTCCATCTAATCCCACTTCCCCTATTATCACGACCTTTCCCAAGAAAGTGTTATACAATGAAGATAAAATAGATGATGCAATAGCGAGATCACTTGCAGGATCTGTGATTTTTAATCCACCAGATACGTTTAAATATAAATCATGAGAATCAATTGGTAAATTAAGGTGTTTTGCAATTACAGCACCTAAAATAATCAATTTTCTAACATCAATACCATGGGCTATTCTCCTGGCAGTAGCAATTTTATCTCTTGAGACAAGACTTTGGATTTGAACAAGAATAGGCCTTGTACCTTCAAACACACAAGAAATAACATTTCCTGGCATATTACTTTCCTCAATAAACACTCTATCCTTCAATGGTTTAAGCCCTTCTTCTAACATTTGAAAAATTGCTAACTCTCCACTTGGTCCAAATCTATTTTTTAAAACCCTTAAAATTCTAAAATCTGTATTTTTTTCCCCTTCAAAATAAATAACTGTATCAACAACGTGTTCAACTAACTTTGGACCAGCAATATTTCCCTCTTTATTAACATGCGCAACTAAAAGTGAAGGTATACCTTTTTCTTTTGATAACTTTCTTATCTTTTCTACTACTGTTTTAATCTGCAAAATTCCCCCAGGTACTCCATCTACACTATTTGAAAATATAGTCTGTATAGAATCAAAAACTATAAAAGAAGGTTTTATTTGATTAATAGCAACAAAGATTGATTCTATTTCATTTTCTGTTGTAACATAAAGATTTGAATCACTAACATTCAATCTTTTTGATCTTAAACCAATCTGCTCTATACTTTCTTCACCACTTACATAAAGTACCTTTCCATGTTTTGAAAGCATCTTACATAACTGCAATGAAAGTGTACTTTTTCCAACTCCTGGTTCACCACCAAGCAATATAACCTGGCCAGAGACAATTCCTCCACCAAACAACTTATCAATCTCTGGATCATTTGACTTCAACCTTTTATTTTCATCAATTTTCAAACTATCATCAAGCAAAAAAATGCGGGAACTTAAACCCGCATTTTTCTTTTCATCTTCACTAACTTTAATCTCTTTCGCACTGTCCCATGCACCACATGAAGGACATTTCCCAAACCACTTTAAAGATTCATAACCACAATTATCACAAACATAAACTGTCCTTTTTTTAGTCATTTTTCACCTTTACTTTTCTCTGTCTTTTCTTTTTAAATACTATCTTTCCATTTTCATAACTACAAACAATTGTGTCATTCTCTTTAAACTTACCTTTCAACAATTCTTCCGATAAAGGATCTTCTATATACCTTTGAATGGCACGTTTTAAAGGCCTTGCTCCATATGCCGGATCGTAACCTTCTTGTACTAAAAAATCTTTTGCACTTTTACTTAACTCAAGCGAAATACCTTTTTCAGAAAGTCTTTTTCTGATATCCTTTAAAAGTATCTCTATTATTTCCCTAATATGGTTTTCTGTAAGTTTATGGAATACAACTACTTCATCTATTCTGTTCAAAAATTCCGGTCTAAAAGTTTTCTTTACTTCTTCAATAACCTTTTCTTTCATTTCCTTAAATTCAATATTATTATCTTTGCTATCCACAAATCCTAAGGATCTTTTTCCAGAAACAATTTGAGATCCACCAATATTACTTGTCATTATTATGATTGTATTTCTAAAGTCAACAACATGACCTTGAGAATCGGTTAACCTTCCATCATCCATAATTTGTAATAAAAGATTGAAGACATCTGGATGTGCCTTTTCAATTTCATCAAATAAAATTACCGAGAAAGGTCTCCTTCTTACTCTTTCGGTAAGAGCACCTCCCTCTTCGTATCCAACATATCCTGGAGGAGCTCCAATTAATCTAGAAACCGAGAATTTTTCCATATATTCGCTCATGTCAAATCTAATAAGCGCTTTTTCATCACCAAAAAGGTACTCAGCAAGTGTCTTTGCAAGCTCAGTTTTTCCAACTCCAGTTGGACCAAGGAATAAAAACACACCTACAGGTCTTCTAGGATCTTTTAAACCACTCCTTGCTCTTCTAATGGATCTAGCAATAGCTCTTACTGCTTCTTCCTGACCAACTACCCTATTATGAAGAGCATCTTCAAGCTTCAACAATTTTTCGCTTTCTCCTTCTTCAAGTTTCTTAAGCGGAATACCAGTCCAATTTGAAACTACTTCTTCAATTTCTTCAACACCTACAACCACAACACTAGTTTCAACATTCTTTTTCCACTCATTGTATCTAATATTAAATTCCTCTTTTAACTCATTCTCTTCTTCTTTTAATTTAGCTGCTTTTTCATATTCTTGATTTGCCGCAGCAATTTCCTTTTTCAACTTTATATCCTCAATCTTTTCTTTAAAACTCAACAATTCCTTTGGCATAACGAATGCTTTCAATCTTGCTCTTGCACCAGCCTCATCTATCACATCTATCGCTTTATCCGGCAAAAAGTGATCACTTATATATCTTTGTGACAAATATACTGCTGCTTCTAAAGCTTCATCAGTATATTTTACTTTATGATGTTTTTCATATTTTGGTTTTAAACCCTGTAAAATTCTAATAGTCATCTCAGGTGTCGGTTCTTGAACATATATCTTTTGAAATCTTCTTTCCAATGCTGCATCTTTTTCAATAAACTTTCTATATTCATCAGGTGTTGTAGCACCTATACATTTTATCTCTCCACGTGCAAGCGCTGGTTTTAAAATATTTGCAGCATCAACTGCCCCTTCAGCTGAACCTGCACCAACAATCATATGTATCTCATCAATGAAAAGTATAATATCTTTTTGATTTTTTAATACCTGAAGTAGCTTTTTCATCCTTTTTTCAAACTCGCCACGGTACTTTGTCCCAGCAACAAGAGAAGCTACGTCCAATGAAAAAATAGTCTTTCCCTTTAAAGGTTCTGGAACTTCACCGTTTACAATTTTTTGAGCAAGTCCCTCAACAATCGCAGACTTACCAACACCAGGATCACCTATTAATACTGGATTATTTTTCTTTCTCCTAACTAAAACTTGCATTACACGTTCTATTTCACTTTCTCTTCCAATAACTGGGTCAAGTTCACCTTTTATCGCTTGTGCAGTTAAATTAATTCCAAAACCTTCCAATTGTCTTGCACGTGTCACTATTTCCTCATCAAAATCTGTAAAATCAGCTAAATCCTCTTCAGGCATATCTCCTGACAACTCCCTTCTTAACATCTGAACATCAATTCCCATTTTTCTTAAAATATGAACTGCTATTCCTTCACCTTCTCTTAAAATTCCTAAAAATAAATGAATAGGTTTTATTTTATTTTCACCAAGACTCTTTGCTTCTTCATATGCTAACTCCGTCACCCTTTTGGCTCTAGGTGTCATCTGAGGTGACATTATAAATCCACGCATTCCCATACCTACAATGGAAATTACCTCGTTTCTAATTTTTGTATAAGTAATTCCATAATTTTCCAATATTGACTTTATCTTATTATCATTAATTTTCAAAATAGCCAAAAGTAAATGCTCTGTACCAACATATGAATGTCCTAGCTCTTTTGCCTCTTCTTGGGCCATTACAAAAACTTCTGCGGACTCTTCAGAAAACTTGTCAAACATATATTTCCACCACCCTTTCTGTCCGCGACAAATTACTTCTGTTTCTATTATACCTTATAAACACTAAAATATCAATTTTTATTAATTTAATATTATATTTGAAATAAATTCCTTGTTATAGTCAAAATCATAATCTGAGAATATTGACTTTCCCAAAATTATTACTTTACCTAATCCTGATTGCTCTTCAACAGCCAAAACTACTTTATCAACCTTTACAGCATCACCATTTCCATCACTATCTTCATTCTTTGCAGTTTCAGATTCTAACAATATTTTTGCATCTTCTCCAACTATTAATGAGCATGGGCTATATAATCTTACACCATTTACAAGAATCTTGTACCTTGCACCATAATTGTTTACTTCATCAACAACTTGATCATCATTAAATCTCGTACCCAGTCCTAGTTTTTCAAGTATGTAATTAAGTTCTTTAGTATTTCCACCGTTTCTATAATCACTCTCACTTGTAATTATAAGTTTTCCGCCTTTTTTTACAAAGTCTACAATATTTTCTAATTCTCTTTCAGTATATCCCTTACCATTTTGAATAATTAATACATCTCCATCTATTTCTTCCAATTTACTGGCATAACTAATTTCTAGCCCCAAAGATTTTATAAAATCTTCAAGCTTTGTAAGTTTTGCTGTACCATAATCATTCATATGTCCTATGTCAATTATTATTTTATTTACTGATCTCTTCTTAGTATATCCAAACATTTCATATAAAGCTTCAAGTTCAATAACTTTACCATTAATTTTTTGTTTGTAAAGATCAAAGTATGTTTCATCACTACCTGGTATTAGTATAATTTCTCCATTAAATTCGCTTAAAGCTTTAATTTCAGGAGCTAATAAATCCTTTGAAAAGTCAAATCCATCAACTTTTGGAGTGGAAATAATTAAAATGTCCACATCTTTTAGATTGGTCAACATTCTCTTTGAATACAAAATCCTATACCCATTTTCAGATAAAAATTGTCCAAATTCCTTTAATTCATCCATATGATCATTTTCGTGAAGTATGTCAATCATTACAGTCTTTTTATATGACTTTACAAATATTTCTTGTGATTGAATAAACACATCATTCACTAAAAATTTGATAAGATGATCTCCTGGTGATAATTTTCCTAAATTTACAGATAAAAACTTTATCCCATATGGTTTAAAACTTACCTGCTTAGTTGTAACTACGTGCTCATTATCAACAACTTTTAGCTCGGCTTCTACATTTTCACTAGTAACATTATAAATATCAAATAAAATAACATTGTTGTTATACTTTACATTATTTACATATATAGAACTTTCTTTTTGAAACCAGATTGGAGAAGTAACTATTTCATCAGAATCATTTTGTTTAATGTAACAGTAATACCATTCATATCCATCAGGAATTTCAACTGTAATATCAGTTGAATATGATTCACTTCTTGGATATGCTTCAACTACTGTTCCACTTTGAGAAATTAACGCAAAATAATCTATATTATCGTAGTCTTTATACTCAAAATGCAAAGTTGCTTTTTCAACAGGCTCTTTAACAATATCTCCCATTATATAATTTCCATAACTAAAACTAACTTTAACATCTTTATCCTCGGTTCCAAATGTATGCCTTGACCATAATGCACTCATTATATCATCGTAGCTTAAATATTGAGCAATTATTCCTGTCCTTCCTTCATTTGCACTACCCCAGTTGGGCTTATGATTATCCTGACCAACTGTTGCGCCAAGATGCCAACCTTTGTTAAGTGCTATCCTGTAATTTTTAAGCATTTCATCATTTATTACATCACCTGCACTCCAATTACCATTTCCAACCTCAATTAAATTCATATATAAATCAGCTTGAGGGTAATATTCAAAATCATTAAAAGTTCCAAATACAGAAATTGGATGGTTAAATTGTCCAAGCTTTTTATGCTCAACAATCCACTTATAGAAACCTTCCATTGAACTTACTTTGTTTCTATCTACCCACTGCAACGATTCATACACATTTATATGACCTATTCCAGAAGTCCATTCAAAGCCTTGAAGAGCTATAAATTCTCCTTCAACAGTTGCCTTTTCAGCAGCAAGCTTTGTTAAATAGGGTTTAGTTTTGCCATTTATAAGTTGCTCAAAATAATATGCATGATCTGTTACTGCCAGCACATCTACATAATTTTTTGCGTAATTATACGCATCTTCCGGATAAAGTTTTCCATCAGAATAAGAAGTATGTGAATGTAAATTTCCATAATAAATATTTGCAAATGTTAAAAATGTCACTAAAATAGCTAAAATAGAAATCCACTTTTTCATAAAAAACACCTCCAAGATTTTCCCTACAGATTATTATAACCTAACTTCTGTTTTTTTAAAAGAATATATGTTAAAATTATTTAGTTAGGGGGTGATGAAATGTGGCTAATTTTAAGTGATTCTCACGATAATTTACGCAAAGCTAAAGAAATAGAAAGAATAATAATTGAAAATAACATAAAAAAGATATTTCACTGTGGTGATTTTGTAGCTCCGTTTATTTTACCATACTTTGTAAAAGAAGAAATAGAATTTTATGGAGTATTTGGTAACAATGACGGTGAAAAACTTCTTTTAACACAGAAATCAAATGGAAAAATAAAAGTCGGACCACGTGATTTTACAATAGATAATTACAGAATTTTAATGATGCATGAACCTTTTGCATTAGAAGCAGCAAAATCAAGTAACTTGTATGATTTTATATTTTTTGGACACACACATGAAATATATACTGAACAAACAGAAAAAACATTAGTAATTAACCCAGGAGAATCTTCTGGATGGTTAACTGGAAAAGCCAGTGTAATACTTTTAGAGCCAAAAAGTAAAAAATGGGAAATTCTATATATTTAGGGCATTTTTATATGTGTAGAATGATTGGATTTTCATTTGAGAATGACAAACAAATTAATTATTTGTTTAAGGCACTACAAAACATGGCGAAAAATGGCTTAAAAAGTCCTCATTCACATGGCTTTGGAATTTATGCACTTACTGAAAGTAATGAGGTATTGTACCACAAATTTGAAGAACCAATTTATGAAAAAGATATCTCTTTTCCTAACTTAAAAATTGGTATAATTCACGCGAGAAAAGCTTCTCCAAACTATCCAATTGGTTTTCTTCAGATTCATCCATTTGTTGATGAAAACGGCACAGCTTTTTGTCATAACGGGACGGTACACTCATTAAAAAGAAATAACATCTTTGAAAGTGATAGCTATGAATATTTCTTAATAGTAAAAGATTTCAAAGATTTACATGATTTTTCTCAAAGATTGAAAAAATTTATTAAAGAAAACGAATTTACTGGCGTAAACTTTTTAATGATCAAAAACAACAAACTATATGCGTTTTGTTATTTTAATAGTGATCCTGATTACTATACCATGTGGTATTCTAAAAATATAATTTCATCTGAAAAATTAGGCTTAGATTTTAAAATGATTAAAAAAGGTGAACTTTTAATTTTTGAAAATGGAAAATTAATTTTCAAAGACGTTATTATTTAAAATAGATTTAAGTGGTATAATTAAGAAAATAAAATCTAGGAGGTGAAAAAGAAATGAGTAGTGACAGTTTTAGTAGATACTCAGATGAACCTTTATCTAGACCACCGTAGTTTAATATAAGGAGGTAGAAAAAATGGTAAAATTTTACACAATGCAAGAAAATAAAATTGTGGAAGTAGAAAAATTCGTTCCAAATTCCCTTATTAAGGTAATTGACCCTTCCGCCGATGAAATTCACATGCTTTCAAGTCTTCTTCAATTTGATCCGGATTTTATATATGACTCCCTCGATGATGACGAAAGGGCTCGTATAGAATTAGATGACGATACTGTACTTATAATCTTAAAAATCCCTAAAAAGTTTAATGGTAATTCAAAAATACCATATAGAACTGTTTCCATGGGGGTAATTATTGGAAAAAATTACACTATCTTTTCCAGCAAAGAACCTGTTGACTTTATTGACTATATGATTGAAAATAATAAATTTGACATTAATAAAAAGAGTAGAATGATATTCCAAATATTTCTTTTAAATGCGAAAGTTTTTCTTTCATATTTAAAGGAAGTAAATAAAACTATAAGCATAATAGAAGAAGAGCTTCATAGATCAATGAAAAACAAAGAACTTGAAGAAATGATGTATCTTGAAAAAAGCCTTGTTTACTTTACAACTTCACTCCGTTCAAACGAAATAATGATGGAAAAACTTCTACGGGGTAACATAATAAAAATATATGAAGAAGATAAAGATGTATTAGAGGATGCAATAATTGAAAATAGGCAAGCAATAGAAGTTTCAAATATATATAGTGATATTCTTGCTGGTATGATGGATTCATACGCTTCGGTTATTTCAAATAACTTAAATATAGTGATGAAAATTCTAACGGTAGTTACCATACTAATGCAAGTTCCAACAATAATAACAAGCTTCTACGGTATGAACGTAAAATTACCCCTTCAAAACAATCCATTAGCTTATGTACACATAATTTTTTGGTCTATTGGAACGATACTCTTAACACTTGCTTGGTTTAAAAGAAAAAAATGGTTATAACTATTAATAAATCAACAAAAAGGAGAAATATTTATGTTTGGCAAAATTACTAAAGAATTATTTGGAAAAACACAAATAAAAGCTCCTGTATTTCAATACACATTGGAAAATCAAAATGGAATAATTGTAAAAGCCTTAAACTATGGAGGAATAATTACTAACATATGGGTTAAAGATAAGTATGGAAAATATGTTGATGTTGTTTTAGGATTTGATAATTTAGAAGAATACGAAAAGCTAAATCATAAATATTATTTTGGTGCAGTTATTGGAAGATATGCAAATAGAATAAAAAATGGACAATTTAAAATTGATGATACAATATACCAGCTTGAACTAAACGATGGTAAAAATTCTTTACATGGTGGGATAGGGGGGTTTCATACCAAAATCTTCAAATCATCTACTGAAAACTCTCCATATGGTCCAAAATTAAAACTAAAATATCTAAGTCATGATGGCGAAGAAGGCTTTCCGGGAAATCTACTTGTAAATGTAATATACACACTAACAAATAGCAATGAACTTATCGTCGAATACACAGCACAAACCGATAAACCTACAGTTGTTAATTTAACACAACATAGTTATTTTAATTTATCAGGAAAAAGCAACATTTATGACCATAAAATTAAAATAAATGCAGATTTCTACACCCCAGTAGATGAAAATTCGATCCCAACAGGCGAAATCGTACCTGTAGAAAATACACCATATGATTTTAAACAACCAAAAAATCTAGGAAAAATGCTAGAAAAAATTGATTATGACGTAAACTTTGTATTAAACAAGTCAAAAATTGCCGCAGTAGTTTCATCTTTAGAATCTGGAATAAAATTAGAAGTAGAAACAACAAAGCCTGGAATCCAATTATACACGGGAAATTTCCTTGATAATATTATTGGAAAGTCCGGAAATGTATACAGAAAACATTCCGGACTTTGTCTTGAAACACAATATTTTCCTGACTCACCAAACAAAAAAAACTTTCCAAATGTAATACTAAAAAAAGGGGATATTTATTACCATAAAACAACATTTAAATTTACTGTTGAACAGTAAAATATTTCTCCATTTTTTCTATAACATAGTCAATATCTTTCTTTTTTACCCAATAATGTGTAACAAACCTAAATATTCCATCATCAGATGGATTTATTTTTATACCATTTTCAAACAGGCACTTTACAAAGTCTTCTTCCTCAAATTGCTTATTTATCTTAAAAAATACCATATTAATTTCTACATCCTCTACAATCTCAATAAAATCAAAATTTAAAAGCTTTTGTGCAAGATACTTCGCATTTTCATGGTCTTCTTCTAGTCTAAATCTCATCTTTTCAAGAGCAATAATCCCTGCCGCCGCTAAAATCCCAGCTTGTCTTAATCCTCCCCCCATTATTTTTCTCTTCTTTCTTGCCTTCTCAATAAATTCTTTTTTCCCCACAAGTAGTGATCCAACAGGTGCACACAAACCTTTTGAAAGACAAAAACTTACAGAATCAGCATATTTTGCAATTTCACTTGCTTGAATTTTTAAAAACGTTGCAGCATTAAATATCCTTGCTCCATCAAGATGAATTGGAACTTTGTATTTGTCTGCAATATTTCTCATTTTTTCATGATTTTCAAGTCTAATCACTCTTCCATTAGAATGTGCATTCTCAAGGCAAATAAGACCTGTTTTAGGATAATGAATATCTTCTACTTTTCTTATCTTTTTTTCAACAACTTCTGGAATTAATGCTCCTCTATCCGTTTCTATTGTTCTAAGCTGTACTCCTGATATTATTCCTGCAGCTCCTGCTTCATGCTGAACAATATGGTAATCATCGCCAATTATTACTTCATCGCCTCTATTACAATGTGTAAAAAGCGCTAGCTGATTTGCGAATGTTCCACTTGGAACAAATAATGCTGCTTCTTTTCCTAATATTTCAGCTGCGAGTTCTTCAAGTTTATTTACTGTAGGATCGTCACCATATACATCATCACCAACTTCTGCATAAGCCATTGCTCTTCTCATTTCATCAGTTGGTTTTGTCACAGTATCACTTCTCAAATCAATAAACTCCATATATTTCACCTCCAGCTACAATTATAACAAAAAAGGGGCTGATATTATCTCAGCCCCTTTTTAATCATCTATTCATTAATTATTCACCAGCAAGAGGAGTTCCTTTTGATGCCTCATCTAATACTGAATTTAATGCTTTAAAGAAGTCAACACCCTGCTTACCCAATTTTTTCACAGAATCACTTACAAGTGCTTGAGATTCAAGTATAGAAAGTAAGTTTGTAGGATCATAAAAATAAAGAACATGAAGCTCTACAACGTTCCCTTTTCTTACTTCCCAACTTGCATATTTTAAAGCACCACTTACTATAGCCTCCGCCATAACTTTGGTAATTCCTTTATATGCTGACACAGCAGCTTCTACCAATTGTTGATTGTTTTCTTCATTTCCGGAATTTGTTTGAACACTCTGAAGTTGTCCTTCAACAACTTTTCTGAAGGTTTCTACCTTTGCATTTAAAAACTCTGCAATTTTTCCTAATGCTTGTGTTCTTGCTGCATTTTCAGCAATTGTCATATTTACTCCGCCACC
This sequence comes from Thermosipho japonicus, assembly GCF_014201655.1. NCBI lineage: Bacteria > Thermotogati > Thermotogota > Thermotogae > Thermotogales > Fervidobacteriaceae > Thermosipho > Thermosipho japonicus. The sequence goes on from NZ_JACHEX010000005.1 coordinate 150,207, forward strand.
GACATTCACTCCTTCAAATAAGAAAAGCCTTCCTTCTCTTGCAAGCTGAGCTACTTTTGCCTCTTGAGAATAATTAATCTGAACATTTTCTGCTTCTTTTGGAAGTTTCCAAATCTTAATTCCTTGAGCTGTAATATACTGATCTTTAGGCATGATAAGGAAAACTACACCAACAACTAAAGCAACTGCTAATACACCTACTCCTACCCACATTAAAATGTTATTTTCTCCCATATAATCACCTCCCTGGATATATTATACCATAAATATTTTTTTATTTTACAAAATTATATGCATTCTCAATCTTTTGTTTTTCCAATAAATGCTTTTGAACATATTGCCCACAATTACTCCCTATATTATTCTCCTCCAATTCTCCTATGCTAATTAATACATCATAACCATATTCTTTTAATTCCTCTACAAAATTTTTGTGATTAACTGGCATAAAATTATTTAAATCAATATCAGAGTGTAATCCATTTTTAATAGCTGAATATGTCGGGTTAACGGGGGTAATCTTAATTAAAAACTTTTCCGGTGAAAAGTAGCTTTTTATAACTTTAGAATCAACTATATTTTCTTTGGCAAGTGCAAAATTAAGTGTTACTTTTCTATCTCCTTCTTTAACAAATTTTTCTCCATACAATGCTATCTTTTCAAAATTCCATTTTTTAATAGGAATTATTTTATCTCTTTGCTTTTCATCTGTACTATGTATTGAAAATTGTAATTGAAATCTATTTCTATAAAACTTTTCCTTTATTTCATACAATTTTTCAAAAAAATCATCGGTTCCAGTTGGAGCAACTGTTGAAATTGATGGTAAGAGGCCAGGTGCGTCCAAAATTTCTGGTAACTCTTTTAAAACTTCTAAAACTTCATCATTTAAAGATGGTTCACCCATACGCGCAAATTGAATTTTAAATTTTTTAACCGGAACTTTTTTACTATACCTTGTGCTTACAAGGTACAGAATTTGCTCTAAAATCTCTTCTTTTGTAAGCTTTCCTTTATAAAACCCACCCGCATCGCACATCATACATTGTACTGGACAACCATTCAACGTTGATACAATTAAAACCCACTTTTCATCTCTTGGAATAGGTGGTTGAATAGATTCAACAAATTCAACCAAATTTCCTCTTGAAGTTTCTCCTAAATAAACATATGCTATTTCTTCTTTTCCAAATTTTTCTAAAATTTTCACACCTTTCCCTCCCCGATGATTTTCATTGCAATTTTTATACCATCTCCCATGGCAATTGAAGCCTGTCTAAAATTTGGATGAGCAACATCGCCTATCAAAACTACTTTATCAGTTTTTAAAAATGACAAATCTACCTTTCTGCCTGTTGCAAGTAGTAAAGCATCAAATTTATAAACAGACTTTTTTGTATGTACTAATACATAATTTTCTTTGTTTTCTACAATTTGTATTGGCTCACTTTCATGATATATTACACCCAAACTATTTGCAATATTAACAAGTCGTGAAAGAGCTTTTATTTTGTTTGATCTATTAAAAACATGAACATTTTTCCTTAAAATTTTTGCTTGTATTGCTCCATCAAAAGCTACATCGCCCGCACCATATATTGCAAGTGATTCAATATTTTCCGGTAAATCTAAAAATTCATAGTATACTCTTTTACCTTCATATTCCACTATTCTGTTTGGAACCGTTCCCGATGCAATAATTATATAATCAAAATAATATGTATCTTTTTCAGTTATAATCCTTTTATCATAAACCTCTTTAACTTCTTCAAATATTATATTAACGTTATATAGGTCCAAATATGATTTCATATTCTCAACAATTTTTTTACCAGGCAACGGCTTAAAAAGTGGAATATTTTCAACTCGCCAAGCATTATTTATAAGTCCACCAACTCTTTTCTTTTCAAACAATGCTACATCTATTCCATATCTTTTCAAAAAAACTGCAGCTGAAATTCCAGCTGGACCTGCTCCAACTATTCCAACTTGCACAATACTTCCTCCGTTTTACAAATATGTGCAAAACCGTGTGCCAAAGTTTTTAAAGACAAAAAGTGATAAAATTCATCTTTATCCCAAAGCGCATCTTCAACCATAACCACATTAAAATTTCTTACAAAACCACTTCTTGTAGTTGTCTCACAACACAAGTGTGTCATAACTCCGGTAATTATAATATCAGTTACATTTTTTAACCTTAGTACTTTTTCAAGATACGTATTATAAAAAGCATCATAGGTATCTTTTATTATATACACATATTCGTTCGACTTAAAATAAGGTTTTGCCCACTTTTCATCGATTATATTGCCCCACCATCTCTGCATTTGTAAAGCTCCGCCTTTGTGTATTGTTGATATTACAGGGTAACCTTTCTGCAAAAATTTTTCTGAAAGTTTTTTTATATTTTCATATATATTTTCAATCCCGTCTAAATAAGCAGGACTTTCTTTATCGGTAAAATAGCTTTGAACATCAATAATTAACAATGCAGGTACGTTTAAAACAAGTGGATGTTTTTTTCTTTCTTTATAAAAATTCATTCAAGCACCTTCCTTGCAATTTCCTCAAGATTGTTAGCATATTCAAAATAATTGTAAGGCTCCTTTGAAGGTTTTTCATTATAATACGGTCTTGTACAGTGACTACAACCAGATGTTAAAAACGCCTTACCAAAACCTTGTCTATATGGATAATTAATTTTTTCTAACCGTTCTTTATTAAAAATAAATACTTCTTTTGGAACTTCTTCTTCAAATATTAAATACCTTGCCATCTGAATTTTTCTGTATCTTTCCATACTTGGTGAAGGTAATTTTTCAAAAGCTGTTCCTTTAATTGGAGTAAAAGAAAATAGAGCAACTATTACATTAAGTTCTTTCATCATATAAAAAAATTCTATAAGTTCTTTATCAGTCTCACCTAGTCCTACTATAACATGAGTAGTAATATGCCCTGGATATTTTTTTGCTGCATTTTTAATTAATTCAAGTGTATTTTCAAACTTTCCACCACGTATTTTTTCAAATAATTCTTTGTTTACAACATCAACTGACAAACCTATCGCATCTGCTCCAAGTTCAAAATACCTATCTATTTCTTTCATCGAAAGAGCTCTTACTGAAACTGAAACTTTTTTTCCATTTAGCTTTAAAAGTAAATATTCAAGATCTTCGTTATAACCTTTATAGCTTACAACCTGAAGGCATATTCTCTTTACATCAAGTTTTTCAATCATATCAACACTAATTTCTTTCCAAACTATTCTTGAAAGAAATTTATTATCCGTTCTTGCATCTCTTGCATGCGCACAAAATGCACAATTAAACACACAGCGACCATCAAGCATAAAATAAGCTGTATCCATTTTAATCTTGCTATTTTTCACAAGCCCAAGCAATGATAGAGTTCCATATGAAGCTCTTAATATCAAATTATCACCTCGTTTAACCAACATCTAACAATTTCAATCGCTCTTTATATAATTCCTTGACATAACTAATTAAATCTCTATATTTTTCTTCACTTTCAATGATGTATTTTGCATCTTCCCGTGCCACCATTATTATGTCAATATCGTTTATGATATCTGCAACTTTAAATTCTGGAAGTCCATGCTGTCTTACTCCCAAAAATTCTCCAGGACCTCTTAGTTTTAAATCAAATTCTGAAATTTTAAATCCATCATTTGTTGATGCAAAGAAATTTAACCTTTCAAAGGCTTCTCTTGAAACATTTCCAACTGTTAAATAACAGTACGACTGTTTGTTTCCCCTGCCTACTCTTCCTCTTAATTGATGAAGCTGAGCAAGCCCAAAACGTTCTGCATTTTCAATTACTATTACTGTAGCTTGTGGAACATCTATCCCAACTTCTATAACGCTTGTAGAAACAAGAATTTTAATCTCTCCAGATGCAAATTTGTACATTATATCATCTTTCTCTGAGTCACTCATTTTACCATGGATAAGTCCCACAGGAATATCAGGAAAATACTCTTTTGTAAGAACCTCATACATAGAAGTTGCAGATTTAACCGCTAATTTTTCTGATTCATCTATCAATGGATAGACAATATATGCCTGCCCGCCATTCTCCACTTCACTTATTACAAATTTGTACACTTCTTCAATTTTTGATTGGTGAACAACAAATGTCTTTATTGGTTTTCTCCCTTTTGGCATCTCATCAATAATCGACACATCAAGGTCACCATACAATGAAAGAGAAAGTGTTCTTGGAATAGGTGTTGCTGTCATAACCAACGTATCTACCAATTTTCCTTTACTGATAAGTTCCTTCCTTTGCTCAACACCAAATCTATGTTGCTCATCTATTACAACCAAACCTAAATTCTTAAAATGAACATCCTCTTGAATTAAGGCATGTGTTCCAACTACAACGTCGATGTCACCATCTTTTAATCTTTGTTTTATACGTTCTTTTTCAGAATTTGAAGTTGCTCCAATTAAAAGTGCAACCTTTATTCCAAACTTTGAAAAATGATCATAAATCTTTTTAAAGTTTTGAATAGCAAGAATTGAAGTAGGTACCATAACCGCTGATTGAAAACCTGCTTCATAGTTATCGAGCATTGCAAGTTCTGAAACAATAGTTTTTCCAGAACCAACATCTCCCTGGAGTAATCTATTCATTGGTTTATCAGACTTTAAATCATTTTTAATCTCTTCGTATGCTTTCTTTTGAGCATTTGTTAACTCAAAAGAAAGAGAATTTATAAGCTCTGTTGAATATTTCCCATCAAATTTTTTAGATATTCCGCCTATTTTTTCATTTTCTTTTTTAGATAATAAAAATGCGATTTGAAGGTATAAAATTTCTTCATATGCAAGTCTATATCTTGCCGCTTTTTTATGAAAAACACTCCTTGGAAAGTGCATTCCAGTATATGCCTGATAAACATCTATCAAGTTTCTCTTTGAAATTAAATCATCAGGTAAATGCTCCTTGAAATTGTAAATATTATAAATATTTTCACTTATAATTCTTCTTACAGTATTTTGATTTAATCCTTCAGTTAACGGATAAACCGGAAAAATTTCTCTTTTACTCTCATTAAAAAGCTCAATCTCTGGATTGTGAATCTCCAAACTTCCATAAAATCCTTTTTTTACTGTACCAAATACATATAGTTTCTTTCTCAAAAGACCTTTTAATATTCCCTCCATAAAGTCCTGATTAAACCATTTTAAAAGAATTTGATACATCCCATCGGATAAAACAGCACTAACAATAGTTAAATTACCTTTTTTTATTTTTTCAACCCCAGTTAATTTTCCTGTTGTAACAACTTTATCATCTTCACGAAGCAAAGGAATAGGAATAATTCTTCTTCTATCTTCATAATCTCTTGGGAAAAAGTTTAAAAGTTGCTCAACATTATTCACATTAAGTTTTAAAAATTTTTGAGCTCTTTTTGGACCTATTCCTTTAACATACTTTATAGGTGTATCAAGTGTTTTTAAATCAGAAGACTTTTCAACTTTATAAACCAAATGCATCAACTTAAATCTTTTAACCATTCCTGGAATGTAACTCAATCTCTTTTGAATTCTTTTTTCTGGAAGATTTTTCATTTCAACAATGTATGTATAAAATTCCTGAAGCCTTTTGAAAACTTCAGGATCTTCTTTTAAAGGATCATCTATTTTTTCAAAATTATCCTCCACATATTCAATTAAAGCTTTGTGATCTTTTATATTTAATATTTCATCTAAAAAGTCTTCTATTAACAATGGAATATACATTCCTTCATCCTCTCACAAGTATTTCTTCAGAAACTATTTGTCCACTATCCATTTTAATAATTCTATGTGCCCGTTTTGCAACATTTATATCGTGAGTTACAATAACAAATGTTGTTCCAAGCTCTTTATTCATATTAATGATTAAATCAATTATCTCTTGACTATTCTTTGTATCCAGAGCCCCTGTTGGTTCATCTGCCCAAACAATCTTTGGATTATTTATTAATGCCCTTGCAATAGCCACTCTTTGTTGCTCACCACCAGACATTTCTGATGGATATGCATTCTTCCTATGAAATATATGTAATCTTTCAAGCCACTCAAGAGCTTTTTTTCTAATCTCGGTTGGAGTTCCGTTTTTTGAAATCAGCAATGGAATCTCAACATTTTCAACAGCTGTCAGAACTGGTATAAGATTAAAAAATTGGAAAATAAACCCCATGTTTTCAGATCTAAAAATTGTTTTTTCCTCTTCATTCATTCTGTCAAGTCTTTTTCCAAGAACTTCAACTTCGCCTGATGTTGGCTCATCAAGTCCTGAAAGACAATTTAAGAGAGTAGTTTTACCACAACCAGATGGTCCTAAAATAGCAAGAATTTCTCCTTCATTTATTTCAAGATTAACACCTTTTAAAGCTTCAAATTTTTCCTTTTTACCATACATTTTTGTTAAATTTTTTGCCCTTACTATCATTCTTTCATCTCCATGATATAATTTTCTTGTATATATTATAACATTAGGAGGGATATAGTGAAGGCAACAATTGTTTTAAATGGTAATATTGATGAAACATTAGTTTTAAACACAAACCATATAATAGCTGTTGATGGTGGAGCAAAGTTACTCAAAAAAAGAAATATATTGCCAGACATCGTAATAGGTGATCTTGACTCTATTGACAAAGAAACGATAGATTTTTTTAAAAAACAATCTGTGAAAATTATTGAATATCCCAGAGAAAAGGATGAAACAGATTGCGAACTTGCTATAAAATATGCTCTTGAAAACGGATTTAAAGAAATAGAAATAATAAATTTTCAAGGCGAAAGGATAGATATGATATTTGCACTCTATGGACTTTTAAAAAAATTTGATGCAAATATTTACTTAAATTCTGAAAAGTTAGAATCTGCAATTTTAAAAGAAAATAACAAGCTTGAAAAAGAAGTTAAAATAGGTGAAATATGGTCTTTTATTCCTTTGTGTAATGCAACTTTTATGATAGAAGGCTTTAAATACCCCTTCAATGGTAACATGAGTATAGAAAATCCAATAGGTGTAAGTAACGAAACAACGGATGAAAAAATAAAAATACATGTAGAAAAAGGAGAGGTGATTTATTTTAGATGGAAGAAAAAACCATTGTAATATTAGGAGTAACTGGCTCTATAGGAATGCAAACTCTTGAAGTAATTAAAAAACTCGATAACTTTAGAGTAAAAGGTATAGCTTTTGGAAAAAACATTACTGTTGCTGAAAAAATTATAAAAGACTTCAAAGTGGAATACTTTTACTCCCCTGTAAAATTTAATGTAAGCTCTATAAAAGATATGGTGGCAAAAATCCGCCCTGATGTTGTAGTTGCTGCAATACCTGGTTTTGATGGTGTTCTTGCAACAATTGATTCTATACCTTACACAAAAAGGCTTGCACTTGCTACAAAGGAAGCTTTAGTCTGTGCAGGTCCATTTGTAAAAAAAGCTTGCAAAGAAAATAACGTTGAATTAATACCAGTTGATAGCGAACATTCTGCAATTTTTCAGATTTTCGACGAAAATGTGGTAAAGATATTAATAACTGCATCTGGCGGTGCGGTAAGAGATAAAGAAAATATAGATGATTTATCAGTCGAAGATATATTAAATCACCCTGTTTGGAGTATGGGTAAAAAAATAACCGTAGATTCTTCAACAATGGTAAATAAAGCATTTGAAGTAATTGAAGCTTTCGAACTCTTTGAATTGGAAAATATTGAAGTAAAAATACATCCTACCGGAACAGTTCATGGAGCTGTATTTTTAAAAGATGGAACTGTAAAGATTCATTTTGGATTCCCAGATATGAAAATACCAATTTCTTATTCACTAAGTTATCCGAAGAGATTATACGAAAATAAAAATTGGCCAAATTTTGAAAATAAGAACTTTATATTTGAAGATGTAAATCCATCAAAATACCCGGCATTTTTCTACGGAAAAAGTATAATTAAGGATCTTGCAAAAAGAATAGCCTTCAATGCAGCTGATGAAATTGCTGTAGAAAAATTCCTAAATGGACAAATAAAATTTTCAAAAATAGCTGATATAGTTATAAACACATGCGAAAAAATAGATGGAAATATAAATGATTTTAAAGAAATCTTTGAAATAGACAAAATTGCAAGACAAATTGCAAAAGAACAATATTAGTGTTATAATCTATTTGCAGGCAACTTAATATTTTACCTTTCAAATAAGGGAAGCCGGTGAAAGTCCGGCACGGGGACGCCACCGTAACCGGGGACGAAATCCACAAAATGCCACTGGGATATTTCCTGGGAAGGCGTGGAGAGTAGGATGATCCGGAAGTCGGGATACCTTATTTGAAAGGAAAGCAATCCACCTTTGCGGTCCCTAAGGGTGGGCGTTTTTCTTTAAAATATTATATAGGAGGGATAAAGGATGAAAAGATGGGTTATTTTCTTAAGTGTCTTGTTAACTACATTTATATTTGCACTCTCTATTGTTGATGATGCTGGAAGATTGGTAAGCTTTGATAAAATACCTGAAAGAATAGTTTCTGCTGCTCCAAGCTCCACCAAATTTCTTGTAAAACTTGGTCTTGGAGAGAATATAGTTGGTGTTACAGATTGGGATTCTTTTAATGCTGAAAAAATTGGAAATATGGTGCCACTAAATATAGAAAAAATTATTTCATTAAATCCTGACATTGTAATTACTTTCGGTGGTTTTCAACTTCCAGAAGTGCAAAAGTTAGAAAAATTCGGTATTAAGGCACTTGTTTTAAATCCCACAACATTAAATGATGTTGCAAGAGATGTAATGCTTCTTGGAAATGTATTTGGTAAAGAACAAATAGCATCTGAATTGGCAAATAAAATAAAACAAACAATTTCAGAATATGGCGCAAAAAGCTCAAAAGTACCTCTTGAAAAAAGGCCAAGAGTCTTTTTCACTATAACAGTTCCAAATAATGAAACAAAAGACCTTTGGACTGCAGGAACTGGCTCTTATGTAAATGAATTAATTACATACGCAGGTGGAGTAAATATTTGTGCTCCTTATTCTGGTAATAATGGATGGTTCTCTGTAAATTGGGAATTTTTAACATACAATGATCCCGACATAATAATTGTTGCATCATACATTAGTCCAGATGAAACCATAAAACAAATAAAATCACATGAAATATTTAAAAATCTTAAAGCAGTTAAAAACGACAAAGTATTTGTTATTGATGGTAACGACATAAGCTCAATATCTCCAGATATAGTCAAATACCTTGAAATTTTTTATAATTTCTTTTACGGAGGAAAATAATGACTAAAATAAACATTTATAAGGCTGGAAGGATCATCCTTCCAGTCTTGTTCTTCTTAGTAATTCTTATAAACCTTTCTATAGGAACTGTGAAAATCCCAATTTCTCAAATTTTTAATCCTGAAAATGAGCAAATAAAATTCCTCATATGGAATGTCAGATTTCCAAGAATATTAATGAGCCTTATAGCTGGTTCAGGTCTTGCACTTGTTGGGAATATCTACCAAACTATTATGAAAAATCCACTTGTTGACCCATATCTAATTGGTACATCTTCAGGAGCTGGTTTTGGTGCTGTTTTAGCACTCTATGTTGCTGTGTCACTAAACAGAACTGTCAGTGTTAACGTATTTTCTTTTGCATTTTCATTACTTGCTTCACTATTAACAATTATTCTTGCAAAAAGAAAGAGAATAATTCCTATCACACACCTTATTCTTTCAGGTGTATTAATTAGTACTATATTTTCATCCGCAACAATCTTGCTAATAAATCTCTCACGTAAAACTTTAACTAGCGCATATGTTTGGCTTTTTGGAAGCCTTTCGGGTACGACAATGAATGATTTAATAATTCCAGCAATATCGGTAATTGTATTGTTTTCTATTGCATTAATAAAAAACAGAGAACTCGATGCAATTGCTTTAGGCGAAGAGGAAGCTAAAATTCTTGGTGTTGAAGTTGAAAAAATAAAGTGGTTTTTTTATTTAGCTGGTTCTTTTGTAATCTCTGTGATTGTCTCAAAAACTGGAATAATTGGCTTTGTGGGATTAATAATTCCTCATGCAGCAAGAATTCTCACGGGGTCAAAACATAAATATAGTCTCATTGGCAGTGTCCTACTTGGCGGAATTTTTCTCTCCTTCTCTGATACCATATCTAGAACTATAGCTTCTCCCATTGAAGTTCCAATAGGTGTTGTTACTTCGTTTATTGGTGCACCATTAATGTTCATCCTTCTTAAAAAACAAAAATAATAGTATAATATCTTTGAAGAGGTGAAAAAATGAAAATTCTTACAAAGGATTCTCTTGAAAAATTAGAGAAGATTAAGTTATTTGTTCTTGACATTGATGGTACTTTTTCCTTAAGTGGAAAACTGTTTCCTGGTTCAATTGAATTTGCAAATACCGTTTTCAAAGCAAACAAAAAATTTGTTTTCTTGACAAATAACTCAAACAAATCAATTGATGATTATCTATTAGAATTTAAAAATGCGGGACTTTCAATAAATGCCGAACAAATTTTTACTGCTGGAATTGAAACTGCAGAATATTTGCTAGAAAAATTTGGTCCTAAAAAGATATATCTTGTTGGAAACAAAGCAATAAAACAGGTATTTGAAAATATTGGTCATAAAGTAGTAGATAGTGAAGAACCTGATATTGTTGTTGTTACATTTGATACTACTTTAAACTATGAAAAACTTGCAAAGGCTTGTAGTTATGTTTCAAAAGGAAAATTATTTGTTTTAACAAACCCTGACCTAAATTGTCCCTCAAAAGATGGACCTATTCCTGATACAGGGGCAATTGCAAGTATAATCACTAAGGCCTCCGGGAAAGAACCCGATATAATATTTGGAAAACCAGATCCGTTAATCCTTGAAATGATAATGCAAAAAAATAATGTAAAAAAAGAAGAAACATGTGTAATTGGTGATAGGCTCTATACAGATATTCTTCTTGGCAAAAGAGCTGGTGTATTGACCATTTTAGTCTTAACAGGTGAAGCAAAAGAAAGTGATATAAAAAACATAAAACCTGATATAATTGCTCAAGAAATAGGTGAGATTTCAAAATATATTTAGGTGATAAATAATGATAAAGTACAATCTTAGAGGAAAAAGAATAGAAAAACTAGTTGAGCTTGCACAAAGTGGATTAAAAGAAGCACTAGAACTCATAATTGAAAAGTATTATCCAATGGTCATTAAAATTTCATCAAAATATTATGCGCCATGGGCTGAATTTGAAGATATAGTCCAAAATGGACTTATTGGGTTAATTAAGGCTGTATTTTATTTTGATAGCGAAAGAAGCTCTTTTAACTCATTTGCATGGAAAAGTATAGAAGGGGAGGTTCAAACATTTATTACTTATTTAAATAGAAAGAAAAATAAGATACTCTCAGATTCATCGAGTATAGATGTTTTTGATGAAGAAGAAGGCGGGGAACAAGCCGATTACTCACTCCAAGACAAATCAACAAATATCCCCAAAAAAATATTCATTGATATAATTAAGGAAATAATTGTCAAGCATTTAAAGGACGTGGAAATAGATATTTTTGAAATGTGGCTAGATGGTTATTCATATGCTGAAATTCAGGAGGAATTAAATGTAAACTTTAAAAAGGTGGACAATACAATACAAAAGGCAAAAAGGATTGGGAGAACAAAAATTGATAGGTTTATAATAGAACAAGTATTTAATAATTAATCTGGTGGAGGCGGCGGGAATCGAACCCGCGTCCGAAGACAAAATCCCCCAAGCTTCTCCGAGCGCAGTCCGTGTTTTAAACTTCGGATTTGGAACGCCCACGGACAGGCTTTCCAAACCCTAGCCTTTCTAAGATTTCGCGACTTTGGACGAAAGGCAAATCCAAAGTCGCTAGACCGGTTATGTCACGCCCTAGCCAGAGCCCCGGTCAAACCCTGGTAGGACGGCAGCTTTTTAAATTAAGCTGCTAATGCTAATTCTTCGTTGGCACTTATCTTTTTCCCGAGTTTTTTTTACGAGGAACCCGGAAACCTCGGCTCGCTTCTTGGGGGATTTCATCTCCGTCGAAACCAGTTCGCCCCCGTATATATTTGACTTGTTTTAAAAGACCAAAGTTCAAAAAAAGGTCCCGCATTCGGGACCTGGTGCCGAGGGCGGGACTTGAACCCGCACGAGCGTTGATGCCCACATGGCCCTCAACCATGCGTGTCTGCCAATTCCACCACCTCGGCTCGCGTAATTTATTATACCACAATTATAAATTTGGTCAAGTACTTTTTATTGAATTTATCTTTCTATTTATATTTGCCATCTCAAGTGCAACCATAGCAGCTTCAAAACCTTTATTGCCCATCTTTGCACCTGCACGATTAATAGCTTGTTCTAAAGTGTCTGCAGTAACAACACCAAATGAAATCGGAACTTTCCCTTCTAAATTTAATTGCATAACAGCTTTTGATATCTCATTTGAAATAACTTCAAAATGATATGTCTCACCTCTTATAATCGCGCCAAGTGCAATAAGAGCATCATAGTCTAAATCTACAAGTTTTTTTAATACAAATCCAATTTCCATACTTCCTGGTACCTTTATTATTTCAGTATTTTTAACCCCATGTCTTTTAAGACAATCAATTGCTCCATCTAGCAACATTTCAGTAATTTGACTATTAAATCTTGAAACAATTATACCTATTTTTAAATCCTCACAATTTCGGTATTGGCCTTCTAAAATCACTATTCCACTCCTTCCAATTTTAAATTATGTTTCATCTTTTTTGCCTTTGTAAAAAGATATTTTTTGTTATACTTATTAACCCTTCCATAAATATTAACTACTTCTTTAATCTTTATCCCATATTTTTTCAATTCTTCATATTTTTTCGGATTGTTAGTTAAAATCTTTACTTTATCAATTTTCAAAGCTTTAAGTATTAAGTATGCTGCAAAATAATCCCTTTCATCATCTTTAAACCCCAGCTTTAAATTTGCTTCTACTGTATCATATCCTTCATCCTGTAATTTATAAGCTCTTACCTTGTTATTTAAACCTATGCCTCTTCCTTCTTGGCGAAGATAAACTAACACACCACCTTTTCTAGAAATGATTTTCAATGAATTTTCTAGCTGATCCCCACAATCACAACGAAGTGAATGAAAAATATCACCAGTTACACATTCAGAATGAATTCTTAAATAAGGAATAGATTCTTTAAATGGCTTTTTTACAATTGCAATATGTTCTCGAAAATCGTACGGATTCTTAAAAGTATAAATTTTAAAATCTTCATCAATTGCCGTTGGAAGTTTAACTGATGTATCAATAGAAAATCTCTTTTTTACATACTCCTTGTACAAATCTTCTATGTCAATTATTTCCAATTTGTGCTTTTTTGAAAGCTCCAAAATATAATCAAAATCATGGGAATCACCACTACTATTTAAGATCTCAATAATTACACCATAAGGTTTATAACCAAGATGCTCAGAAAAAAACACTGAAGCTTCCGTGTGCCCCCATCGCCCTTCCTTTGCCCCTAACACATTTACGTGTCCTGGATAAACAAAATCCTTAATACTTAGCCCTTCTGAAATTTTTTGTATAGTGCTGCACCTTTCACTAATAGATATTCCTGTACCTTCCCCATAGTCTACCGTAATAAAAAAATTTGTTTTGGAACCATTAGAAGGTAATTTAAAAAAACCTCTATCTAATAGATCATATTCATGAGCACTAACACATAAAAGTCCTTTGCCTTTTTCAATAATAAAGTTTAAAATCTTTTCATCACAAATTTGAGCAGGAATAAAAAAATCACCTTCTAATTCATTCTTTTTATCAATTAAAATAAATGGTTTCAAAACATTCCCCCCCTATATCTTGCAAATACATCAATTTCATAGTTTACAATATCTCCGGTTTTTAAATATTTTAAATTTGTATTTTCATTTGTAAACGTAATAACTTGAACCTCAAACGAATCAAGAGAGACATTTGCAATAGTTAAACTAATACCATTTAATGAAATAGAGCCTTTTCTCTTTATCGCATAATTTTCTTTAGGCATTGAAAATTTATATAAAATTCCAGAATTCATTGCTTTTCTTCCAAGAAAAGTCACTACACCATCAACATGTCCAAGAACAAAATGCCCATTTAATCTATCTCCAATCTTTAAAGCTCGCTCAATATTTAAGTATTTAGCCTTTTTTATATTCGTTTTTCCAATGGTTTCATATCCCAAATCAAAATAGCAGACATCCTCTTTTACTTCTTTTACCGTCAGGCATATACCATTTACAGACACACTATCACCAACATTACATGAAATAGGTAGCTTAATCTCCAGTGTATTTCCAACAATTTTAAAATCCTTAGCTACATATTCAATAATTCCCGTAAACATTTTTTATTACCTCCAAATAAAACTCATTTTTTAATCGTCTTATTTTCCTAATCTTCAAATCAAACTCTTCATCAATGTATTTTTCAAATTCTGAAAATGCAGAAAGTCCTCTTCCAAAAACTTTTGGAGCATAAAAAAGATGGAGTTCATCAGAAAAATCATAAAATTGGGATAATACACTAGCACCTCCTTCGATCAAAACTGAATCAATATTTAAGCTATATAACCTTTCTAAAATATCCTCAGGGCGGGTTTCAGGGTAGCATTCAACTCCATTGTATTTCTCACATCTACTTGAAAAAACAATTGTCCTAGAATGATTATCAAAAACATTAAAATTTTTCCCTGCAAGTTTTCCTTCATAATCTAAAATTATTCTGATTGGATTTCTACCACCATTTCTACAAGTAAGTTGTGGATTATCTTTTAACACTGTTTTTGCCCCAACCATAATTGCAGTAAAAAAATTACGTAAATTATGTGAAATATTAAAATTATTTTTCGTTATCCACTTAGATTTACCCAAGTTATCGCAGATAAATCCATCGAGAGTCATTGCAGCTTTTAAAGCTACATAAGGAGTCTTTTTAGTAATGTACTTTATAAAAACCCTGTTAAGATAACTTGCTTCTCTTTCAAGAAGTCCAACATGAACTTTTATTCCATTTTTTCTTAGAATATCAACACCTTTACCATTTACTAAAGGATTTGGATCTAAGATGGAGACATAAACTTGAGAAATTTTGGACTCTATAATTAGATCAGTACAAGGTGGGGTTTTACCATGGTGGCAACAAGGTTCAAGGTTTACAAACAAAGTACTTCCTTCAAGAGAAGTTTTTGCATTCAAAATAGCGCTTCTTTCCGCATGAAAATCACCATATCTTTTGTGATATCCTGTGCTAATTATCTTACCATCTTTTACGATAACAGCACCAACTAATGGATTTGGAGATACTCTTCCTGCACCTTTCTTTGCAAGTTTTAGAGCAAGCTTCATGAATTTTTCCAAAATAAATCCCTCCTTTTCAGGAGGGAGAGGAATAAAGCATAAATGTATTCATTTATGCTTGTCCTCTCCCATCCGGACTTTTACCGTCGGCTCCGGAATTCCACCGGATCAACCCTTTTAAGGGCTCGCGGGCTTTCACCGCCGGTCGGGAATTTCACCCTGCCCCGAGGACATTCTCAACAATATTATATCATCCTATTAATTTTTATCAACTATTCAAATTTAAATTTCTTGATTTCTTGATTTAAATTAAAGATCATTTCAGTCAAGTTTGAAATATTATTGTACAACATATTTGCAACTTCTTTATCTTCTTCTGAAAATTTTTGGACACCTTCTGATAACTTATACACATTATTGACCTGGTTTAAAACCTCATTTGCTGCACTAGACATCTCTTCCACAGATGCATTTTGCTCTTGAGAGTGAGCTGCAAGAACATCAACAATAGAAGAGAGCTTTTTAAATGACTCTAAAATTTCATCCAATACACTTGTCAAACTTTCTATCTCTTCTTGAGAATTTTCTATTTCTTCTTTCACTTGGCTTGTTTCATTTTTAATCACATCAGAACTTTTTGTTATCTCTTGAATAGTGTTTGTTATTATATCTGTTGCACCCTTTGTTTCTTCAGCAAGTTTTCTAATTTCGTCAGCAACTACTGCAAAGCCTTTTCCTGCTTCACCAGCACGAGCTGCCTCAATTGCTGCATTTAAAGCTAGAAGATTTGTTTGTTCTGCTATATTACGTATAGTATTAACTATTTCTCCAATATTTTGTGTAAAATTAAGAAGCTTAGATATTTTTTCATCAAGTCCAAGATACTTTGAAACTACCCTGCTATTTGCGGTCTTCACTTTTTCAAGATTTTCTTTTCCAAGATTTGTAGTATTTAATAGTTTCTCGTTAATTTCTAAGGTGTCAGATGCTGTATTGTTTAAAGTTGCTGCTTGGCTTGATAATTCTTCAAGGCTTGCAGTAATCTCTTCAACTGCAGCACTTATTTTTTCAACAGATTTTGTTTGCTCAATTGTACTGTTTCTAGTCTCCTCAATTGAAGAAAGCAATTTTTCAAAATTCTTATTCGTAATCTCAGTTACATCTTTAGATTTATATATAGTGCCTTCAAATCCCCTTATAACTTTTGAAATCTCATTAACCATATTTTCTAGATTTAAAGAAATTTCCCTAAATTCATCAAAAGATGAAATGTTAATTTTTCTTGTAAAATCACCTTTTCCATAACTTTGCATACTATTATTAAGTTCTTCTACTGGCTTTAAAATAAATCTAATCACAAAATATACCGTAAATGCCAAAATAACATTCAACGACAAACTAATATATGTTGCATTCCAACTACTTTGTTTATCTAAAATTCCTTTTGTATAAAGATATTTTATAATTATAGGACCAATCCAGAGAGTAATTGATAAAACAGAAATAATAATTTTCAAATTAGCACTGATTTTAAACTTATTAAACAAATGCTTTACTTCATTAAAATTAACGATCTTTGAGTAGGTAAAAATAAATAATGCTATTATGTTCATGTTTATTGCAAACGCTCCATTTAATCTCAATGCCAAAGTTTCACTAGGAAGCTCTGTCATTTTCGAAGCAATTAAACCCACTATTGTTGCAGCAATAAAGTTCCCAAAAAACAATACTATAGCTGAATAATAAGGAACGTTAAATCCTTTCCTTTGCTTTGCATTTTTCACATTCTTATATATAAGAACAACCACCAATGCACCAAATGTAGCAACAGCAAGAATATATCCAAGTAAAAGATTAATTACAGGATAATTTTTTAATCCAGAAAATACATAGTATGAAAAAAGGAGTGCAGGAAAATCTAAAACTAATAGAAAAAATAAAACAAGATTCAATAACTTTTTCTCGATAGACATCTTTTCACCTCACTAAAAAAACAAAGTGATAAATTTTATTATCACTTTTACTAATTTATAACATAAAACTTATAAATTTCAAGAAAATATTCTTTTTCAATTAAAGTGGATAAAAATTATACATCCGTTACAACTTATTTAAATGAAAGTTCTAAAGTTTTCCACGCAAGTAAAAAACATTTAATTCTCATTGGATAATCTTTAATGCTTTTGAGCTCCACGATCAATCCTAAAACCGATTTGTCGTATTCTTCTCCACGCGTCATTTTATATACGTTATCTATTAATGTTTTTACCTCATCAATTGATTTATTAATAATATTTTCTATCATCAAGTTAGCCGAAGCTTGACTTATTGCACAGCCAATTCCTTCAAATTTTGCATCAACTATTCTTTCATTTTCAATTTTTAAATATAAAGTAATTTCATCACCGCACGAAAGATTTTTGCCTTCTTCTACTTTAGTAGCATCTTCAATCTTTCCCTTATACTTTTTAAGTTTAGAATAGTCCATGATTAATTCATTATACATCAAACCACTCCTTTATCTTTTTTATTCCTTCTATTAATATATCTATATCTTCATATGAGTTATATATATAAAAACTTGCTCTACATGTACTGTTTGGAAATTGAGACAGTCTACTTTGTGACTTCAAAACATTCATCAAAGGCTGTGCACAATGATGACCGCTCCTTACTGCCACTCCAAATTTTTCATCCAAAAGATGTGCAACATCATGTGGATGAATTCCGTCAATATTAAAGCTTAAAATACCGCAGTGAGATTCATCAAGTGGGCCATAAACTTCAACATTTTCAATATTTCTAAATTTTTCAATAGCATATTTTGTAAGATCTAGAATATGTTTTTTTGCCTCATCAAATCCAATATTTTTTAAATATTCAAGCGCATAATTTGCACCGACAATTCCACCAATATTTGGAGTTCCTGCCTCAAATTTGTATGGAAGCACATTAAAGGTAACATCTTCAACACCAACCTTATCAATCATTTCACCGCCATACAAAAAAGGCTCAAGTGTTTCTAAATATTGACTCTTTCCATATAAAACTCCAATTCCACTTGGTCCAAGCATTTTATGGACTGAAAAACAAAGAAAATCAATATCTAAGCTCTTAACATCAATCCTCTGATGCGGAATAAGTTGTGCTCCATCAACTATTAATATTGAATTAGGAAAAATATTGCGAATTTTTTCTATATCAATTAACTGCCCCGTTACATTTGAATGTCCTGTAATAGCGACCACCTTAGGATTTATATCTTTTTTTAAAAAATCCTCGATAGCTAAAGTTCCAAAACGCAAGCTAGGTTCAACAAATTCTACTCTAAATCCATGTAATTTGGAAAGTCTTACCCATGGAACAAAATTTGCATGATGCTCAACTAAAGTTGTTAAAACTATATCATCCTTGTTCAAGATTTTACTTCTTACTAAACTTTCAACTATAAGATTTATTGACATTGTTGTTCCTGATGTGAAAATTATCTCATGTTCACTAGCATTCAAAAAATTTGCATAATTTTTTCTAGAAAACTCTAGCATCTGAGTTGACTCAGATGCTAGAGTATGAACTGCTCTATGAACATTGGCATAATTTTCTAAATAAAATTTAGACAATTTATCAATTACTGGCTTTGGTTTTAATGTACTTGCAGCACTGTCAAGGTAAACAATACGATTTCCTTTTATTGTTCTTGAAAGTACAGGAAAATCATTCAATATATTTTTTGAGAGCATTTTTTACGACCTCCTCAAGGCCAAATACCGAAAGCTCATTAATTAAATTTTCAAAAATACCATTTAATATAAAGCTTTTTGCTTCCTTTCTATTAAATCCTCTACTCATTAAATAGAAAATTGCATCTTCATCAAGTGGAGCAGAACTTGCCGCATGTGATGCAGTAACCTCATTTTCATCTACTAACAAACTTGGGATAGCTTCCATTTTTGAATCTTTTGATAATAATATACATCTTTCCATCTCTTCTGCTTCACTATTTTTTGCACCTCTTTTTAAGTCAAGTATACCACGAAATACTACTTTTGCTTCATCAGAAAGTGCACCTTCCGCTTTTATTGATCCTTTATTTTCAAACCCTACAAACCTTAAAAGATATTGAAGATCAAAAATTGCACTCTTACTTCCCAAAAAGTATGGTTTAACATCTACATTACTTTCATTACCATTCATTTTTGCTCCTAAATATCCTGCTACCTTCCCTTCTCCAATATATATATCTCTAACTTTTACTTGTGCCTTATCTTCAACTATAATAAAAATATTATCTACTGAAAAAGAATTTTCTTCACTTACATGAATGTTGTAAATTTCAACTTCTGCATTATCATCTGCCATAACTCTCAATGTATTATTTGAAAAATTTTTCGTTTTCAAAATTCTTACAAGAACTAACTTACCATTAACCTTATACACATCATTTGTTATTCTATCAATGTATTCAACTTTTACTTTTTTCTCCTTATCAACCTTTATATATTCACCCATAGATGAAAATATATCTGATAACAAAACATATTTTCTATGAGTTCCCTCAAAATCTATCAAGCCTAAATCTTCTTCAATACCTTTAAAATATCCCTCATATTTATACTCTGGCAAACTTATACTATTAATTTTCAATCTTTTCCATATAGGAAAACCTATTTTTGTATATTCACTATACTTTTCCAATATATACTTTCTAACAAATTTATTTTCAATACTTGAAAGTTCTTTTTCTAAATCTTTTTCAGTATAGTCACCTTCGAAAAATTGCTTTGGGGCACTCACCACTGCTTTTTCATTATCTAAAAATAATTCTAAATTTTTCTCCATAACTAACACCTCACCCTATTGATGATTCAATTTCCATTTCAATTAATCTATTGAGCTCAAGGGCATACTCAAATGGTAAACTACTAACAATCGGCTCAATAAAACCTTTAACAATCATACTTTTAGCTTCTGTTTCACTTAAGCCTCTTGTCATTAAGTAAAAGATTTGTTCATCTTTAATTCTTCCAATTCTTGCTTCATGACCTACATCCGAATCACTATTATATACTTCAATTAATGGAACTGTATCACTTTTTGATTTATTATCAAGCATTAATGCGGTACATTGAACATGAGATTTACTTTTTTTAGCATCTTGTGCTATTCTTAATAGCCCTCTATAAAAGGCCCAGCCGCCACCAACACTGATACTCCTTGCATCAATTGTGGAACTTGTATAAGGTGCAAGATGTACTACTTTTGAGCCTGTATCCATATGTTGGCCTGGTCCTGCATATGTTATACCTAAACTTTCTGCTTTTGCACCCTTTCCTTTAAGGATCGTCATAGGATACAACATTGTCTTCATACTACCAAGTGATCCTGAAACCCAAGACATCACTCCATTTTCTTCTACTATAGAGCGTTTTGTATTCAAGTTATACGTATTTTTACTCCAATTTTGAATTGTCATGTATTTTACCTTTGCATCTTTTTTTACGTAAATCTCAACCATTCCTGTATGTAAATTAATAACATTGTATCTTGGCGCTGAACAACCCTCAATGAAAGTTACTTCAGAGCCTTCATCAGCTACAATAACTGTATGTTCGAGCTGACTCATTCCAGGATTACTCATTAAAAAATAAGCTTGAAGCGGCATTGGAACTTTAACACCCTTTGGAACATACAAAAATGTTCCACCACTCCAAATTGCACCATGTAGTGCAGCAAATTTATGATCATGAGCTGGGACAAGTTTCATAAAGTACTCTTTTACTAAGTCTGGATATTCTCTTACCGCACTTTCCATATCCATGAAAATTACACCAAGACCTTCAAGTTCTTTCTTTATATTTTGATACACTATTTCCGAATCAAATTGTGCTCCAACACCGGCAAAATATTTTCTTTCAGCCTCAGGAATTCCAAGTTTATCAAAAGCCTTTTTAATTTCTTCAGGAACTTCTTCCCAACTTGTCTGCTTGTTAGCCTTCGGCTTTATATATGGAATTATCTTGTTTAAATCCAATTCAGAAATATCAACTCCAAATCTTGGATCATGCCATTTTTGAAAAATCTCCAAAGATTTAAGTCTAAGTTCTCTCATCCATTTAGGTTCACCTTTAATTTCAGAAATTTCTTCAATTATTTTTGGTGTCAATCCAGGTAAACTTTTATACTCTGGCTCAATATTAGCAATATAATTAAACCTATCTTCATTTTGTTTTATATCAAACATGTCATCACCCCGCAATTACAGAATAGCCATTTTTCTCTATATCATCAGCCAATGAAAAGTCACCGCTCTTTACAATCTTTCCATCTGTATAAACATGAACTTTATCAACATCTAAATAATTAAGTATTCTTTTGTAATGAGTTATAATAAGTATACTCGTTCCAGATTCTCTTATCTTATTAATCTGATTCGCAACAATTCTTAAAGCATCAACATCTAAACCAGAATCAATTTCATCTAAAATTAAAAGTTTCGGCCTTAAAAACCTTGCTTGCAATATTTCGGATTTTTTCTTTTCACCGCCAGAAAACCCAACATTCAAAAATCTATTTAAGAAATTATCAGAAACAACAAGTTCACTTAATATTTCATCTATTTGCTTATTTAATTGCGCAAAAGATTCATTATCTCCATGAATTTTTCTATATGCACTTAAAAGAAAATTACTGAATTTTACACCGTCTATTTCAAATGGATTTTGAAAAGTCATAAAGATACCTTTTTTTGCCCTCTCATCAGCGGTTAAGCCAACAATATTTTCACCTTTAAAAATTACTTCGCCTGAATCAATTCTATACCTTGGATTTCCCATTATAACGTTTGCAAGAGTCGATTTTCCTGAACCATTTGGTCCCATAATAGCATGTAATTCTCCATAACCTATATCCAAATTAACACCTTTTAATATTTTTAAGTTTTCTTCTTTCACAGATGCATGCAAATTTCTAACTTCAAGCAATTTTTCCATGATATTACCTCCTTAATTAGTTTTTCCTAATTAAAGTATAACATATTAATTTCAAAAGTCAATAATAAAAAATAAAGGCTTGAAAAATTACAAGCCATAGATAAAAAAAAATTCCCCGGAAAAGTTTCCGGGGAATTTGTCTATTAAAATGATTATTAATATTCTGGCATTTCTGGCATTGGTTGGTTATTCTTGGGTTCTGGTTTTTCAACCACAAGTGCTTCTGTTGTTAACAACATGCTTGCAATTGATGCTGCGTTTTGAAGTGCACTTCTTGTAACTTTTGCTGGATCAATAATTCCGCGTTCAAACATGTTGCAGTATTCACCTTTTAATGCATCAAATCCGTATGCTGGATCATCATTTTCAAGTACTTTGTGGATAATAATTGCACCGTCATAACCTGCGTTCTTTGCTATTTGATTAATTGGAGCTATCAATGCTTCATAAACAATCTTTGCACCAATCTTTTCATCACCATCAAGTTCATTTACTACTTTTTCAACTGCTTTTCTTGCACGGAGTAATGTAATTCCTCCACCTGGAACAATACCTTCTTCAACAGCTGCTCTTGTAGCACTGAGAGCGTCTTCAATTCTGTGTTTCTTTTCTTTTAACTCGGTTTCTGTTGCTGCACCAACTTTAATTACTGCGACACCACCAGCAAGTTTTGCCATTCTTTCTTGTAATGTTTCTTTTTCGTATTCTGATGTAGTTTGCTCGATTTGTGCTTTAATTTGAGCAATTCTCTTTTTAATTTCTTCTTGATCACCATGTCCACCAACAATTATTGTTTCGTCTTTTTTTACTCTTACAACATCTGCTCTTCCAAGATCGTTTAATGTCAAGTCTTCTAAGTTAATTCCTACTTCTTCGCTTGCTACTATACCACCGGTAAGAATTGCAATATCTTGGAGCATCGCTTTCCTTCTGTCACCAAATCCAGGTGCTTTAACCGCTACTGTATTAAGTGTTCCTTTTAGTTTATTAAGAACAAGTGTTGTTAATGCTTCCCCTTCAACATCTTCTGCAATAATTACAAGTGGTTTTCCAGTTTGTGCTACTTTCTCAAGAATTGGAATAAGTGGTTTTATATTTGAAAGCTTCCTATCTGTAATGAGAATAAATGGTTCATTGTAAACTACTTCCATTTTTTCAGGATCAGTTACAAAGTATGGTGAAACATATCCTCTATCAAATTGCATACCCTCAGTAAATTCAACATATGTCTCAATTGATTTACTATCTTCTACAGTAATTACTCCATCTTCTCCGACTTTTTCCATTGCTTCTGCAATTAATTTACCAATTTCTTCACTGTTTGCACTAATAGATGCTACATGAGCAATATCATCTGTACTTGAAAGTTTCTTTGATATTCTTTTAATTTCTTCAACACCTGCTGCAACTGCTCTTTCAATTCCTCTTTTTACAAGGATTGGATTTGCACCAGCCGTTACGTTTTTAATTCCTTCTTTTATCATTGCTTGCGCAAGAACTGTTGCTGTTGTTGTTCCGTCACCTGCTACATCGTTTGTTTTACTTGCAACTTCTTTTACAAGTTGTGCACCAAGATTTTCAAATTTATCTTCAAGTTCAATTTCCTTAGCAATTGAAACACCGTCATTTGTAATTGTTGGACTTCCCCAAGATTTTTCAATAACTACGTTTCTTCCTTTTGGACCTAATGTAATTTTAACTGCATCTGCAACTGCATCTACACCTCTTTCAAGTGCTCTTCTTGCCTCTTCACTGAATTTCAACATCTTTGCCATGCGTGTCACCTCCCTATTAATCTTCTATTTTTGCTAGAATATCTTCTACATCAATTATAATGTAATCTTCTTCCTCTATCTTAATTTCGGTTCCCGAATATTTGGAAAAGATTACTTTATCACCTACGTGAAGATCCACATCTGCATCTTCCAAGTTACCTACTGCAACAATTTCTGCTTTCATAGGTTTTTCTTTTGCAGTATCTGGAAGAACAATTCCTCCTTCAGTTCTCTTTTCCTCCTGAATTGGCTTAATTAAAAGTCTTGATCCCAATGGAATAACCTTCATAATCGTACCCCCTTTCAAAGTTTTGTTGTCACTCTTATTCATCGACTGCTAATTTAAGTTTACCAAAAATATCAAAATTGTGAAGCCCAATTATTGGCGATTATTAGTTTTTAGAAGAAATTAAAGTGAAATAACATACATTTTCTTTCTTTTTCGCACTTTTTATATCACAAAAAAAGGAAGGGAGGCATTTTCTGCCTCCCTTCTGGTGGAGCCGATGGGATTTGAACCCACTGCCTCTACCGTGCCATGGTAGCGCTCTCCCAATTGAGCTACGGCCCCTTACAATTTATAATTTACCATATTTTCTATTTTCAGTCAACATTTAACACAAAACATAATTATATGGTAAAATTGTTAAAAATAGGGGGCGTATAAATTGAACATTTTTGAAAAAATTCATCCTAATCTTAATGTTAATGAACTATCTACAGATAGTCTTGCTTATCTAGGTGATGCAGTATTCAACCTTTTCGTAAAGGTATTATATTTCAAAAATACAAGTGTAAAAAATTTACACAAAGATTCTCAACTCCTTGTAAACAGAAATTTTCAAGCTACCCTCCTAGATAAAGCCCTTCCTCTATTAAATGAAGAAGAAAAAGCATTTGTAAAAAGAGGTATAAACAGCAAAGGAGCCGGAAGGTATGGAAATGATCCCGCCTACAGAAAAAGTACCGGTTTTGAAGTTTTAGTAGGTTATTTGTATCTAACTAACCAAGAACGTCTTTATAATCTATTAATGGAGGTGTTAAAATGAGTCGCTCTGTAATTATTGATGGTTCCGTTATTTATACTAATTACAGTCAAATCATGGGGCACAGAAAATTTGAAGATCTTTTAAAAGAATTTATAACCATACTTTCTGAAAAAAATAGTCCACTCCTAGAAGCAATTTCACCATTCAAATTTGGAAATGAATATGACATTAGAAGGTTATCTGAATATCTCCATCTTTTATCTATGAGGAATATTAGAGAATTAATTCACATAATGAATTACGTAAACCCCGAAAAACTCGAAAAATTTATTGAAGGCTTTTACTCATTCTGGAGATCAAAACACAGATTTATGGTAAGGCATGAAAAATACGTAAGTGATTACAATAGACGTGCAAGCATAGAATATACCATGACAATGATTGGCGATCAATTTAAAGCTGTTATTAAAAATTTATACAGACAACTAATTTCAAATATATCAAATGAGTTTCCAAAAGTAATGAGACAGCTACCAAGTGGAGCTCAGGCAATGTTCTTATACGATTATATTGAGTGTGACGATTTTGGTGCAAAATGGATGAAAGATATTCCAACAATATGGGGAGCAATTTTTGATCCACCTGCAATTTTTTATACAAATTCAAACAAACGAAAAGGAATTATTCCTGTAGAAGAAAAAGATATTTTAGACAAAATAAATCTTTCTAGCAATGAGTGGTTTAGGATTCCAATATACGTTGGAAAACTATTGTTTTTTAATTTTGTACATAAAGAATATCTTGCACATGGTGCTGGACTTGCGAATTTGTTTGAAATAGCCTCACCAAAGGATATAAAAAATAAAAAACCCGACGGAATAATAATATTTGGAATTGCTCCAGAAAAAATCCCAGATTATAATGAAAAATGGGAAAATGCAGTAGTTTTTAAAGACAAAAATTGCTACGTTGGTGTGATACCAGGAACAGATGAAAATGATTATTTTGGATACATGAAAAAAACTACCTTGACGGTTCACAATTTGATAATGATAGATAACGAAAGACTTCCAATCCATGGATCAATGGCTCAAATAACATTAAAATCTGGAAAAAAAGCAGTAGCTATGTTTGTAGGTGACAGTGGTGCCGGAAAAAGTGAAACACTTGATGCACTAAATAGAATGGAAGAAGTAGCAGAAGTAAATATTATTATAGATGATATGGGAAGTTTAGATATACACAACGATTCCATTGTAGCATATGGAACTGAGACTGGAGCATTTGTTAGACTTGATGATCTACCACCAGGATATGCATATCATACAATGGATAGAAGTATATTCATGAACCCTGATAAAATTAACGCAAGAGTTATAGTTCCATTCAACAACTATAAAGATATTATTACCCCAATCAAAATTGACTTTCTATTCTATGCAAATAACTACACAGAAGTCAAAGATGAAAGTGAAAGAATAAAGTTCTTTGAGACATATAAAGATGCCTTAAAAGTATTCTCAGAAGGGAAGAGAATGGCAAAAGGAACAACCTCTGAAAAAGGATTAACTACATCATATTTTGCAAACCCATTTGGTGCGATCCAAATGAAAGAAAAACATGAAAAAATTGCGCAAAAATTCTTCAAAAAAATGTTTGAAACGGGGGTGAAGGTTGGTGAAATAAGAACGATGCTTGGAGTTGAAGGATACGAAAAGGAAGGAACTATGCTTGCAGCAAAAGCATTAATGAAAATCATTGAGCAAAAGGGGTGAAATAGTGTTAAATCAATCTTTAATTAAAGATATTATTGGTACAGTATTAAAATATGGGGGAGACTTTGCAGAAGTTTTTGTAGAAAACAAATATGAAAACAGGATAGAACTTACAGATGGAAAAATTCAAAAAGCAAATACTAATAACATCTCTGGTGTCGGTATTAGAGGATTTCTTGGAAAAAAGGCAATATATGCTTATACCAATGTTTTTGAAAAAGAAAATTTATTATCTGTTGCAAAAAGAGTAGGAGAAGCTTTATCTGAAGTGAAAATTAATGATTTAACTTTGGATTTTGATAATAAAAAATTAAAAAATAGACATGTTATATATTTATACCCAAGAGATGTTGAAAAAACAGAAAAAGTCAAAATAATGAAAAGAGCATACGAATCAGCCAAAAATTATTCAGAATTAATTAAGCAAGTTCAAATATGGTTCTGGGAATACGACCAAGAAGTATTAATTGCAAATTCTGAAGGTGTTTGGGCAGAAGATAGACGTGTAAAAACAAGACTTATGATTAATGCTATAGCCGAACATAATGGTAATATGGAAAGAGGTTTTTATGGACCAGGAGCAAGCATGGGATTTGAACTATTTGATAGAATAGACGTTGAAGAAGCTGCAAAAAGAGCTGCAAGAATCGCTGCAAGAATGGTAGATGCCGAACCAGCACCTGCAGGTAAAATGCCAGTAATTATTTCAAATGAATTTGGTGGTGTTATATTCCACGAAGCAGTTGGACATGCACTTGAAGCAACTTCTGTTGCAAAAGGGGCATCCGTTTTTGCAGGAAAATTAGGTCAAAAAGTTGCCGCTGAATGTGTATCAGCTGTTGATGATGCAACAATACCAAATGCTTGGGGTTCAGCAAATGTAGATGATGAGGGAACACCAACAAGAAGAAACCTTCTTATAGATAAAGGAGTGTTAGTTGGATACCTAATTGATAAATTAGGTGGAAGAAGAATGGGAATGGAAAGCACAGGAAGTGCTCGAAGGCAAGATTATACATTTGCTCCAACTTCTAGAATGAGTAATACATTTATATTACCTGGTGATTACCATCCTGAAGAAATCATAGCAGCAACCGAATACGGTCTTTATGCAAAAGAAATGGGTGGGGGCTCAGTTAACCCAAGTACCGGTGAATTTAATTTTGCAGTTAATGAAGCATATTTAATTGAAAAAGGTAAGATTACAAAACCCGTTAAGGGAGCAACACTTATTGGAAAAGGATATGAAATAATTCAAAAAATTGATATGGTTGGAAACGATGTTGGTAGAGGTCAAGGTGTTTGTGGATCAATTTCAGGAGCTGTTCCTGCAGATGTAGGACAACCTACAATAAGAGTTTCAGAAATAATCGTTGGGGGGCGAAACAAATGACATACAACGAATTTAAAGAAAAATTATTTTCTATTGCAAAAGAAAAAGGATTTGAAGCTCAGATTGATCTATCGGAAAGTTCAGAATTTTCACTAAGATATGCTAATAATGATATAGATCAATATACTGACGCTTCAAAATTTTCAGTTTCTATAAAGATTTTGAAGGATGGAAAGATAGGAAGAGTTTATACTGAACAACTAGAAAATCCAGAAAAATTATTTGAAGAAGCCCTAAAAAACTGGGAGTTAACAGATAGTGAAGATGAAGAATTTTTCTATAATGGAAGTGGCAAATACATTGAAATGGATCTTTACAATGGAAGTTTTGAAAAAACAAGCGTTTCAGAAAAAATAGAATTTGTCAAAAAGCTATATAACAGTGCAAAATGTGATGATAGAATAGTCATGGTTCCATATGCAATCTACAATAATTTCAAAGTTTCCAAAAAAATTTCAAATACTTTAGGGCTTGATGTTTCAACAACTGCAGATGGTGGATACAGCTATGCAATGGCAGTATCGAAAGACGAATCAACACATTCTGGATTATGGATGGATGTTGGAACTAAATTCTCTGACCTTGATCCAGAAAAAATTGGAAAAACTGCTTGTCAAAATGCACTAAGTTTACTTGGTTCAAAATCTGTTAAAAGCGGTAAGTACAGAGTAATAATCAAAAATACCGCTTTTGAAGATATGCTCAGCCTTCTCATTAGCATGATTTCGGCAGAAAACGTTCAAAAAAATATGTCCCCATTAAAGGGAAAACAAAACCAAAAGATCGCAAGTACAATTTTAAATATTAAAGATGTTCCTTACTACAAAAACAGTATTTCGAATAGACCTTTCGACGATGAAGGGGTTCCAACAAAAGAAACACCAATAATAGAAAATGGAATATTAAAGAGTTTCCTATACGATTTAAAAACTGCAAAAAAAGATAACACTGAACCAACTGGAAATTCCCTTGGTGGTTCAATTAGGCCAATAAATTTACTTATAGAAAGTGGAGAATATGACTTTGAAAACCTCCTAAAAAAATTAGATGATGGAATAGTAATTATAGGTGTAGATGGAATGCATTCAGGTGCAAATCCAATATCTGGAAATTTCTCACTCGGTGCAAGAGGCTATAGAGTAATTAATGGAGAAATCTCCCATCCTATAGAACAAATAACCATCTCTGGAAATTTCTTACAACTATTGGAAAAAGTTGAAGCAGTTGGAAATGACTCAAAAATCTTCTATGGAATAATAACCCCAAGTATTTTAATAAGTGAACTCGATATTGCTGGTGAATAAGGCGGATTTCTCTCCGCCTTTTTTATTTACAAAAAACAAAAATTAGATTAAAATTAAGTTGTACCTTTAGAAATAGGGAGGGGAAAAAGTGGATTTCCCTAGGTTGTTTGTTAATCTTGAAAAAATTAGAGAAAATGCAGAAAAACTACTTGAAACACTCTCAAAACTTAAAATTGAGCTTGTTGCCGTAACTAAACTAACTTTAGGTGACCCAATTATTGCTAAAACACTTAAAGAAGTTGGAATAGTAAAGATAGGTGAATCAAGATTAAAAAATATAAAAAAAATGATGGGAAATAATGTACCTGGACCTTTTCAACTTTTAAGAATCCCTATGCCTTCAGAACTGGAAGAAGCAGTATTTTTAACGGACGAAATACTAATTTCTGAAGAAAAAGTAGCTTATATCATTGATGAAATTGCAAAAAAGTATGATAAAAACATTGAATTGATCTACATGATAGATGTCGGAGACTTAAGAGAAGGTATTTGGTATGAAAAAGCCGCTTATACAATAGAAAAAGTAGCTAAAAAGTTAAAAATGGCTAAAATTGTTGGAATAGGGACAAATGTTGGATGCTTTGGTGGCGTTTTACCAACGAAAGAAAATTTAAATATTCTCGTAGAAATAAAAGATTATCTTGATGACAAACTAAACACAAATCTTAAAATTTCTGGAGGAAGTACCGTAACTTTATCACTTATAGAAAACAATGAACTACCTACTAAAATAAATCAATTTAGAATAGGCGAAGGGCTATTACTGGGGACTGATGCAACTGGAAATAGAGACATTCCATACCTTTCACAAGATACAGTGATCTTAGAAGCTGAAGTAATTGAAGTTGATTATAAACCATCTGTTCCTGTGGGAAAAATTGGAAGAGATTCTATGGGAAGAATTCCACATTTTGAGGATTTTGGATGGAGAAATAGAATAATATTAGCAATTGGTGAGCAAGATATTGATCCTTCTGGACTTAAGCCATTCGATAAAAAATTAAAAGTACTACACGCATCAAGTGACCATACCATAATAGATTACACAGATTCTAATAAAAAATATTCTATTGGAGACACCTTAAAATTTCATCTTTCTTATGGTGCAGCACTTAGGGCTTTTACTAGTCCTTTTGTCAAAAAAGAGTATATAAAAAATGCCTGACCATATGATCAGGCATTTTTTATTTTATATATCATCTAGCTCTAAAAATGCTACTCTCAACTTTCCAGCTAAGAAAATAAAGAAGTTATCGTTTGGTTTTCTTTTCACCTCATAACCTAACTTTTCTATATATTCTTGCCATCCATCAAGATTTCTTACTACAAACAATGTATTTAACCTTGAAAATTTATCACCTCTTTTAATATAAGCTGTTCTTGATACAATATATGCATTTTCTATCTTTCTAACAGGAATTGACAATTTATTAAAAAATTCCAAAACAGGTTCCATATCATCAACAACTTCTATTGATAAAATTGTTCTCAAATCTCCACTCTCGGTTATATATCTTGCAATATCCTCAATTGTTTTTGTTGAGCTATATTTAAATAAGTCCATAACATATGGCAATGAAGGTTGTGCAATAACTTGTCTTGCAACAGCAACATTTCTTAATATCTCAACCGACAATGGCCTTTTCAGACTTATATCAACCTTTTTTTGAAGTCCCCTTAGCATTAAAGCAAGGTAAGAAGGTTTTACCGCTTCACCATCTCCTGTCGAAATTAAATATTCATCGCTTCCTTCGTATTTTTTCAACCACTTATCAATCGGTGGTACAATTTCTACTTCATAATTTTCATCTGAGACATACAAATAATTTCCTTTTATATCTGTACCTTTTAGTTTTACAATATCTCCAGATTTCAATCCCAAAATACCAGCGAGCCCAACTAAAAGCACATACTTTTCGTTGCCATGTTTTGCCATCTTTTCTGCTTCTTCATATAATTTCCAAAAATCTAAATAACTTATCATTTCATAATCTGCTTTTTTATAAGGAACTTTTAAATCTTCTACAACTTCTGAATAAATTAGTGGATAAAATCTTTGTAAAAAAGCCCTTAATGGAACAAAATATTGTCTCCACGCTGTCGATTTGTAATTTTCTTTTATTTTCGAAAGCCATTTCCTAACATTTTCGCTCGTTACATTACCTTCTACAAATTTTAAAAACGAATCAACCATATTAACATAATTTTTCTTAGTGCTCTCTGATATATTTTGAGTGTTTATATATTCTATAAATCTTTCTAAATCCGAGTTTATATTCACTCTATATCCACCTCCAAAAAACTAAGAAATTTATTCGTATTTTGATTATAACATAAATTATATTTATTTTTCTTTTAAATAGTCTTACTAAAGTTACAATTCGCATTGCGAATTTTTAAATACTTTTACATTTTAGTAAATAAAACATGCATCACCTAGTGAGAAAAATCTATACTTCATCCTTACAGCAGTATTATAAGCTTCTAGAATAAAATCTTTTCCTGCAAAAGCAGCGACAAGCATTAAAAGTGTAGATTTTGGAAGATGAAAATTCGTTATTATTGCATCTGTCAATTTAAATTCAAAAGGTGGATAAATAAATATATCAGTTTTTCCATGATAACTTTCTTGATTAGAAAGTCTTGCAATCGTCTCAAGAGTTCTTACACTGGTTGTCCCAACTGCTATTATTCTTCCTTTATTCTTCCTTATTTCTCTTATCTTTTTAACAGTTTCAGCTGGCACATAGTACCTTTCTGAATGCATTTTATGCTCTCTTATATCCTCAACCTTTACTGGTCTAAAAGTACCAAGCCCAACGTGTAAAATTAAATCTGCAAATTCCACACCTTTATCCATTAATCTTTCAAGGAGTTCTTCTGTAAAATGAAGCCCAGCTGTAGGTGCTGCAACCGACCCAGTCTCTTTTGAATACACTGTTTGATATCTTTCAAACGGAACTTGCTGGTTTTTTATATATGGTGGTAGTGGTGCATTTCCAAGTTCAAATAATTTATCATCACTGCAATTAAATTCTAAGATTCTTGCTCCTTGCTGTGCGTAATCTTTACATACTACTTCTACATCATTAGATAAAATAATTTTTGTTCCTTTTTTAACTTTACTGCCTGGTTTTACCAACGCCTCCCAAACACCTTCACTTATTTTTTCTAGAAGTAAAATTTCAACTCTGGCTCCCGTTTCTTTTACTCCATATAGCCTTGCAGGAATCACTTTTGTAATATTTCTAACTAGCAAATCTCCAGGCTTTAAATACTCAACAATATCTCTAAAAATTTTATGTTCAATTGTTTTTTCTTTTCTATTTAACACCATCAATCTAGAAGAATCTCTCGGATCTGCAGGAGTTTGAGCAATCAGCTCCTCTGGTAAGTAATAATCAAAATCGCTAAGCTTCATCTATCTTCCTCCTTCTAAAAAATTGGGGAGGTAATTTCACCTCCCCATTTTTTAATTATTTTCTTAATCCTAATTTTTGAATTACATTCTTGTATGATTCTGGATCTTTGTTTCTTAAATATTTCAAAATTTTTCTTCTTCTTCCAACAAGTTTCATAAGTCCTCTTCTTGAGTGATAATCTTTTGGATGTTTTTTCAAGTGCTCTGTTAAGTGTTTAATTCTTGCAGTTAAAAGAGCAATTTGCACTTCTGTACTTCCAGTGTCACCCTCGTGAATTTGAAATTCCTTAATGATTTCCTCTTTGTTCATATCTTTACACCTCCACACTTTATTCCCACTACCAAGTAGGGGACTAATCCACCTACCGAGTAGGGGTCACATATATGATACATTAATTTTTTTTAAAAGTCAATATTTATATCTCATTTATAGCATTTAAAATTTGCTCCATATTTGCATCAATTAATATTGCTTCTCTTCCTCTTTCTTTTATTTCTACTTTTCCTTCTTTTAATTTCCTACCCACAGTAATTCTTAGTGGAAATCCTATTAAATCCGCATCTTTAAACTTAACACCTGGTGATACATTTCTATCGTCAATAATTACATCTACACCTTTATCTAATAAATAACTGTACAACTTTTCAGAAAATTCTTTTTCTTTTTCCTTTCCAACTACAACAATGTCCACTTCGTATGGTGCAACTGAACGTGGCCAAATTATCCCATCATCATCATGGAGCTGTTCAACTATTGCACCTAAAGTTCTTGAAATTCCCCAGCCATAACATCCCATAATAAATGACTTCATTTTACCATCTTTATCCATATATTTTACATTCATTGAATCTGAATACTTTGTTCCAAGTTTGAATATATGACCTAATTCAATACCTTTTTCTCCTTTCAAAGGTTTGCCACAAACAGGACATGGATCACCAATTTGAACTACTACCAAATCAGTCCATTCACTAACCTTAAAGTCCCTATCTAAATTTACATTTATATAGTGATAATCTTTTTCCATTCCACCCACGACAAAGTTTTTCATATATTTAATTCCATAATCTGCCACTATTCTAACTTTATCTGCTCCTACTGGTCCTAAAAATCCTATTGGAACTCCAAACTCTTCAAGAATCTCATTTGCTTCTGCCATCTGCAAAGATTGATCACCTAAATATGCCTTTAACTTTTCAAAATTAAGTTCTCTATCTCCCGGCACAAGAGCCATAACAAATCCTTCACGTCCTTTAAAGACTAACGATTTAACTATTTTTCTAATTGGAACGTTTAAAAATTCTGCTACTTGCTCAACAGTTCTTATATTTGGAGTATATACTTTTTCTAATTTTTTCTCAGCTTCATCATCTTTTTCGTAATCACCTTTGTATGGTACTCTTTCATCACTTCCTGCATACCCACAATCACAATACAAAACATTACTCTCTCCAGTATTTGCAAAAGCAACAAATTCATGAGATTCATTTCCACCAATTGCTCCTGTTGCCGCTTCTATTATAGAATATCTTAATCCAATTCTTTCCATTATTTTTGAATATGCGTTTTTAAATAATTGATAAGTCTCATCCAGTGATTCCCATGAATCATGAAAGCTGTATGCATCTTTCATAATGAATTCTCTTGCACGTAAAACACCAAACCTAGGTCTAATTTCATCCCTAAATTTAGTAGTTATCTGATATAAAGAAACTGGAAGCTGTTTATATGAATTTAACTCATTTCTAATCAATTCAGTAACAAGCTCTTCATGTGTTGGACCTAACGTAAAATCTCTATTGTGCCTGTCTTTTAACTTCATCATTTCAGGGCCATAATCATCCCAGCGCCCACTTCTTTGCCAGAGTTCTGCAGGCTGAATTATAGGCATAAGTATTTCTTGAGCACCAATTTTATTCATTTCTTCCCTGACGATATTCTCAATTTTCAAAAGAGTTCTTCTTGCAAGTGGAAGATATGTGTAAACCCCTGCTGCGATCTTTCTAATAAATCCCGCCCTTTGAAGTAATGCTTGACTTGGAATTTCCGCATCTGATGGATCTTCCCTGAGTGTTGGTGCATAAAGCCTTGAAAATCTCATTCCTCCACCTCCAAAATCTCCCACTTTGTGCCATCAGGAGTATCTAATATCTTAACATTGGAATTTAATAGTGCATCACGAATCATATCAGCTGCTTCAAAATTCTTAGCTTTTCTAAATTCCTGTCTTACATTTAATATTTCTTCAATTATTTTATTTGTATTTTCACTTTCTGAAATTTTCACTCCACCTTCAAATAACCCAAGAACGCTTCCAAAAACTCTTGTAATAAGATGATATCTTTTTAGTGCCTCATCATCTTTTCCTTCATCCATTGCTTTATTTAATTCTTTTGAAAGGTCAAATATAAGTGCAATTGCTTTTGGGGTATTAAAATCATCTTCAAGCGCTTCTACAAATTTTTGCTCAATATCATTCATATATTCATCACGCTTTGGAACTTTTGGATACGGATACTTTTCTTCAAATCTATTTAGAGTTTTTAATACCTTTAAAGCAGCTTTTTTATTTTCCATCATAATTTCATCCGAAAATTCTATAGGAGTTCTATAATGCTTTGAAAGTAAAAATAGTTTTACTGCATCTTTTCCATATCTTTTAACAGCTTCTCTGACCAAAAATACATTTCCTATAGACTTACTCATTTTATCTCCACGAGTAATTATCATTCCATTATGCATCCAATATCTTGCAAAAGGCTTCCCAGTCAGCGCTTCACTCTGCGCTTTTTCATCCTCATGATGTGGGAAGATCAAATCTTCTCCACCTGCATGAATATCAAATGTATCTCCCAAAAGCTTTTGAGACATAACTGAACATTCTATATGCCATCCTGGTCTACCACAACTCCATGGACTATCCCAGCTAGGTTCTCCAGGTTTTACAGCCTTCCAAAGTGCAAAGTCAAGAGGATCTTTTTTCAATGTATTTACTTCAACTCTTGCACCCGAAATTAAATCTTCAATTTTTTTACCAGAAAGTTCTCCATACCGCTCAAATTTTTTAACACTAAAATACACATCGCCATTTTCAGCTGTATAGGCATAACCTTTTGAAATTAACTTTTCAACAGCCTCGACAATCTCATTAACATAATCGGTTGTTCTTGGATGAAAATTTGCTGCACGTATTCCCAAACTTTGTGCGTCTTTCCAATACTCTGCAATAAATGTATCTGCAACGTCTTTAAAATCAACGCCCCATTCATTTGCTTCGTTGATGATTTTATCATCAATATCAGTAAAATTTTGAACCATTATAACCTTATAGCCTCTATATTCTAAAAAACGCCTGAATGCATCAAAAACCACCGCAGGTCTTGCATTTCCAATATGTATATAGTTATATACAGTTGGCCCACACACATACATTTTGACAACGCCAGGTTCAATTGTTTTAAGTTCTTCTTTTTTCCCAGTTTCAGTGTTTGTTATGTAAATAGCCATACTACATCACCCCAGTTGTTTTTGAATCCTTTTAACAATGTTTTTCTTTCCTAGAAGATAAACTATATCAATCAATTCTGGACCTTCTTCTCTTCCAGTTAATACAATCCTAAGATTCATATAAAAGTCTTTCCCTTTTACTTTCCCTTTTTTCATTGCATTTTTAAATGCTTGATAAATATTATTTTCATCCCAATTTTCAATGTTTTCTATTTCTTTTACTAATTCACTATATACTTGTTTTACCTCATCTGACAACTCTACTTTAATTTCTGGTTCTACAAAGAAAAATTCTATTAGCTCTGGTATCTGACTTAATTCTTCAACTCTATCCTTAATCGCTCTAAGAAGTCTTATAAACCACTCTTTTCTTTCATTTATTTCTTCTTCTCTTGCAAACTTTTCCAAGTAAGGCTTTGAAACCTCAAGCATTTCTTCATCACTTAAATGTCTGAAATGCTCCGCATTCATCCATTTTAATTTTTGCGGATCAAAAATTGCAGGATTTTTCCCCAATCTATCCAAAGAAAATGCATTAATTAATTCTTCTAAAGACATAATTTCCTTTCCTTCTGGGTGTGACCATCCAAGAAGTGCTAAAAAGTTTACTACAGCTTGTGGTAAATAACCTCTTTCCTTAAACTCCTCAACTGATGTTGCACCATGCCTTTTGCTTAATTTTTTTGCATCAGGTCCAAGAATCATTGAAACATGTCCAAATTCTGGTGGATTCCATCCTAAAGCTTCATAAATAGCAAGTTGCTTAACTGTATTTGAAAGATGATCGTCACCTCTTATAACATGTGTAATTTTCATTAAGTAATCGTCAATAACACATGCAAAGTTGTATATTGGAACTCCATTACTTCTAATAATCGCAAAGTCTCCTAATGTACCTTCTTTAAATACAACTTGACCTTTTACAATATCATTCAAAACATATTCTTTTCTTGGCATTTGAAAATATATAGCTGGTTTTAAACCCTTTTCTTCGTATTCCTTTATCCTTTCAGGAGTTGTAAAACTTTCAAGCATTTCACGTGTATAATGAGGTGCTTTTCCTTGTGAAAGAAGCTCTTCTCTTAATTTTTCTATCTCTTCAGGATAAGCATAGACTTTGTATGCTTTTCCTTCTTCTACAAGTTTTTGGGCATATTTGTTGTAAATATCAAGTCTTTCACTCTGTCTATATGGGCCATATTCACCACCAACATCTGGTCCTTCATCCCAATTTAAACCTAACCACTTCATTGATTCTATTAAACCTTCTTCAAATTCTTTTTCAGATCTTTCCAAATCTGTATCTTCAATCCTTAAAATAAACTTACCATTCATTTTTCTCGCGTATAAAAAGTTAAATAAAGCTGTTCTTGCACCACCAACATGTAAATAT
The DNA here is from genome assembly GCF_014201655.1 of Thermosipho japonicus. Classification (NCBI taxonomy): domain Bacteria; kingdom Thermotogati; phylum Thermotogota; class Thermotogae; order Thermotogales; family Fervidobacteriaceae; genus Thermosipho; species Thermosipho japonicus. Next base: position 188,145 of record NZ_JACHEX010000005.1, read on the forward strand.
CCAGTAGGACTTGGAGCAAACCTTAATCTAACCATTAAGACACCTCCTAAATAACTTTAACTTTGTGTTTTATTATACCATACTTCTATTATCTTATCTTGTCTTATAAATTAAATTATTTTCAAATTTAATGTAACAAAAATCTACATTCAACTTAAAATACATATTGACCCTGGCCAATGTAAAAAATAAGTTAAATTAGGATATAAAAAAAGGGCTACACCTGCTAAAATTATTTTTGTACCAAACATCAACAACAAGGAGGTGTAGCCTAAC
>NZ_JACHEX010000006.1 GCF_014201655.1 Thermosipho japonicus
TTGCTAAATTTATCACTAATATCAGGTGTAATTTCTCCTGTGTCATCAAAGGTTGTGCCATCGCTTAATATTAGGTATGTCCCTAGATAGCCTTCCTTTTTTAGAGAATTTTTTGCATTCCTAACTCCCCAAGAAATTTGTTTTTTTCCAAGGTCGGTTGTTGAGTTCATCAAATAAGGAGCAAGAGAGCCACCAGTAGCGTATTTGTATAGAGGGTCAATGATAGTTTTAAGGCCAGCTTGAATGTCTTTTGAGATAGAAGTTAAAACAAGGTGATTAATTTTTTGAGCACTTTGTGAGATATTTTTAAAAGAAAGGTAAGAAGATATTGTTACGCTAGTAACAGTTGCAAGAATTGAAACAAGAACAAGCGCAAGTACTAACTTTACTTGTAATTTCATTCAAAACACCTCCAATAGGTTCATTTTACATTATATTATATCATATACTATTTTATCAGTTTTTTAATTGTTTAGAAGTCTTTTTCTTTAGGGAATACGTGCTTGATATACGATTATATTTATTTTTCTTTTCTATTTATGTTTATTTTAAACTTTTTGTTTTTTTAGTAACAAGTTTGTAAGAGGGGATTTTTGGGTTTGAAAATAATCCCCTCGTTTTTGAGGGGATTATTTTTGTCAATATAGATGGCAGGAGACAATGTGATTTTTAACTTTTTTTAGAGGAGGTTCTACTTCTTTGCAAATATCCATTGCATATGGACATCGTGGGTGAAATTTGCAACCTTTTGGAGGGTTAATAGGATTTGGAACTTCACCTTCGGGAATAATTTTTTCCTTTTTTCTTTTTGGATCAGGTTCTGGAACAGCTGAAATTAATGCTTTGGTATATGGATGCAATGGTTCTTTGTAGATTTCTTTAAAATCACCAATTTCTACTATTTTTCCAAGATACATAACACCAATTTTGTTACATATGTATTTTGTTGTTGCAAGGTCGTGGGTGATAAATAGGAAAGTTAAATCAAATTCATTTTTCAGATCTATTAATAATTTTAAGAGCTGAGATCTAACAGAAACATCGAGCATTGCAATTGCCTCATCAGCAACTACAAACTTTGGTCTTAAAATCAAAGCACGTGCTATAACTATTCTTTGCATTTGCCCGCCGGATAATTCGTGAGGATATCTATAGTAAAAATCTTCAGGAGGTGATAAATTTACTCTTTCAAGCATTTTCATTACAAGCATTTTTCTCTCCTGATTGCTACCACCTATATTATGAATTTCAAGACCATGTTTGATTGCATCGCCAACTTTCATATATGGATTCAATGCTGCCATAGGATCTTGAAATATTATTTGCATGTTTTTCCTAAATTTTCTTAATTCTTCTTTTGAAAGTTTGGTAATATCGGTATCTTCAAAAAATATTTTTCCAGAAGTTGGTTCAATTAATCTTAAAATTAACCTCCCTGTGGTAGTTTTACCACTTCCTGACTCTCCAACCAACCCGAATGTCTCGCCTTTTGAAATACTAAAACTAACTCCATCAACAGCTTTTACAAATCTTTGAGGAACTCTCAAAAGAACTTCTCCAACCGTTCGTTTAACTGGAAAATATTTTTTTAGATTTTCGACTTTAATCATTGTTTCACCTCACTATATAACCAGCATTTAACTTTTGATTCATCAACCTCAACTACCGGTGGTTCCTTTAGTTTACAAATTTCTTTTTTGTATGGACATCTATCTACGAATCTACATCCAATTGGTGGATTTGAAAGATCGGGTGGGGAGCCAGGTATGTATTTTAAGTCTAAGTCGTTTATGTTTGTGTTTGGAATACTTTGTAGCAGTAATTTTGTGTAAGGATGCTTTGGCTTATAGTACAGATCTTCACTTCTAGCTTCTTCTACGATATGTCCACCGTACATAACGCAGATTTTATCAGCCATTTCAGCGACAACACCTAGATCGTGTGTGATTAGTATCATTGACATATTGTATTCTTTTCTTAGTTCATTTAGTAGTTTCATAATTTGTGCTTGGACAATAACATCTAATGATGTTGTTGGTTCATCGGCTATTACAAGAATTGGGTTTAAAACCAGTGTAAGAGCAATCATAACTCTTTGTCTCATTCCACCACTGAATTGGAAAGAATATTCTTTCATTCTTTCCGGTTCAATTCCAACCTTTTCGAGAACTTTTGCTGTTCTCTTTCGAGCTTCTTCTTTTGTTATTTCTGGTTCATGTGTCTTTAAAGTTTCATAGAATAATTTTTCTATTTTCATTACAGGATTAAGTGAAGTCATTGGGTCTTGGAAAATCATTCCTATTTTTTTGCCCCTTATTTTCCTCATTTTATATTCGGGAAGATTTATAAGTTCCTGATTTTCTATCTTTACACTACCATCGTAATATGTTGTTGGTGGAAGAATTTTTAATAATCCCTGCCCAAAAGTTGATTTTCCGCATCCCGATTCTCCAACAAGGCCAACGGTTTGACCTTTTTCTATATTTAAACTAATATTGTCTACAGCTTTAACAAAACCTTTTTTTGTTTTGTAGTAAATTTTCAAGTTTTTTGCTTCAAAAAACACAAGATCACCTTCTTTCCCTTATAGTAGGATTTAATAATTCATTTAATCCTTCACTAAACATGGAAAAGCCAAGAACAACTGTTATAATAGCTATTCCGGGGAATAGAAGGCCCCACCAAGCCCTACTTAAAACGAATCTTTGACCATTACTTAGATCGAATCCCCAGTCAGGGGTAGGAGGCGCGATACCTAAACCTAAGAAAGAAAGCCCTGCTTCAGTCATTATTGCATCTGCAAGGTTCATTGAAAGTACAACCACTATAGATGGTAAAACATTTGGAAAGATATATTTTAAAAGTATTTCACTATTTTTTGCACCTAATGCCCTTGCAGCCTCTACATATAGTTCATTCTTTACTGAGGAAACCTGGTTTCGTATCACTCTAAAGTATGTAGGAGTATACACAACTGCAATTGAAATTGAGATATTTATTATTCCAGGTCCCAGTACTGCAGCTATCGCTATTGCAAGTATCAATCCTGGAAATGAATAAATTGCATCCATTATTAATGTTAATGTTCTATCTAAAGTTCCACCGATAAATCCTGAGATTAATCCGAGAGGAACTCCTATTCCTGCAGCGATTGCAACAGCAATAAAAGCGATCATAAGTGCAATTCTTGCTCCGTATATTACCCTACTTAATATATCTCTTCCAAGATTGTCGGTTCCAAAAACAAATTGGTCATTAGGTGCTGTTAGAGATCTACCAACTCTTTGTGTAGGATCATATGGTGCAATTTGTGGAGAAAATATTGCAAGTATAATGAAAAATATTAAGATCATCGCACCGATGAATGTTAGCCAACCTGTTCCTGTTCCAAACAAATCACTTATAAATTCTCCTATTCTTTCGCTAATAAATTTTTTTCTCACATTATCACCTCTTAATACCTTACTCTAGGATCAACTAAAGCGTTAACAATGTCTATAATAATGCTTATAATCACAACAAAAATAGCAAAAAATATTATTGTACCCTGAATAGCTGGAAAGTCTCTGTACTTTATTTTTAAAACAAGATAACTACCAATTCCAGGCCAAGAAAAAGTTGTTTCAGTTAAGACTGCCCCTGCAAGTAGCAATGCAAATTGCATACCCATAATTGTAAAAATTGGGACAAATGCGTTTCTTACAGCGTGTCCATATAAAATAACTTTTGGTTTTAAGCCCCTTGCTTTTGCTGCTTTTACAAAATCTTTTGAGAGCATTAAGACAGTGTTGTTACGTACCATTCTTAAGAAAATACTCGAAATAACAAGTCCTAAAGTAATACCAGGAAGAAGAAGGTGTTTTAAAACATCCCAAAAAGCTTCCCAGTTCCAATTAAGGATACTGTCTAATAACAATAAACCAGTTTTTATATCCAAACTTACACGTGGAGATAATCTACCACCTACTGGAAGCCATCTTAGATAGATTCCAAATAGCAGTTGAAGCATTAATCCTAGCCAGAAAACTGGTACAGCGTATATAAAGATAGAATAAACTCTTGCAGAAATATCCAAGGTTTTATCTTTTCGCCACGCAGCCTCAGCTCCCCAGAAAATTCCGATAATTAATGCAAAAATAAAAGAGAATATTGTTAATTCCAAAGTAGCTGGGAATCTATCTTTTATTTCGCTCCAGACAGGTCTATTAGTCAAAGTTGAAATTCCAAGATCACCTTTTGCAACATCTTTTAAATAGTCGAAAAATTGAACTACTATAGGTTTGTCAAGACCAAGTTCATGCCTTTTCGCCTCAATTACTTCAAGTGGAGCCTTACCACCAAGAATTGCCAAAACAGGGTCACCAGGAATTATTCTAAGTATAAAAAATATCATTACTAAAAGAATTAAAATCATTGGAAGTGCTAATATTATTCTCGTTATTATGTAGCTTTTTAAGGACACATTATCTCCTCCTTTAAAATATCCCGCCCGCAAGGGGCGGGATATTTCTGTAACTTATAGTATTATTTTCTTTCAAGTATGTAATAGCGGAAGATTTGTGTTGGTTCAAGAACAATTCCATCAATGTAATCATGTGCTTCACAGTCTGCAGAACCTTGCCAGAGAGGAATGTAAGGAGCTTCTGCTGCATGGATATTTTGAACAAGTTTGTATATCATTTCACGTGAGAATTGGTCTGTAGCAGCTCTTGCAGCAGTCATTAAATCTTCTACATTTTTATTTTCGTAAAATGAACCCAAAGATTTTGCACCGTTAATACTTAAGAATGGCCATAAATAATCGTCTGGATCAAGGTAGTCTGGATACCAACCGAGTAAGAAGAGACCCATAGTTCCATTTAAGAAATATTCAACGTAAGTTGACCATTCAGCATATTTTATATTTACTTTTATAACACCTGTTTGTTCTAAAGATTCTTTTAATACTTGTGCAACGTCTGCCTCAGTTGTTCCATAGTGAGATGGAGTATACCAGAGATCTATTACAAGGGGATTGTCCTTAGTATAACCTGCAACCTTTAGAATTTCCACGGCTGCTTTTAGATCTCTTTTTGGGAATACATCTTCATGGCTCCACATTCCAGCTGGAACCATTGAATATAACGGTTTTGCAAGGCCTACAAATATATCATTAACTATAGTTTCTCTATCAACAGCAAGTGCAATGGCCTGTCTTACAAGAGGATTATCAAATGGTTTTTGTTTTACATTGACAACAAGGTATCTTATTTGTGGGCTTGGACCAAGATAAACTTTTATACCAGGTACATTTTTAAGGTCTAATATGTCTCTTGGATCTAGGTGTCTGTATGCTATGTCGACTTCTCCGGTTTCTAGTGCTAATCTTAATTGTTGTGCATTTTCATAGAATTGGATAATAATTTTTGGTGTTTTTGGTTTTGGACCAAAATATTTTGGATTTTCTTCTAATACAAGTCTTACATCTCTGATCCATTCAGTAATTTTGTAAGGACCAGAGGCAGATGGAGCTCCCTCATAGAATTTATCTTTAGGAAATACTTTTGGATTCACTGGAAATGCAACTGTATAACCCAACACGGAAACAAATGCTGAATATTTATTTTTTAAAGTTACTCTGAAAGTAAATTTGTCAACAACTTCTGTTTTTTCAACTGCGTCAGTTAATAAAAATGCAGGATCTCCATTGAGTTTCATTACCCTGTCAAATGAATATTTAAAAACATTTGCATCAATTTGTGTTCCATCTTCAAAATATGCATCTTTTCTTATATGGAATGTATATACAAGTCCATCATCAGAAACATCCCAACTTTCAAATAACCACGGTTTTATGTTTGCTGTTCCAATTTCATAATCTACCGGTCCAGATAAGATATTTTGAAGGATATTACTCGAAAAGTAATCATAACAATTTGCAGGATCAAGCGTTCTTATTTTGTCAGTTGTTCCAACTACAATAACATCTTTCGATGCAAAAGAAAATACAACAAGCAGCAACCCGATGATAATCATGAATTTTTTCATGAAAATCCCCCCTCGTCAAGTTTGGTAATCTTATTTTATCATAAAGTAATATTTAAAATCAAATGTTAACAAATGAAATTTTTTATTAAACTAATGAAAGTAAAAATTTTTAAAAAAGTATTTTTATAAAAATCTTTGTTATTGGATAAAAATGGTCTATATTTGAGTTTTTAAATGCCTAACTTACTATTTTTAAACTAGAGTTTATTGTTTGTTTAAATAAAAGTATGTTATAATTTAATAAAATTGCAATATAAGATAATAATATCAATTGGAGGAAAAATATGAGGCTAAAGTTAGAATTTATTTCGGATGATGACATAATCTTGCCGGTTGGTTTCAACAAGTATATACAAGCATTAATTTATAATTTATTTAGTATAAAATTAAGAAAATTTGTTCATGAAGAAGGATTTAGGGGAAAGAAAAAGTTCTCACTCTTTTGTTTTTCATCTATTTTAGAAAGAGGAAAATTTTTCAAAAATATGAAAGTCTTTAATTTTGGAAAAAAGATAAGTTTTTTTATTTCATCTCCTGTTAATATGCTAATGGAAGATTTAGTTACGAATTTATTCAAAGGTGATGAATTTATGTTAGGTGAAAATAAAATATATTTATCATCAGCTATGGCTGTGATAAAGAACGTTTCTGGAAATAGTATTAAAGTAAAAGCTTTAACGCCAATTGAAGTTCATAGAACATATAAAGAAAGTGGAAAGAATAAGACTAGATATTTTACCCCATTTGAAAGTGAATTTGCAGAGTTAATAAACCTTAATATAAAGAACAAATGGGAAGCATTTTATAAGGAAAGGTTAGATAAAGATATTGAAATAGTTCCACTTTTTGATGATGAAAGATACAAGAGTGTTGTTTATTATGGTTTTGGTGAAAAAAGGTTTGTTATAGAGGGCTGGAAGGGAAGTTATCTATTAAAAGGAGATAAAGAAATTCTTTCTTTTGTATACGATACAGGGCTTGGTAGTAAAAATTCACAAGGATTTGGATTTGTAGAGTAAGGGAGGGATTTAATGTTAAAGCAGATGATAGATTTTTCAAAAAGATTGAGAAATGAAAATTATTATTCTCAAGATGAAAATGTTAATGAAAATATTGTTTTTGTAATTATTCCTATAGAAAGTAAAAAGAACTTTTATTATGTTTTAAAAGATAACTTTTACGACAGGCTTGATTTACTAGAAAGAGCAAAAAAATATGACGATATTGATGATGAATTTAAAATGATTTTAAAGAATGTGCAGTTGTTAACAAAAAAGCTTCCTGGAGATGAAAAAGGGAATAAAAGTATTGGATCAAATAAGGGTACAAATTCCTATAACTTATTTATATTTCAAGGAGTTAAGGGTGATTTATCTGCAAAAATAATGAAGGTTTATAATGAAAAGTTTTTAAAAAAATTTAAAAATGAAGTTGAAGAATCTATTTTAGAAAAGCTTGTATTTACAAAAGAAGAAGCAGATTTACTCTTTGAAAGTGTAAAAGAAGCATCGATAAAATTATTTGAAAAAGATTATCAAAGTATATACGGAAATTTTTATTTTGTGTTTGAATTGGAAGATAAGAAAGTCTATGAAGATTTTTATTTAAATTATTTAAAACAAAAGGTTTTCGTTGGAAAAAGTGCTGAGAAAAAAGAAGGAAAATGTCCAACATGTGGCAAGGAAGGCATTATTTCTATACCAGATGCGTTTAATACGTTGAATGATAAAAAGCCGTTTTTACTTCACCTTGGAAGACCTATTGGATATAACGTTATGATTTGTCAAGATTGTGCACTTGAGCTTATAGACTTTGTTGGAAAGTTTTTAAGTCGTTTTACAATATTTCCTTTGTTTATGGATGAAAAGATTCAACAGATGGAGATAAGATTTTTGAAAAGCGATGATCAGAAAATGGGATTTAGGGAAATTTTAGAGCAAATACATGAGGAATTTGATAAAGAAGATATGCTGCTTGATTTTTATCTAATAATACACAAAGATGATTTTGTGTACGTAGATTATGTGTTTAATTTTAAGTATGACTTTAATGGAAAGAGTATTTTTGAGATAGAAGATAAATTAGATAAACTATTTGATAAACGTTTAAAGAGTAATTATTTTAATCAAGTAAATATTAAGGATAGTTTACTTGCAAAAAACATTCTCAAATATCGAGAAATTATTTTTGATTTTGTATATAGAGCAAAATATGATTCGTTGAATAAAAAAGTAATTGATGATATTTTCTATGACTCACTGAGTTGCTATTTGAAAGGTTTACATAATGAAGAAAAGAGATCTTTAAAGCAAATTAAAAGTGCTTTTGAAAGTTATAAAAGTTTAAATAAAATATTTGGGGGTGATTTCATGGAGAACTTAGAAAATATCGAAATGGAAAAATTGGAAAAAATAGAGAATAACTACCAATACTATTATCTTATTGGAAAATTGACAAGGTATCTTCTTGAACAATCAAAAACATCGGAAAAGACTCACGGTTTAGTAGAACCATTTATTAATGTTAACAATTCAAAGGTTTTACTTGAAAGAGTTTTTGAGCTTTTTAACAAGTACAAACATGCAGTTGATTTTAAAGATGAAAAGTTTGACAAGACTTTCAGGATAATTTTGAACTATTTTAACAGCGGAAAATTACCAGAGCAGGTAACGAAAAATGATAAGTTTTATTTCTTTGAAGGGTATTTTTCAGGGAAAAATTTATAGAGGAGGGATCTGAATGTTTTCAAAAAGATGCTATGGAATATTTATTTTAAAGAGTGAAAATAGCAATTGGAATGCCGATTTTACTAAATATCCAAGAAGACTTCCAGATGAAAATGCAACAATATTTGCAACTGATAAATCTGCTAAATATGCGATAAGGAAATATTTCGTTGATTTAGGAGAAAGGGTTTTTGTTTGGAGAACCTTTAAAGAAAATGGCCAGCCAAAATCTCTTGAGGAGACATATAAATATTGGTTAGAAGTTTTAAAAGATGAAGTGAAAAAGATAAAGATAAAAGTAAAAAATAAAAAAACTAAAAAGGAAAAAGAAGAGGAAGTGGTAGACAAAAAAGACTTTTTTAATAAATTTATAGATGTAAAATTATTTGGAATAACTTTTGCTGTTGGTGATGAGCAAATGTCGATTACAGGTCCTCTTCAAATAAGCTATGGAGTAAATAGATACAACGTTAATGTTCCCTATGTTGTAGATATTGCCTCACCTTTTAGAAACAAAGAAAATGACATGCAAACAACTCTTGGAAATGAGATAAAGAACTTAAAATCTTACTACGTTTATGATTTTGTATTAAATCCAAGAAATTTACCAGAAGGTATGGAGATTAGTGATAATGAAATTGAAAAATTAAAAGATGCATTGAAAAAATTTGCTACTAATTTAAATACAACTTCTAAAATTGGCACAGAAAATGCTTTGCTTTTGTTTGTAACTTTAAAAGAAGGTTCAAAATTAGTTCTTCCAACAATGAAGAATTTAGTTGATATAAGTGAAAGTGAAGTTTTGGATCTTTCAAAAATTTCAGAGTTATTGAATAAGTACAGAGATGAAATAGAAACGGTTGAAGTTTATTACAATGAAAACATCTGCAAGGTTAATGGAATAGGTGAGAGCTGGAGAAAGGGTGATATTTTACTTTGAGGAGGGCTATTCATGAAAGCCTTTTGTTTTGATATAAAAGCCGATATGGGTTTTTTTAAAAAGAACGATTCAAATGCTAGGGTATTTACTACTTACAATTTTATTCATAAACCTGCAGTTTTAGGGATTTTCGGTGCAATTTTAGGATATGGTGGTTACGATAGAGATAAAAAAAATAATAGTATTGAATACTATGAAAAGCTTAAGAACTTTAAGATAGCAATAAAGCCACTGTATAGAAAGCCTTTGAAAAAAACGGTGGTTATATTTAACAATTCATCTGGCCTTGCATCACAAGAACCAGGAGGTGTACTTCAGGCAAAGGAACAAATTATTGTCGAAAGTTTAGGATATACAATTTTTGTCCCCTTTTTTGAAACATTTAGCGAAGATGAAAAAGAAATCTATGAAAAATTAGAATATATGGTTAAAAATAAATATGCAGAATATCCTATATATTTTGGAAAAAATGAATTTTTGGCATATTTTGAAAATTACAAATCACTTAACGTTGAAGAATTAGAAAGAAAAGAAGTAGTTGTTAACTCTCTTGTTAAAATGAAAGATGTTGATTTTTTTGTAAAAACCGATGAGGAAGAATTTGGTTTGTTTGAAGATCATAAAGGAGAGAAAAGTGTAACGATAATTGAGGAATTACCATACGATTTTGATGAAAATTATATGTATGTAAAAGATTTATTCATCTTTACAGATAAAGAGTTGAAAATAAAAAACAACGAAAGTTTTTGGAGGACAAATGATAATGAAGTTATTTACGTTTTCTAAGTCCATAAATGATAAAATGGCTCATAAAAATGATGAAAAATTTGAGACTTTTATTGAACATGTTAGAAAAACAGAATTTTATTTGAAGCAATTAATAGAAAAACATGGTATTGAAGAGATATTAAAAAATTTATTTTATGAGTTTGAAATCAATGATTCATATATTGAAACTGTGTATGAGTTTATTAAATACCATGATATAGGAAAGTTAACTGAAGAATTCCAGAGTGGTTTAAGACTTGGAGATATTTCAATTACTCACAGTGATATAGGATTTTATACAATTTCTTCACTTTTGACAGATAAAGTGTTGTCAGGAAAGTTAAAAGAAAAGGAGTTTGTGTTTTTACTTCTTATTTCAACTGTGGTGTCAAGACACCACAGTTTTTTGTTAGATATTAACGAAAGTATTTATTGGAATGAAGAAAAAGAAAAGTATGTAAGTTATATTCTTGAGTTTTTAGAAACTGATAATGATAAGGATAGAATAATAAACATGACAAAAAGTGTTTTTGGTAAATTAAATATGAAAAAAATGAGAAAGGTCATCAAGATAGAATTTTTCTTGATTTATAAGCTATTGAATTCTTTACTTATTACTTGCGACTATCTTGCAACCATGGAATTTATGAAAGGTGTAAAGTTTATTCCAAAAATAATAGATGATGATTTGAAGAATGAAATTTTGGAGAATATATCCTCGAGAAAAATTAATGGAAATTTTAACCCAACTATAGATGAAAAGATTGATAAGCTTAGGCTAATGAAAAAAGAAGAAATTTTTGACTTAAATACTTTAAGAAGCGTCATAACTGCAAAAATTGAGAAAAAATTTGAAAACAGTAAAAAAGATGTATTTTTTATTGAAGTTCCAACAGGAGGTGGAAAAACAAATATTTCTCTGAGATTGGTTAGAAAGTTGTTGGAAAAAAAGAAAAAGGTGTTTTATGTAATACCTTACGTAAATATAATTGAACAAAGTTTCGATTACTTTTCCAAATTTGTTCCGAGCGAATATATAACAAGATATGATCATAAGTATATTGATATATCAAATGATGAAAACAAAGAAAAAAGTTATACTCAAACATTATTTTTGAATTTCCCATTTGTTTTTACGACTCATGTAGGATTTTTTGATATGTTCTTTAGAAATGGAAAGTCTGATAATTTTAATTTTTATCAAATAGCAAATAGTGTAATTATTTTGGATGAAGTGCAAGCGTACAATCCAAAATTTTGGAATACACTTTCAAATCTTTTTTATTATCTAAGTAAATATCTAAACACAACAATAATTATAATGAGTGCAACGCTTCCTGATTTTACAAAGTTTATTGAAAAAGAAGACTTTGTTGAAAATTTAACACCTGATGTTGTAGATCATAAATTGTTTGAAAGAGCAAATTATGTGTTTTTGGATAAAGATGTTGAAGGAAAAATTTTAGAAGAAGTAAATAAATCAAAAAAGACTTTGGTAGTTGTGAATACGATTAAGGAATCATACAGAATGTATGAGAAATTAAAGAGCAAAATAGATGGAGAGGTATATATTTTAAATTCGACTTTACTTGATCTAAGAAAAAGGGAGTTAATTGAATATATAAAAAAGTATGATAAGGAAAAGCCACTTGTGCTTGTTTCTACACAATCGATTGAAGCGGGTGTTGATCTTGACTTTGATGTAGGGTTTAGAGCATTTTCAATTCTTGATTCTATTATTCAAACCATGGGGCGTGTTAATCGAAATGCAAGGTTAAAAAATGCTAAATTATACTTGTTTGATGATGGAATGTGGAAGAGAATTTACAAAAGTGATGAAAGAGAAAAAATTTTAGAAGATAATTTTTCAAAGTTCAAATCGGGGAACTTAAGTTTAAATGAGTTTTATTCATTAACAATAGAAAAGTTAAGAAGAAGGTTAAATGCATTTACATTAGACTATTTTGATTATTTTAAGGATTTGAAATTCAAATATATAGATAAAGAATTAAAACTAATCGAAGGTGATAATTTTTCGCTTTTTGTACCTCTTGAAATTCCTTTGTACAAATTAAATAGTATAAAGAATTTATTGTTAGAATACAAATTAATATCTGATAAAGATGAAGTTTTACAAGGGGAAAAAGTATGGGATGCTTACATAAATAACGATTTTAATTACGTTGAAAATCACCTGTTTTCAAAAATATTTTCTTTATTTGTCGTTTCGCTTTATAACTATAGAGTTGAAGGAAAAAGCATAAAAGAAATATTAAAAGAAGAGATGAATGGTGAATTTTATTTTGCAAAAGATTTTGAAAGATATTATAGCTATGACTATGGTTTAAACGTTGAAAAATTTTTGGAATTAAAATCTTCTAGGGAGTATGATTTTCTATGATTACTGGAAGTATAATTCAAGCATACCTTATTTGTAAAAGACAAGCTTGGCTTCTTTCACGGCAGTTAGTAGGTGAGCAAGATAGTGATTTTCTTGCGATAGGTAGGCTTATTTCTCAAGAGTCGTATAGCAGGGATAAAAAAGAGATAACTATAAATGGTGGGAAAGTTGATATTATAAGGTTAGAAAATGGTGAGATTAAATTGGTTGAAGTAAAAAAATCATCGAGAATGATTAAAAGTGCTAAATTTCAGCTTTTGTATTATATGTGGAAGGCGAATGTAGATTATGGAGAGATTAGAATTCCAAAAGAAAAGAAAGTTATAGAAGTCCATATGACGGACGATGCTAGAGGGGAATTGTTAAATTTAATGAATGAGATAGAAGATATTATAAATAGAGATAAGGTTCCAAAAGCAGAGAGAAAGAAATATTGTAAAACGTGTTCTTTTGAATATTTTTGTTGGAGTTGATATTTGTGAAGGAAACAATATATATTTTTTCAGCTGGAACGTTAAAAAGAGAAGATAATTCTTTAGTATTTATAACTGAAGAGAATCAAAAAAAGCATATTCCTGTTGAAAATCTAAAGGAAATTTTTGTTTTTGGAGAGGTAAATTTAAATAAAAGGCTTATTGAATTTCTTTCTAAAAAAGAAATCATGATTTCTTTTTTTAATCATTATGGGTTTTACGTTGGAAGTTTTTATCCAAGAGAGCATTATAATTCCGGATTTATGATTTTAAAACAAGCACAGTATTATATAGATAATGAAAAAAGAATCTATATAGCAAAAAAAATTGTAGAAGGTGCTGCAAGAAATAGTTTAAAGATTTTAAGGTATTACAAAAATAGGGGTAGAAAATTAGATAACCATATATCAGAAATAGAAAAAAACGTGGAAAAGATATTTAGAATAGAAGAAATACCTAAGTTGATGCAAGTTGAAGGAAAAATAAAGAAAATTTACTATGAATCTTTTAATGAAATAATAAATTCTAGTGGTTTTAAATTTACAAAGAGAGGAAGAAGGCCACCTATTGATAGGATAAATGCGTTGATAAGTTTTTCAAATTCTTTGATTTATAGCATAGTTTTAAGAGAAATTTATGCAACACACCTTGATCCTAGAATAGGTTATTTACATTCAACAAATTTTAGAAGATTTTCATTAAATTTGGATATTGCAGAGATTTTTAAGCCTATTATTGGTGATAGAACAATTTTTAGTGTTATTAATAAAAATATAATTGGAGTTAAAGACTTTGAAAAAAGCTTAAATAGAGTATTTTTGAACGATAGAGGTAAAAGAAAATTTATTGAAATTTTAGAAAAAAGATTGAATGAGACAGTGAAACTGAGAAAGATAGGAAGAAATGTGAGTTATAGGACGTTGATAAGAATGGAGCTTTATAAATTAGAAAAACATCTTTTAGAGGATGAAGTATATGAGCCTCTAATAATGGAGTGGTGATATGTTTGTTATTCTATACTATGATGTTGGTGTAAAAAGAGTTTCAAAAATGCTTAAAGTGTGTAGAAAATATTTGACGTGGGTTCAGAATTCGGTCTTTGAAGGAGAAATAAGTTATTCAAATCTTGAACGTTTAAAAAGCGAAATAGGAAGGATTATAAAAGATGAGGATTCAGTAGTAATATACGTTTTTAATCAAATGTTGTACAGCAAAAGAGAAGTTTTAGGAAAAGATAAAAAAGAAGAAACAAAATTTTTATAGTTAAATTCAGTCGATGTGTAGTAGTGTAAAAGGTCCTGGAGATCGACTGAAAAAAATCAAAAAAATGTGTAACTTTAAAATATTTTACGTTAATATTGTTTATCATTTATTATGATTTTTTCAAAAAGGTTGCAAAAAGTAATAATATGTAATATAATTATAACGTAATCTATGGTTTGTACCTTACCTTGTAGGAATTGAAATTTCCAATTGTATGTATAAGATCCATCTGATATATCGTTTGTACCTTACCTTGTAGGAATTGAAATGAGCTAATAACAATTCTTTTTGAATATTCCTTTGAGTTTGTAGCTTACCTTGTAGGAATTGAAATTTAGCATCGCTTCGTACAAAACTACCTGCGTGTAAAGTTTGTACCTTACCTTGTAGGAATTGAAATTAAGTTCTGCTGTGGAAGAAAATGGTGTTTTAACTATGTTTGTACCTTACCTTGTAGGAATTGAAACATCATTGGTTGCACCAACCTTTTTGGAAATACAGCAGTTTGTACCTTACCTTGTAGGAATTGAAACAGCCATTTACGTGCTTCCGGTGTTTTATCTTTAATCGTTTGTACCTTACCTTGTAGGAATTGAAACAAATATTGCTCTAAAAACTCAATACTTAACTTTTCAAGTTTGTACCTTACCTTGTAGGAATTGAAACATGGCTTATGCAACTGTCATATGTGATGGAAAATACAGTTTGTACCTTACCTTGTAGGAATTGAAACAAGTCTTCAAAAGACAATACCTTTTCTTCAAGCATTGTTTGTACCTTACCTTGTAGGAATTGAAACATTCACCTTTACCTTCCAAAGAAGGTACTTGATACCTGTTTGTACCTTACCTTGTAGGAATTGAAACTAAATATCTAACGATTAACGGTAAGAGCAGTCGTATGTTTGTACCTTACCTTGTAGGAATTGAAACTTTAGGTAGTTTATGGATTGTAATATGTCGTTTATCGTTTGTACCTTACCTTGTAGGAATTGAAACTTTAATGGGATTTCTGTAATGTTTTGAGACTGCCCAGTTTGTACCTTACCTTGTAGGAATTGAAACTTAAATTCTTTACTGATTATCAAACATTTGAAAAATTGTTTGTACCTTACCTTGTAGGAATTGAAACCTGTTTTTACTAACGAACCTCCACTACTTCCTACATCGTTTGTACCTTACCTTGTAGGAATTGAAACTCACTTATACCTAACATCTTTAATACCATCATATTCATAGTTTGTACCTTACCTTGTAGGAATTGAAACGTTATTTCAGGGCTCCTCCAACCATACTTCTCATAGTTTGTACCTTACCTTGTAGGAATTGAAACCAAAACGACTGTGATGTTCTGTAATATCTAAGCTTGTTTGTACCTTACCTTGTAGGAATTGATACAAGAAAAATTGGTAAAAAATAATGGCTCCACAAGGAGCCATTATTCTTAGTTTTATTATTTAATTTTCTTTAAACTTCCAGATTTCCTTCTATTATAATCTTTGCTTTCCCACCTATGAAGACTTTTTCATTTTCAATTTTTCCAAATATTTCCGATTTCCTGTTCATTGATTCACCTTGAATAATTTTGTGTACTTTTTTTTCATCAATTATGTTATTTTTGTATAGATAGTATAACAATGCACCATTTGCTGTACCAGTTGCTGCTTCTTCATTTATTCCATATAATGGTGCAAAATCTCTTGTGTTTGCAAGCGCTTCCCTTTCATCTAAAGTAAATAAGTGAAAACTTACAATGTTGTTTTCTTTTGTGAACTCTTTTATTTTTTCAAGATTTGGTTTTAATTTAAGTAATGTTTCTTTCTTTTTTATTGGAATAAGTAGATCCCATAGTCCAGTATACGAAGCTTGTGGTTTAAAACGTTCATCTAAATCTTCAAAGTTTATGCCTAATATTTCTGTTATTGCATCTTTATCATAAACTTTTCCAAGCTCAGGTTTTGCTTGCTCCATCAAAACTAAGTCATTTTCTATTAAAATACTTAGTTTTCCAACGTTTGTATGTAGATTGTATTTATTGTTTGAAAAAACTAAGTTTTTTTCTTTGAGAACATAAAAAGTTGCAATTGTTGCATGGCCACAAAGATCAATTTCCGAAACAGGTGTAAAATATTCTATTTTAAAGTCATTTTTAGATATCTTTTTAATAAAAGCTGTTTCAGAAAATTTAACTTCACTTGCAATAAGCTGCTTTATATTTTTTGGAATATCTTTTTCTAAAATAACAACACCTGCAGGGTTGCC
Source organism: Thermosipho japonicus (assembly GCF_014201655.1). Taxonomy (NCBI): domain Bacteria; kingdom Thermotogati; phylum Thermotogota; class Thermotogae; order Thermotogales; family Fervidobacteriaceae; genus Thermosipho; species Thermosipho japonicus. The sequence continues at coordinate 16,860 of NZ_JACHEX010000006.1, forward strand.
TTTGAAAGGTTCACTAGTAAAAGCATCTACTATGTAAAAGTTCATTTTGCAATTACCTCTTCTACCTCATTGTATGAAGGTTCTTTACCAGGATCATCTGAAACCCAAGAATATATTATTTTTCCTTCTTCATCAATTATATAGACCGCTCTTTTTGAAACTGTGTAATTTTTGATTCCTACAAAATTTTCGTGTACTCCTCCATATTTTCTTGAAACTATGCCACCAAAATCAGAAAGTAGATCAAAATTTAGTCTGTTTTTTTCGGCAAACGCTTTGTTTGCAAAAGGTGAATCTACACTGATACCAAAAACTTTTGCATTTAAATTATTGAATTTTGCCATCATATCCCTAAAAGAACACAGTTCTTTTTCACACACACTTGTAAATGCCCCAGGATAGAAAACTAAGACTATTTTTTGCCCTATTAATGATGAAAGTTTAACCTTTTCAAGTTTTGTGTTTACAAGTTCAAAATCAATATACATACTACCTTTTTCTAACATAATCTCACCCCTTAATTAGTTATGCCTAACTGAACAATTAAATTATAACATATTTAAAAAAATAACAAAATCTTAAAATTATTTATGATATACTCGAGTGATATAATATATTCTAGAAAGGAGAGTGAAAAAGTGGATTTGACTAATGTAAAAAAGATAGCTCTTGTTGGAGCAACTACTAACAAAGAAAAATTTGGAAATATAATTTTGAGGGATTTAACAAAAAAGGGGTTTGAAATTGTTCCTGTTACTCCAAGGTATGAAGAAATAGAAGGAATAAAGACGGTAAACTCAGTTAAAGAACTTTCCAAGGATATTGATTTAATAGTTTTTGTTGTTCCTCCATCAGTTGGGATAGAAGTTACAAAAGAGGCAGTAAGTGAAGGATTTAAAAATCTATGGTATCAGCCAGGTGCTTATTCTCAAGAAATTGATGAGTATTTAAAAAGTGTTGGTATTGAAGCTGTGCATGATATATGTATTATGGTAGAAACAAATAGGAGGTGATTATATGAATTACATGGAAGAATACAAAGCGTGGCTTGAAAGCCCTTATATTGATGAGGAGACAAAAAAAGAACTTTTATCTATTAAAGATAATGAAGAAGAAATAAAAGAAAGATTCTTTAAATATCTTGAATTTGGTACAGCAGGTCTTCGTGGGAAGATAGGAGCAGGTACAAATAGAATGAATAAGTACATTGTTGCAAAAGCAACTCAAGGTCTTGCACAATTTATTCTCGAAAATAGCGATCCAAAAATGGGAGTAGTTATTGCATACGATGTTAGACACTTTTCTAAGGAATTTGCAAAGATTGCCAGTGAAGTGTTAGCCGGAAATGGAATTAATGTGTATATCTTCGATGATATAAGACCCACACCTATGCTTTCTTTTGCAGTAAGGCATTTAAAGGCTACTGCAGGTATTGTGATAACTGCAAGTCACAATCCACCAGAATATAATGGATACAAAGTTTATTGGAAAGAAGGTTCTCAAATTTTAGATGATGTTGCAATTCCTGTACAAGAAAACATCAAGAAAATAAAGGATTTTGGAGAAATTAAATATCTTGACTTTGATGAAGGTGTAAAAAAAGGAATCATTAAGGTAATTGGAAAAGAAGTTGATGAAGTATACTATGAAAAAGTCTTATCCCTTGCTTTAAATGATGATATTGATAAAAATATAAACATTGTATACACTCCTTTGAATGGAACGGGGAATATTCATGTTAGACATGTATTAAAGGAAAGAGGTTTTAATAATGTTTATGTAGTTAAAGAGCAAGAACTTCCAGATCCAGACTTTAAGACGGTTGGTTATCCAAATCCAGAGGATATAAAGGCGTTTAAACTTGCACTTGAACTTGCAAGAGAAAAAGATGCTGACATTGTTCTTGCAACCGATCCTGATTGTGATAGACTTGCCGTTATGGTAAAGCACAATGGTGAGTATGTTGCATTAAATGGCAATCAAACAGGTGCTGTTTTAATTAATTATTTGCTTTCTCAAAGGAGCAAGAAAGGATTACTAAAGGAAAAGAGTATGATTATAAAGTCTATAGTTACTGGAAATTTGGGTAAGAATGTTGCAGAAAAATATGGTGTTTTAACCTTTGAGACGTTAACTGGTTTTAAAAATATTTGTGGACTTGAAAACAAACTTGAAAAAGAAGGATACCAATTTGAATTTGGATATGAAGAAAGTATAGGATTTGTTACAGGAAATTTTGTTAGGGATAAAGATGGAGTTATCTCCGCTATGATGCTTTCAGAAGCTGCTGGTTATTACAAAAAACAAGGTAAAACTCTTGTAGACGTCTTAAATGATTTATATAGAGAATACGGTTATTATCTTGAAAACAACTTTTCTCTAATATATGAAGGGATAGAAGGTATGGAAAAGATAAAGAGGATCATGGAATATTATAGAAACAACTTCCCAAAAAAGATAGGAGATTTAAATTTAGAAAAGTATATTGACTATCTTGACGGAAATGTTTACAACGTAGATGGTGGAAAGATCGGAGAAGTAAATAAGGATCATATTCCATCATCCAATGTTTTAAGATTTTTCTTTGAAGATGGTAGCTGGTATGCAGTAAGGCCATCGGGAACCGAACCAAAATTAAAGGTGTATATTTATTCTTTTGCAACTGATAGAGAAGAATCAGAAAGAAAATTAAAACTAATAGAGGAAACGTTTAGAAATATTGTTGATAATATATAGCGAAAAATTTTAATATGTAAAAAACACCCCCAACTCATTTTTATATTGGGGGTGTTTTTTATATGTTTCAATTGAACTAATTAATTTTTACTTGATTTACCGCTGTTTTTTTGATGTGGTATAAGTAATTTTCCATTTAATGTTCCTATTAAGGATCGGACAAATGTACTAACCCATATTAATGTTAATATTGATGCCAGAAATATAGCGTACCAATATATCAGTTTTATTTTCGTGTACATGTAAACATTTAAAGTTGACATTGTGTATGCAGAAAGTGGGAAGATAAAGGCCCACCAGGAAAGTGAAAACGGTATTCCACCTCTTCTTATGTAGTTTAACGTTACAATGATGGTTAATAGGAATGCCCACAATCCAAATCCCCATAGTATTATTGATAAAAGTTTAAGTGTGGCTCCTGATGAAATAAGTCCTAATTTTTTGGAAATATCTGCTATTCCTGATAAGGTAACCTGACCAATTCCAATAGGTCCCAAGATAATCCAAAAAGTAGGTGTAGTTGCAGCATGTGGCATGGAATGATTTATAAATCTATTTAGTATTATACTGCTTAAAATAATAAAGAGTATCATTCCTATTCCATAAAAGGAAATATCTATTATATTTATCAGCTTTGCAAATTCTATGTTTGTTTTTAGATAAAAATTTGCTAAGATATTTCCTAAGAGTGGAACTGCAACGCTTGCCACTGGAGTTATATACCATGAATAATTTGTAAGTTCCGGGCCAATGTTTTCTGAAAGCATCATATTGTAGGTCACAAATACTCCAAAAATTAGTGAGAGTGCAACAGAAAAAATCCAAAAGAATATTCCAAATCCTAAAATTATTGACATACTAATGAATTCTTTTCCGATTATAAAAAAGTTTGTTCCAAGAATTAGACCACCTATTGGCATAGTAACAAAGAAATTGGACATAACTGGATGTTTTAAATCTTCTATAACTTTATCAAAAGCAAGAATCCATCTAAGAATCCAAGGAATCAAGAGAAAGAAAAAGAGAAAAATATTGAGAAAAAATAAACTAATTGCGAATGATTTTAAAAAGTGCATTTTGGAACTTAACATGTAAAATACATTTGCAAGTCCACCTGTTCCCATAACAGATGCATACCATGCTGGTGAAAAATATTTAATAATCTCGCTGAACTTGACCTTTTTCTTCATTTTTGTACCTCCTTTTCGTAATTTTTAATAAAGTTCTTCGATATAACATTATATATTAATATGATAATATTTTCAATAATTTTGATAAAGTTTATCGATTATTAACAAATTCAACATTGTACTTTCAAAAATAGGTGGTAAACTTTGTAGAGACACAAGAGTATATTGATATTATTATATACCTAGGTCAAGAGGTGATAAAATGAGCTTAAAAGCCATTTTAGTACTTATTTTAGTGTCGATAGCATATCTCTACATAATATTTGGTAAAAAAAATAAGTCTGTTGTAGTTTTTAGTATTGCATTGCTAATTTCTGCTTTTAGACTTGTTGATGGGATGGTTACAGAAAACTTCAGTCACATAGTGGACTTAGATACGTTAGGCCTTCTGACAGGAATGATGATAATAGTTGCTTTTCTCAACAAGTCAGGATTTTTTGAATTTTTTTCGATAAAGATTATAAAGATTGGTGGAAAGAAATTTTATTTAACAGTTACTTTGTTGATGATTATTGTTGCTCTAACTTCGGCATTTTTGGATAATGTGGTAACAATATTAGTTATGGCTCCAATGATATTCTTAATTTCGGACATGCTTGAAATGGATCCTATACCTTTGATAATGCTAACAATTCTTATGGATAACATTGGAGGTTCTGCAACATTAATCGGAAGTCCTTTGAATCTTGTTATAGGTTCTATAAGTGGTTTATCATTTAATGACTTTTTGATAAAAATGGGGCCGGTAGCGATTTTGGCTTTTATTGGAGTTTTGTTTTATTTTAAGAGGCATGTGAAAGTAAATGAAAAGATGTTGAAAAATATAGAAAAACTTTTTGAGCTTGATGAAAATAAAAGTATAACAGATAAAAAGATGATGGTGTTTTCTTTAATAGATTTTGTGATTGTAATAGTTTTATTTATTTTACACTCTCTTTTAAATGTAGAATTAGCTGTAATTGCTTTGCTTGGTGGTTCATTTTTGATCTTTAAATTTGCAAATGGATATGAAGATGTAGGCAAAGAAATTGATTGGGACATGCTGTTTTTCTTTGCAGGATTATATATGACATCATATGCGCTTGAAGAGATAGGATTTACAGAGAAAATAGCTTCAATGTTTAATCCTATTATTAACCATCATATATTAGTATTATTTGTTTTTTATATAATTTCAATTTTAACTGTCCCAATTCTTAACAATGTTCCAACTGCACTGATCCTTGCCCCTGTTATTAGAATATTAGTTTCAAGAGGAGTTTCACCAGTTTTGTGGTGGACTTTTGCCGTTGGTGCAAACTTTGCAACGAGTTTAACCCCCCTGGGTGCGGTTCAAAATATAGTGGCTGTGAATTTTTTGGAGAAAAATTTAGGAAGGAAATTTGGATTTTTTGAATACTTTAGGTGGAAAATAGTACCTGTATTAATAACATTATTCATAGGTGCTTTGTACATAATGTATCTATTGTTATTCTAATTTCCAAAAAAATACTTGACAAGATGAATTTTAAGGATTATTATTTTTATAGAAACGAATCAGTATATGTTCATATGATGTTTTATTAATTTTCGAGGAGGTGGAATTATGACATGGAAGGGTTGGACAGTGTTAATTTTATCATTATGGTTAATTATTTCAGCATTTATTCCTGGAATAACTGGTTCATCAACGGGTAATCTTGTAAACTTTTTGATAGTTGGTATTATAATGCTTGTTGTTTCATTTCCAATGTTTAGAGGTTCAAGAGGTATAGCTACAACCGTTTTGATTTTTTCAGTATGGTTAATTATTTCGGCGTTTATTTCAGGGATAACTGGTTCAAAAGGTGGAGCTTTAACAAATTATCTTATAGTTGGTATAGTCACCTTAATTTCTTCAATTTTTTATAGAGACTAATAAAAATTAAAAAAAGATATGGCCCTGGTTTTTCCGGGGCCATATCTTTTATACGGTGAGTATTAAATTATGTCTGATTGTAAAATCAATTAAAAAAAATTCATTCATCGTTTTTAGATGAATATTTTTCTCCGAGTTGTATAATTTCCTTAATTTTGTCATCTGATATTTTGTAACGAATAAATTTTCCATCTCTTATGGTTTTGACAACTTTGTGTTGTCTTAATAGTTTTAATTGATGCGAACATGTGGATTGTTTTATACCAACAATTTCACAAATCTTTTTTACACACTTTTCCCCATCAAGCAATGCATGTAATATTTTAAGCCTGGTTGGATCTGAAAAAATAGAGAAAAGTTCTGCCATATTTTCATAATAATCGTGGGTTTCTATAATTTTTTTTGTTTTATTCAAACCACTTCCTCCTTCATGCATAAAATGATCATTTGTTGATATATTTATCTTAATTATAATATAAATAATATATTAATGTCAATAAAAAAGGCCCTGACAGGGCCTTTTTTATTTATTAAAATCTGATTGTGTTTCTTCTTCCGGTAGATTCTGCTTGCATTCAATTATAGGGGAGATTATTTCAAATGATTTTTTTACTACATTGTGTTTGGCTACAAGTTTTTTCATTTCGGAAGGATCTGGAAATGTTATAGCATTTGTTGGGCAAATATTTGAACATGTTTGACAACCTACCAAACAGTTGTATTTGTACTTTACAATTGGCTTTGATAACTCTTTATCAAAATCAAAAACTCTACGTCCGCATGTAACAAAACACAAGCCACATCCAGCACATTTGTCATGATCGATAGTTGGGTACCATTCAATTTCTGTTCTTTTAACTCCCCACCATGGGATTACTGATAAATCTTTCACTGGCCTTTCAAGAGCATCTTTTCCAATTACTGGTGCATTTTCAGGTGTTGACATATTTTCACCTCCGTATTTTAGTTTCTAAGTATATTATAATATGCTTATATTTCAATATATTTATTTGTTGATTAATTTTTGGTTTCTAAAACTGAGTTTGTTGACAGGGTTATATTGCTGGTATATAATTTCATATGAAGATATTAGCAGATATTCATTTTTTAAATAAACAATATGAAATGAGATAAGTTAGTCAAAAGGAAGTGAAAAAATATGATTATACTAGGGTTTATTTTGTTTGGAGTTACTTTAGTGCTTTCAATGTTGGGAAAAGGTGGGGGAGAATTTTTTGTTCCAATTTTTTTAGCAGCGGGTATACCGTATCAGCAAGCTGCTTCAGCTTCTTTATTTATTTTAATGGTTTCAGGATTAATTATGATGTTAGTTTTTCATAAAAAAACGCTCATTGATTGGAATGTTGGGTTAATTTTAATTCTTTCTGTTGCTTCCGGATCTTTTTTTGGTGGATTTATCTCAGCAAGTATAAATGAAGTTGTATTAAAAATTACCTTTTCAGTTTTGCTTATAATTTCAGCTTTCTTTATTGCAAGGCCAAAAAAGAGGTCAATTGTTAATTTTGGAATAAAAATCAAAAGAAAATGTTGTGGAGAAAGCTATGAAATTCCAATATTAATAATTATTCCAATAGTATTTGTTATAGGCTTTATAGCAGGTATGGTTGGTATTTCAGGTGGAGGCTTGATCGTGCCTTTGCTTATAATCATAGGTAATATGCCAATGAGGATTTCATTTGCGACAAATTCTTTGATGGTTTTGTTTTCAGCAACTACAGGATTTATTGGTAGGGGAATTTCAACAGATATTAACTGGAAATTTAATATAGTTATGGCTTTGTTTGCTGCTATTGGATCTTTAATTGGTTCGCACTTTTCTACTAAAGTAAAAATAGAAAATCTAAAGAAAATATTTGTTTTCGTACTTGTATTTGCATCTGTTTGGATGTTTGTAAAAACTTTGGTTGGATAATGGAGGTGACAATCTTGCAAGTTTTAATGAAGATTTCGTCTAATTTAAAAAAATATCTTATATTTTATTCAATTGGTGCTATAATTTTAGGTTGGTATTTGGGAGTACAATTTTCAAATTTTGCGATGGGTTATAAAGCAGTATTTAGTAAATTAATTGTTTTCTTTGTATTTTTCATGATCTACCCCATGATGATTAATATTAACTGGTTAAAAGTGAAAAATATAGCAAAGGATCCTAAAGCAGTATTAATGAGCATTTTCTATAATTATATTTTAACTCCAATAATTGCTTTTATTTTAGCTAAGTTATTTATTCACGACGAAGAATTGTTTCTTGGATTTCTGCTTGTAATGCTAATACCAGTAAGTTCTTCTAGTGTTGGTTATACAGGAATTGTTAAGGGGAGTATTGAAGTTGCATCAATTGCTCAAGCGATAAATTTTTTGTTAATTCCAGTTTTGACACCTATATATTTTCATTTTATTGGAAAAGGAGTAAGTATACCAATCCCAATGGGACAAATACTTAAATCATTATTGTATGTAGTAATTTTACCTATTGTTTTGGGAGCTATTACACGTTGGGGATTAATAAAGGCAAAAGATGAAAATATTTTGATTAAATTAAAACCTTTGTTTTCGTTCATTACGTTAATTTCAATGTTATTTATAATATTTACCATATTTTTCTTAAAAGGAAAAATGTTATTGACAAAAGTTCATTTAGTAATTATATTGGGAATTATAACTTTGATCTATTTAATAATAGCTCTTTTATTGGAAACATATTTGAATAGAAAAATAGGGTTATCATATGAAGAACATATGGGAATAGTTTTTTTAAGTACGGGCAAAAATAATGGCACAGCAGTTGCTATTGCATCACTTGCTTTTGGTCCTATGGTAGCTATTCCTGCCGCAGTCCTTCCAATTTTTCAGATAATTTTTCTTATAGCATATATTCACATGGAAAATTTGATAAGAAAGTATTTTAAAAATAATTAGAAAAAAATACCCCCAAAATGTAATTTGGGGGTATTTCATTAATCTTTATTTAGTCTTGATCATCATATATTCTTTTTTCTCCGGTGATTTTCTGAAGAGGTGCAATATCTTGAGTAACTTCTAAAGTTCCAATATATTTCCCATTTTCGTCTCTAACTGCAAAATATTGAATATAGACATATTTTTCGCCAAGTTTAAGCCAAAAATCTGCTTTATCTCTCTTTCCGGATTTAAAATCGGAAAGGATTTTGTTTACTATTTCAATACTTTTTTCTGGATGACAATTTTGAACCTTTCTTCCAATTATTGTTCTACTTCTAACAAATATTCTATCTTTTGTTTCACTGAAATATTTTACTTCGTCATTTTCATCTACAAAGGTTATATCAACTGGTAAGGTATTTAATATCCAAAGAAGTTGTTTTTTTGTCAAAACACCACTTGGAAATTCAATTTTATCACTTGAAGATTTTTCAAGATATTTTTTAATCATGTAATTGATCTTTTCAATTGTTATATCTTCATCATTGGTATTATCATTTTCTTTTGGATATTCTTCAGGCTTGTAGCAACAATATCCTATTTTATCGAATTCTTCCCTAATTGTTTTCCATTCTTCATCTGTTATTGTTTCAAGGGCCGAAGGAAATAACACAAAATGCTCTTTGTATATATGGTTTAATATTAGATCAACCATTGCGGTGCTAATATTCCACAACTTTTCTTTTAGATCTTTAAAATTGATCTGCCTATTCTCTTTTAATTGTTTAAGCTCTTTTCTTAAAGTTCTAAAAACGTCATGTTCTTTCCACATTACCATAGGTGGTTTTTCAATTCCGTGTTTTTCAATTACTGAGAATAAAACATTTTCTTCCTTTTGAAAATAAAGTTCAAGATTTTCAAATTCATCGATAAATTCTTGAATTTTGATAATTAGTGGCATAGCTTCAGAAAAGTTATCTTTTTGATTTATTTGATCAACTAGTTTTTTAAATTCGACAACCTTTTCTTGAAAATGTTCGTGTTCCTTTACAAGTATATAAATAGGATGCCACTTTGGAACATCAAGATTTGGACCTTTTGTTTTGCTTTCTAACACATCGATATGAATATTACATACTTTTCTAACTTCATCGACACTTATTCCTTCTTCGTTCATAAGCTCTTGCTCGACAATTGCTATTTCAAGTGGTGAAATTTCAGAAAGAATTTGCTGAATTTCTTTCTTTAGCTTTTCGCTATCTTCTGTTTTAGTTCTTTTGATAAGATTTTTTAAATATTCTCTTTTGTTAAATACCTCGCTCATATTAACACCTCCAAAGTAACTTAGTTTTTACTAATTACATTATATCATTAATTTATTTTGTTGCGTGTAATATAGATTACAGTTTTAAAATTAAGTTTAAAAATTTTTTGAGTTCATGATAGAATATTCGAGAGAATAATCTAATTAAGAATAAGGGGGGAAGGTGCGTGTTTAAATTTATCTTTCTATTTATTGTTGTATTTGAAGTTTTATGGGAAGAAATATTATTATTTTTGAACCTTAAATATTCTACTTCTAAAAATGCCAGCGTTCCTGAAGTTTTGAAAGATAAAATTTCTGATGAAGATTTTGAAAGATCTAAAAGATATTTGAAGGATAAAACTTTGCTTGAATCAGTTTCTCAGTTTGTTAAGCTTGGCGTCACTTTAATACTTTTACTTCACGGTTTTCCATTTCTTGAAAATGTAGTTTCGTCATTTTCAAATTCAATAATCATTCAGGGGTTATTATTTTTTGCACTATATGGATTTATAACTTTTCTTGTAAATCTACCTTTTAATATTTATTCAACTTTTGTTATTGAAGAAAAATATGGTTTTAACACAATGAATGCTAAGACTTTTGTTGTTGATATAATTAAAACTTTTGTTGTATCAATAATATTATTTGCCCCTTTAATTTCTCTTCTATTGTGGGTATTAAGTATAGATCAGAATTGGTGGTGGAAAGTTTCTATAGGATATATACTATTTCAGGTTATTTTAACTTTAATATATCCAATATTTATTGCACCAATGTTTAACAAATTTACTCCTTTAGAAGATGAAAAACTAAAAGAAAAGATAAATAAATTACTTAAAAAGGCAGGATTTAACATATCAAATATTTACGTAATGGATGCATCAAAAAGGACAAAAAAACAAAATGCATCACTTACGGGAATTGGAAAATCAAAAAGAATTGTATTATACGATACAATTTTAAAATATTCAACAGAAGAGATTTTAGCAATTATAGCTCACGAGCTTGGACACAATAAAAGAAACCATATTCCAAAACTTTTGACAATTATATCAGTACTGTATACGCTTATATTTTACCTTGTAAATGTTGTTTACAACTATATATTAAATAACAACGTATTCGGAATAAGTATGAGTTATACAGCATTTACATATTCATTCATATTTATTAGCTCAGTTGTATATTTTGCAATACCGATTATTAATTTCTTGCAAAGAAAGTTTGAGTTTGAGGCAGATAGATACTCATCAGAGCTTTTAGGAACACCAGAATACCTAATTTCATCTTTAAAAAGCCTAGTAAAAGAAAATCTCTCCAATGTAAATCCTTTGCCTTTATATAAAATTTGGCACTACAATCACCCATCGCTGGAAGAAAGAATAAATAATCTTCTTAATAAAAAGAAATAATTGCGAATTTGTGATACTAGAATATAAAAAAGCTACACCTTTTTTGACTTTTATTGCAAGAGGGGTGTAGCTTTTTTTTGTAATTGTTTTAATTTTTTATTTTCCTATAAATTCGTAAATTTCGTAAAAAACTTTTAAGGAATTAATAATATATTAACTTTTTTGTTTGTATTATTACATTTTAATTTTTATTTTGATAAACAAATTACTTTATTATTAATGATATAATAATTTGACATGAAAATTTTAATTTCTAATTTATTTATCATTATTATTTTTTACAAGGGGGGAAAAAATGATTAAACTCTTTGGAGATTTTTTCATTCCTGAAATAGAGGAATTTTGCTTTGCTAAGTCAGAGGTTTTACTATTTTCATTTTTAATTTCAAAGAAAAGTATAGTAAGTTTCCTAAATGTAAAGCAGTTATTTGCTGATTTAAAAGATATTGATGATAGATACATAAGAAGGTTAGTGTCGAGGCTCAATGGAAAAATTGAAAGTATTGGGAAGATAGAGCTACTGAATAACAAGCGTATTGAACTTGTAATGAAGGATAATGTTAATGTAGATCTATGGGAAATGGAAAAAGTGTTAAGTACTTTCGATAGTTCAGAGAAAGCTTTGGAAAAAATTTTAGATTTATATACTGGACCATTTCTTGCTGGTATAGAATGTTTGTGGGCAAGGCAGATGAGAAGATATTACAATGTTCTTGTAAAGAATATTGTAGATGACTATTTAGAGAATATGGGGTTTGAAAGTAGATTAGCTGTAAAATTAATGAAAGTATTTCCTGATTTGTCTATTTTTGACGAAGAACTTGAGAGGGAATATTTGTATGATTTTTTTTAAATTGTTTGGTGATTTTAAAATATTTGTTGATGGTAAACAAATAATAATAAAAAACAATAAAAATTTGAAATTGCTTTTTTATATTATCTCTTCTAGAAAGACTTATATTTCAAAAGAAGAGATATACGAAATATTTTGGAAGAATATGACAAGAAGTTATGCAAGAAAAAACTTAAATGTTCAAATGTATAATTTAAAGAAGACATATGAATTTTTAAAAGATGTGATAAAAAACTATAGGGAAAACATACACATAGACAGAGATAAAATTAGTTCTGATTATGAATTTTTTATGGATAATATAGAAAAAAATAGTTTAAAAGCGCTTAAGGTATATTCTGGTGATTTTTTAGAGGGATATGAGGATGATTGGATCATTGAAAAAAGAAAGCAGTGTAGAAAATTAGCAAACCTTGCTTTATATTTTCACACAGAAGAAACAAAAAAGATTGAGGCTTTATTAGAAATTCAAAAGGATATGAGAGAAAAACCGTACGTAATACTATTTTTAAATGAAATAAAAAAATTCAGGATGAGAAAAGGAGATTTTCTTTTAAATCTTGAAAATGGAGCACTTGTTTTATTAGAAAAAGGTAATAAAACAGTCTCTCAAGTTGTTAATGGATTTCTGAAAAGGTCAGGTATAGAACATGCAAAAATATTAAATGAAGATGAAGCATTGAATTTGATAAACTTTAAAAATTCTTGAGAAAAGGAAATTTTTAATATAAAATTTCAAAATTATGCAAATGGTTGTTTTAAGTTAAAAATAAAAATACAAAACGGTGCCTCCAGTTAGAAGCACCGTTTTATAAAATCTATTATTTTTACTAAATTTTAATTTTCTACTTGCATTGCAATATCAATTGGTCCATAAGTTCTGCCAGAGATAAATGTGTAGCTTCCTTTGTATCCAAAGTAATCTCCTGTATCTATAACACCATTGTTATTGTAATCTCTCCAAGCGCATACATAGGAATAGTACCCTGGAATTACAGATTTTAATGTGTAATTTCCGTTACTTACTTTTCCAAATTCACTAACTACTTCATAACTTCCAGTCCAGAAATTGTATCTTAGTACGAAAACTTTTGTTTCTACATCACTTGGTTGAGGTTCTGGATTTGGAGGATTTGTACTTCCACCATTATAGTTAATAGCTGCGTATGCGTCTATTAAACCTGCACCGTAGTAGTCATCTTCACCAGTTGGTCCTAAATCTTTTGCAGTATTTTTCAAAGCGGCTCTAATTTCTTCTGGTTGTGTTTTTCCAGAAGCATACAATAATGCAGCAACGCCAGCTACGTGTGGCGCGGCCATTGATGTACCCTGTAAGAACATATAAGTATCACCATTGCTTGGAGTCCATGCTGTACTTAAGACGCCATCTGCATAACCATCTCCATTTTGATCAACGCTTGTGTCTCCACCTGGTGCTGCAACATCAACTTCTGGTCCATAGTTTGAATAAGGTGCCCTTTGAAGGTCATACCTTACTGCTGCAACAGCTATTGTTTCAGGATATTTGGCTGGGTATGAAACAGGTCCATTTTCATTACCTGCAGCACAAACAATTGTAACACCTTTATTATATGCGTATTGGATTGCATCTCTTAAAATTTGAGAATCTCCACCGCCGCCAAGGCTCATATTTATTATTTTTGCTCCATGATCTGCAGCGTATCTTACACCTTGAGCAACTGCGTCAAGTGTTCCACTGCCGTCCGCCCCAAGTACTCTTATAGGCATTATCTTTATACCGTATCCACCCCAGTTGACTCCTGCAACACCTTTTCCGTTGTTACTTAATGCAGCAATCGTACCTGTTACGTGTGTTCCATGACTTACGTCTTTTGCAGGATCTGTTGGATCACTATCATTATCAACAAAGTCGTAACCTTGTACAAAGATACCTTGCAAGTCTGGATGTGTAAAGCTTACTCCTGTGTCAACAACTGCAACAACGACGTTTGCACTTTTTATAACGTCCCATGCTTTTGGCAAATTGATTGCTTCATAGTGCCATTGATAGCTGTAGTAAGAATCATTTGGAACAGCAAATGCTCTATAAATATAGTTAGGTTCTATGTACTTTACTCCACCAAGTTTTTTCAAAACATTTAATTTTTTGTCATCTGCTTTGACTTTGAATATATAAGCTTTTTTTCCATCAAGGCTGTTAGTTGAATATGCATTTTCTACAGAAATTCCCAGTTTTGAAATATTTTGAATATCTCCTTCATAGTAAACGACATATTCGCCTTTTACAAATTCTGCATTTTGATTTTCTACACTGTATGGTGCATATGTTCCATTGGGAAGTTTTACTGTACCGTAAACTGTTGCATAACTTGTTGCTTTTGAGCTAACAAGTGTAAGATCTGATAAACTTTTTCCTTTAAGAAATTCTAGTGGATTTGTAGAAACAGCTCCATCAGTATTTTTTGTAACATTTGAATCCATACATCCAAATAAAACAAAAGTAACTACTGCCAAAACAATCAACAAAACTTTTTTCATATCCTTCTATCCCCCCTACTAAAATGTGGTAAAGTAATTTATAAAGACATGGAGTATTTTATCTATTTTTATATTCATTTTTAAAACCAAAACGATAAATTATTGATAAATTTTCAATCAAAATTTGATTTGTTAAAATTCTATTCCCTTTCTTGCCTTGACACCTTTTTTGTAATAGTGCTTAATTTCTTTCATTTCAGTTACAAGGTCTGCAATTTCTATAAATTTTTTTGGAGCATATCTTCCAGTTAAAATAATTTCTACATTTTCATCTCTTTTATTTAGAACTTCTAAGACGTCTTCAACAGAAAATAACTTGTAGTAGATTGCAACGTTTACTTCATCAAGGATTACCAAATCGTATTTTTTATTTTTTAATACTTCTTCAATTCTCTTGAGTCCCTTTTTTGCAGCATCGATGTCTTCTTGAGTTGGTTTGTTAAAAATGAAGCAATTTCTTCCAAATTGTTCTATTTCTATGTTCTTTATAAATTCTGGAACTCTTAGCTCGCTATAATCCATTCCTTTTATAAATTGACCAATAAACACCTTTTTATCGGCACAGGCTGCCCTAAGTGCAAGTCCAAAAGCCGCAGTTGTTTTTCCTTTGCCATTACCCGTGTAAACATGGATGTATCCCATTTTATCCCCTCCATTTCCTAAGAGTATTAAGCAATTTTTCATTGCTTTTTTCATCTTTAAGACCTATTCTCACAAGGTTTAGTCCAAAATTTCTTGCGTCCCTAACATGGATTTTTCTACCGTGGCAAAAATTTAAAAAGTTATCTATATCTGAGACATCTACTAGAAAGTAGTTGGTATCACTTTTTGTGTAGATAAAGTCTTTAAATTTTTCTTTTTGCTCCTTTATAAATGAGATGGATCTATCTTTAAAACTATTAACTGTCTTGATGTTTTTTAAAAGGGTATTTAAAAATGTGTAGCCCATTCCACCTATAGCCCATGACATTCTATATTTTTTAAATATTTTTTGGTATTTTTTTGTTTTTACATATCCTACCCTTATTCCTGGTATTCCAAAAAATTTTGTAAAAGTTCTAATCAATAGTACATTATCAAAGTTTTCATAATCTTTTGGATTTTCTACAAAATCTATGAAGGCTTCATCTAGAACAATTTCTATATTTTGGTTTAATTTAAAAAATTCTTCTAAGTCTTTATAAATCCCTGTTGGATTATTTGGATTTCCAAGTATTAACACTATCTTTTTAAATTTTTTACTAGCAAGTTTTATTTCGTGATCAATAACATTTAGGTCAAGGGTTTTATTTACAAAATACCAAGGAGTTTTAATTTCTTTTGCTGAAAATTGTGCAACTTTAAAGTATTCTGAATAATTGGGTCTGGGTATAATAACACAGGCATCGTTTAAAATGTGATATCCTATTATGTGAAATGCTTCGGTTGCACCAGCAACTATTACACTTTCTCCAAAAATTTTTTGAAATTTATCTTCTATCCAATCGACGTAGGTATATCTAAAAATATCCTCTTTTCTTATAACATTATCAATCCAGTCAATTTTTATTGGATTTACAGATATTGAAAAATCTAAAAAATTTTCGTCTTTAATACCACCGTGAACAAAACTATTGCTATCCACACAAACACCACCTTTGTATATAAAGATAGTCCCTTTAAAATATCCTCTTTTTCAACACATTTTCCTTCAAGTTTATAAACTCCAACTTTTTCAAATCCAAGGTTTAAAACACCAGCAAACGCGCTCATTGGATACATGGAGTTTATTTTTAGTCTTCTGTATTTTTTTAGATAAGAAAAGGCATCTTTAAAGTTAAAAAGGGCAATTAATAAAGCAGTAATTCTTGCGGGAATAAAGTTTAATACATCATCGAATCTTGCAGGAAATTTTCCAAACCATTCATACCTTTCATTTCTATATCCAAATAGCGCATCGTAGGTGTTAACTACTCTATATATGAGCGCACCATATATTCCAAAAATCAAATAATAAAAGAGTGGTCCGACGATACCATCTGATATGTTTTCAGATAAACTTTCAAGGGCTGCAGAATAAAGTTTATCTTTGCTTAATTTTGAAACATCCCTACTTACAATGTATGATACGTTTCTTCTAAGTTTTTCTACATCATCTTCATAACACCTTTTTACATGAGAATATAATGACTTTATAGAAAAAGTGGATGTTAAAAAATAAATTTCAAACCATTTTGAGATTGATAATAAAGTTTTACACAAAAAAAACCAAAACAAAATTTCTAAAAGTAAGGCAAACATTCCTAAAAGAAAACGTGCATGCTTTGATTTTTCAAAAATCTTTCCAATAAATCCCATGTATACAACAGGATGAATAAAAGTAGGAAACTCACCAATAGTTATGTCAATTAGAAGACTAATTAAAAGAATAAACAATTTTCTCAATCTCCTTCATATTAAGACTAGACGTTATGATTTCAGTAACTTTATCTATTTCTTCTTCCAGTGTTCTAACCACAATTTCTTTTTTTGAGTAACCCCTTTGAATTCTTAAAAAATTTAAGAATTTTTCTAGAAAATCATTGTTGTGGAATATGTTATGAATGTATGTTGCAAAGATATTATCTTTAATGGCACCGTCTTTTATAACTTTTTTGTTGAAATATAATTTTGAAAAAGGTTTTTCAAATGATTTTGTAATTCCATGGTGAATTTCAAAGCCTTTTATGGTTGTATTAAATAATTTTTCTTTTGCAAATACATTTCTTACAGTTTTTTTGTCTATAAAGTATGTATATGAATTGAGATATCCAAGTCCTTCATATTCTTTTTTTTCTTCTACGAGTTTTTTGCCAAGCATTTGATAACCACCACATATACCGAACAAAAATGCACTTTTTGAAAGAGCCTTTTTGATTTGTGTGTTTTTTTCTTTTAGCCATAGCAAATCGTGAATTGTTGATTTTGTACCAGGAATTATAATTAGATCAACATCTTCCCTTATGTTTTCTACATACCTTGCATTTGTGTTTAAAAAGAGAGGTTCAAAATCAAATGTATTTGATATATGTGGAAGCTTTAGTATATCAACTTTTAGATCACCTTTTCCTTCTTTAAATGGAGTAATATCTTCTTCAAAGAGGTTGTGATTAAAGTATTCTATAGTCCCAAGAAACTTTATATTAAATCTTTTTCCAAACTTTTCAGGAAAGTCTAAAAGAAGCCTTTTGTCTCCTTTGAATTTGTTGAATATATACCCTTTTACTAATTTTCTTTCTTCTTTATTGAATAAAACCATAGTTCCTGCAATTTGTGCAAAAGCACCGCCTCTGTCAATATCCGCAACCAATATTACATTTGCGTTTGCCTTTTTTGCAATTGCCATATTTGAGATATCTTTTATATTTATCTCGGCAGCAGATCCAGAACCTTCTACAATGACAAGATCATGTTTTTTTTCTAAATTTTTAAGACATTCATATGCAACATTTAAAAGTTCTTCTTTGGATGAATACATGTATTTTTTGTTTTTAATCTTTTCTACTGGTTTTCCTTTTACAATAAGCTGGGAGCCAGTGATATCAGGTTTTAAAAGTATGGGATTCATAACATAGCTTGGCCTTTTGTTGCAGGCAATTGCCTGTATATATTGTGCAATTGCCATCTCTCCACCGTCATCGCTTACTATGCTGTTTAGAGAAATATTTTGAGCTTTAAACGGTACTACGTCTACTCCTTTTTTTGCAAAATATCTGCAAAGAGCTGTTGCAATGATAGTTTTACCAACATTTGAGGCCGTTCCTTGTATCATTAACACCATCTATACCACCTCAAGTATAAGTAAAATAAGTCCATGAACGAAAAGGCAAGTCCCACCAAGAACATCTCCTGTCACACCACCAATTTTGTTAGTAGCAATCTTGGATATTAAATAAGCAGTTATTAAAGTTACAGCCAATGAAATGATATATTGTTTAAAGAATATAATAAGGAAAAATGTAAAGATTGTTGAAAGTAATAAATTCTTTTTTTCAAAAGGAAAAAATAATGCGCCAAGTCCTTCTTTTTTGGCAGGCTTTGAAAATGCCATTAAAAGGACCATAGAATATCTTCCGAATGTTGAAGATATAAAGAAATGAAATGGTTTTGCATTTAGATAAAGATTCCAGAAAACGACTACAAACAGTGTTCCAAAAAAAACGGCAAATGGACCAACGTCTCCTTTGCTCATAATTTCTAGTCTTTTTTCCTTATTGGATTGATTTAAAAATCCATCAAGTGTGTCTAAAAATCCATCGAAATGGAAAAGATCGAAAAAGTAAAAAGCTAATACAAGGAAAAAGACTTTAAGCGCTAAGTTATTTGATAAAGCTCCAAGATAATATATGCTACCAACTATGTAACCTACGAGTGGAAAAAAGCTTGGAAGTTTTTTAACCCTTCTATCAAAATCATTTACTTTAATATTTAATGGTAGTCTTGAGATAAAGGAAAGTGAAAGAAGAAAATTTTTTATCATAAATTTTCCCTCCAGAGTTTGTAGGAGTCTAAAAAGTCGTTTAGATCGAAGACTTCAAAACATATATATTTAAGATTTGGCATTAATTTCATGTATTCTTTTGAAAGTAAAAGGGTCTCTTTGTCAAGTTTTAGGTGATCTTGATCTCCTTTTACTCCCATTAAATGAAATTCTACGGTATTTTCGAAAAATTCTTTTGTTACTTTCATGCCTAAAATGTGATGACCTATATCAAATACCGTTCTATTGTGTATTAAAATGTCCTTTTTTAGATTTTCTACGGAAATTTTGTCTGATTTTTTCAATAAAGGTTCTATACAATCTATTGGGTGGGCAACATAATTTAATATTGGTAAGTTACTTTCTTCAAAAAAATTAAATGCATCTTCAACGTTGTTTATACAGTCCGTTGGAAGGTG
Organism: Thermosipho japonicus; assembly: GCF_014201655.1. Lineage (NCBI taxonomy): Bacteria > Thermotogati > Thermotogota > Thermotogae > Thermotogales > Fervidobacteriaceae > Thermosipho > Thermosipho japonicus. Next base: position 36,613 of record NZ_JACHEX010000006.1, read on the forward strand.
TACGGTATATTTTAGCCCATATTTTTTTGAGATTTTATAAAGTTCTGGAAGTTCATTTTTTAGCATATGCCTTGTTTCCTTGTCAAATGAAAAAACAAGAAGTTCTACAAAATCGACTATTTCTGCAACTAGTTTAACATTTTCAAGATATCCACCTGGAATAAGCCATGAAGTGGTTCCTATTTTCATTTTATTTTCACCCCTATTCCCGATACCATTAAATAAACATTATCTGAAATTGATGCAACTTTTTTATTGAGTAATCCCAAGCTGTCTACATATTTTCTTGAAAGACTGTTTTCAGGTATTATTCCCCATCCTACTTCGTTTGTGACGATGATTAAGTTGTAATTGACTCTTTGCAGTGAATCAATGAGTTTTTTTGTATAGTATTCTATATCTTTTTCATAGTAAAATAGGTTTCCAAGATAGGTTGTGAGACAGTCAAGTATTGCAACTTCATATTTTTGATTTAGACTTTCAATGATTTTGTAGATCTCTACAGGTTCTTCAAAGGTGTCAAAACCTATTCTTTCTTGTTTATGTTTTTCTATTCTTTTTTTCATCTCTTCATCAAAAGCAACACCAGTTGCAATGAATGCCTTTTTTTTAAAGTTTTCAGATAATTTTAAAGCAAAACTACTTTTTCCAGATTTTACACCACCAGTTATAAGGGTTATCATGATATCACCTTTTCATTTTTAAAGTTAAAATATTTTATAGCGGCTTCTATTAAATAAACAGATAAAGCTGCGCCAGTTCCTTCTCCAAGTCTCATATCAAGATCTAAAATAGGTCTTACACCTAGGCTATCTAAAATGACTTTGTGCCCTTTAACTTTTGATAAATGTCCGAAAAAGGCGTAATCTAAAACTCTTTCATTTATCTTGTATGCTAGATAAAATCCAGCGGTTGTTGGAAATCCATCTATAACCACAGGAACTTTGTTTTGAAAAGCGCCTAAAATAAAACCTGCCATTTGGCCTATGCAATATCCGCCAACCTTTGAGAGGACATCAATTGGATCATTTGGGTTTGGTCTATTTATTTTCAAAGCTTTTTTTACAATATTTCTTTTCTTTATTACGGAAGAAGGAGGTATAGGTGTTCCAATATCAGTTATTTTATCCACATCAAAACCAAATGCGGCAAATATTGCGGTTGCTGTTGTTGTATTACCAATACCTTTGTCACCTATTACAAGTAAATCAGCCCCTTGTTTTATGGCTTTTTTTGCAACTTTCATTCCATAGTCAATACATGTAATTGCTTCTTCTCTTGTCATTGAAGGTCCCTTTGAAAAGTCTTTTGTACCATGTCCTACTTTCATTTTTATCAATGAAGGATTATCTTCAAAATCATAATCTACACCACTATCCACCACAAAAAATTTAAGACCCATATGCCTTGCAAAGACGTTTATGCCTGCGCCACCTTTAAAATAATTGAGAACCATTTGATAGGTGACATTTTTAGGATATGCGGAAACTCCGTTTTGTACTACTCCATGATCTGCTGCAAATACATAAACTCTTTTGTCCTTGAACATTGGCAATGGAGTTTGCTTTTTAATTTTAAAAAGTTTATTAGCAATTTCTTCAAGGTACCCCGCCTCTTTCATTTTAATTCCCCCTTGAGTATGTTTGAAACTATTTTTGAAAATTTATCGAAATTATCTATATAATATAGATTAGTCTGTACTTTTAAATCTGAACTGCCAAACCCTTTAGGACCTGTAAAAAATTGAGACATGTAGAGTGAAATCTTTTCCTCGCATTTTGTATTTGAAGAAACCATTATAACTGATTTTACGCTTGATTTATCGAGAAGATAGTCAATATGCCAGTGTAACTTTTTAGATTTTGACAGGTGTCTAGATACTCTTTTTTCGAGGTTGTTCATAGCAGAGCCCACATATACGTAAGTACCTTTTTTTAGATTCCATTTTTTAATTTCAATATCCATTGGTAATTCGATTAATAGTAAGTAGCATCCTTTCATATTTTCACCTTAATAAAAACAAAAATTTCCCCGAAATGCCCTAGCATTCGGGAAGTAACTTTCATCATAGGCAGGTCTCCCGGCTCCCGGATCAACCTACTCTCCACGCCTTCCCAGGAAATGCTCCCAGTGGCATTCTGTGGATTTCGTCCCCGGTTACGGTTGCTGGGCAGCCCCGGCCTTTCACCGGTGTTCCCTTAGCCTATGATGGTTTTCTATATTATATACTATAAAAGGCCGGATTACCCGGCCTTTTGGTCGGGGTGACTGGACTTGAACCAGCGACCTCTTGCGCCCCATGCAAGCGCGCTAGCCAACTGCGCTACACCCCGATACATTAAAATTATATTCTATCTTTTTTTTTATGTCAAACAATGTAAAATTGTTGAATCTTGTAAAATATGCTTTTTTGATTTGTTCTTTGCTAAAAAGCATTAATTTTTGAAGAATCTTGAAATTAAAAATTATTGTATAAATCTGGAATCTTTATGTCGGATTTTTAGTTTTTTTTATGTTAAAATTAAACGTAGGAGGCGTTTTAGATGTTTAGATTTTATCTAAAATATTTTTTAATTGCTTTTTTAATTTTTTTATTATTTCCTATGTTTTTTTATTATTTTTCGCATCCAAAAGGAGTGAAGATAGAAAAAGCAGAGAATGGAATAAAGCTTCCTATTTCAATGGTTTTAGATTCCAGGAAAACTATTAATCTGGAATTTAAAATTCCAAGCGGGTATAGATATATATATTTTCCATATGTTGAATGTTCATATATTAAAGTACATTCTTCAGGAAAATTGATAGGGAAATATGGATTTAATGACAGGAATGCTCATTCTTGGTTTATTCCGATGTTGTTTGAGATTCCAGAGAATATAAAAACTTTGGAAGTTGAAATCAGTGGAGTTTATTCAATTGGACTTGATGGTTTTTATTTGATAGATAGCAAAGAAAGGATAAAATACTTCTGTTTAAAATTTCTATCTGATAATTTAATAAATATATCTATAGGACTAGTTTTAACACTTGGGATATTGCTTTTAATGCTTTCAAAAAATACGACACTTTCAAGAAAAAATGCATATATATATTTTGGACTTTCAAGTATTTTTGCCTCTATATGGGTTTTTGATCTTGTATCATTTGAAGCTTTTTGGTTTCCTATGAGGAAATTATTTATATCATTTGCATATTTTTCGCTTTTATTAATAATTGTTGGATTTGAAACTTATAACTTTTCAAAAGTTGGTAAAGTGGGAAAGATTGTAGCATTTTTGAATTTTACAGCGGGATTCTTACCTTTACTAACACTTTCTGAATACCAATTGAAAGTTGTTTCGACATACATATCTCCTCTTTTAATGATTGATGCATTGTATATAGTATATATAACTTTTAGGGCATATATACCTCTTGATATGCTTTTTTCTTCATTTTTTGCGATAGCTGTATTTCATGATGCTTTAGTTATGATTTTGAAAGTTCCAACAAGATTTTTTTCGCCGTATGGAATAATTGCAATTTATTTAAGTTTTGCGTCAAATATTCTTTTTGAATACAAAGAAAAATCTACGGAGGTAAATATATTATATGCACAAAGTATTATAGATAAATTAACTGGGGCGTATAACAGAGGAGTTTTAAATAGTAATTTTTTGAAGAAAGGCGATGTGCTAGTTTTTGTTGATCTAAATAAATTTAAGCAAATCAATGACACGCTGGGGCATGATGTCGGTGATAAGGTATTGCAAAAACTTTCAAGTATAATTAAGTCGAATATTAACTCTTCAGATCTTCTCATTAGGATGGGAGGCGATGAATTTTTAATTGTTTTGAAAAGTAAAGATGAGAATATAGCAGAAGATTTGATTAAAAAAATTTTTGAAGAATTTAAAAATTCTTTTGAATTTTCACCAACATTTTCATGGGGTATTTCAAAGATTGAAGATGATAATATAGACAATGCTATTAGGGATGCAGATGATTTAATGTATAAGATGAAAAGAAAAAAATAATTATATAGTAATGCTTTTTTGGTATATATTCCAAAGATGCAGAGCAGGATCGTAGCTTTGTACAAAAAGATTTACTTTATTTTCTTTTAAAACTTTTTTTGTTTTGTTATTGTATGTAATAATAATCTTTCTTTTTTCATCGTATATAATGAATTTTTCATTTTTGAGTCTTTCAAGAAAGTATAAGAATAAAAGATCTATTATATTAGAATTAGAGAAAAATGAAGATATAAATACTCCATTGTATTCTAAAAAGTAAAGCTTTCTTTTAATTTTTTCAAATTCATTCAATACATCTTTAGAAATTTTTCTAAGTGTTTTTTCTAAAAAGATATTTTTGGTAATAACATATTTTATAATTAGCGATTCAATATTTCTGATTTCAGAAAGAAATGGTAAAAAAACGGAATTGTCATGTATAAATTTTTTAGTAAATTCTATTTCAGAAAGATCGATAAGAATTGAATTTTTCCTTTCTTTTTTTAAGACAAAATCTGGTATTATGTTGTTTTTATAGCAAAATTGAATTAGTTTAAGCAGTCCATTAAAGGTTCCATCATATGATACCACCATTTACAAGTCCCACCCATTTTGAGAAAATTCAAATAAAGGCATATAAGTCTTTGAATCTTTAAAGTTTTTTCCTTTAATAGTGATGAAGTTTTTTGCTTTTTTTAGAGAAATTCCTGCTTTTTTTAGAGTTTCAAAGTTAAGTATTCCATGTTTTCTTAGCATGATTATTTTTTGAGCAGATTTAAGGCCAATCCCGGGGATCCTTATTAATTCATCAAATGTTGCTTTGAATATATCTATTGGAAAGAATTCTGGATGTTTGAGAGCCCACAAAGATTTTGGATCGATATTTAAATCCAGATTTTCACAGTTATCAAAAATTTCTTCTATAGAGTAATTGTAGAATCTTATGAGAAAATCTGTTTGATACAATCTGTGCTCTCTTAAGGAATTTTCACTCCTTTGTGGAAGCCTTTTATCTTTGTTTATGGCTATATATCCAGAATAATACACCCTTTTAAGTTTATATATTTTATAGAGTTTACTTGAAAACTCTATAATTTTTTTATCTGATTCGTTAGTTGCCCCAACTATTATCTGTGTTGTTTGTCCCAAAGGAGAATAAGGCTTTACATGTGAATATTTCTTTTTTTCTTCAATGTATTGAAGATATTTGATTGCGGAAGTTTGTAGTGGTTTTTGTATTGCTTCTGGCTTTTTTTCAGGTGCAAGATTAAAAAATGCATCTTTTTTTAAAAATTCTACATTTATACTTACCCTGTCTGCGTACATCCCAGCCTTTTCAACTAACATTTCATCTGCTCCTGGAACTATTTTTAAGTGAATGTAGCCAGGAAATTTTTCTTCTTCTCTTAGCTTTTTTGCAACGTTTACCAATTGCTCCATAGTATAGTTTGGATCCTTTATTATAGCCGAACTTAAAAAAAGACCTTCTATGTAATTTCTTTTGTAAAAATCCACAGTTAGTTTCACAACTTCATCCACTGTAAAACTTGCACGTTTTATATTATTTGATTTTCTGTTTATACAGTATGCACAATCGTATATACATGCATTTGAAAATAATATTTTTAAGATAGGAACATACCTACCGCTTGCCACGCTGTAATACACAAAATCTTTTTTTCTCTCTCCAAAAGAGCATGAAACATCGTATTTTGCAGCAGCAGAAAGAATACTTAGTTTTTCCTCAAGTGTCATACCAACCCCTCCAAGTATACGTTTGTATATATTATATCATGAAAAAATACATTTTTCAAAATTTTGAGATATAAAAGTTGTGTTGAAGTTGAGTTTTAAACAAATTTTATTTATTTTTAAAAGGCTAAAGATACTGGGAAGCTTGGCTACACAAGGATATGTATTATAAATATAGAAAAGTACTGAACTGATTTTTTGTGTGATAAGGAAAGGTTTGGTAGTATGAAACCTATCGAACTAAGAACCGAAGGAGACAATTATCTCGGCTTGAATTCGCTTGATATTCTTTATTTGTTTTTTCAGATTTTTCTTTATATCCTCAAGTGTTTTCATTTTTTTACCTTCATGTCAGTTACTCTTTTAAAGTTTTGAACTCACAAAAACGATTTTCTGACTTCTAAAAAAGTAACGACAGGTTCTTTTCCAATACTTTTTCTACTTATATTATATTTATTAATTTTTGGATGATTTTACTTTGGAAATAGCATTCAGAGATTTTCACAACTTCTCCTGAGTAAAAACCATATTTGTCTTTTTCAATTGTCACATAGAGCTCTATCACTCTTTTACCTCTTCGAAAGTTATTAGTTATTATTTAAAATTCTCTGCGTTTAATTAATTGAACAAGTTTAAGTATCAAAACCTTTTCCATTTGTCACTTTTCCTTCTAGATATCTTTACATCAATAATACCAAAAAAGCAAGTGATAATGCTATCTTGCTATGATTTCCAAATTGTGAATGTTTTCATTTGGAATCTTATCGAAATCATTATCATAACTCACAACAATAAAATCGTACTTTGCAGATGCGATGTACTGATATACGCCTTTTGACTTGAATTTCAGTTTTCCTATTTTTTATCTTTGAGGTAATTGATGCCTACGCTCACCGTGAAAATTTATTCATCTTGAAGCTCTTTAAGAAATATAGGGTAAAGATCTTCTAACCTGTTCTTCGACAAGAACACATCTATATTGTGCGATGAAAAATCCGTAATTATCATGTTAATTATGCCAATGGTGATGATAAAATTCCAAATTCCCTCGAAGCGAATGATTCGATGAATAAGTTAGTATCGATCAAAACATCTTTTTTCTTTATTCTAGCATCTCGTATTGTCAGTAAATTCCATTGTGGTCTATATCATTAACTATCTTACTACAATCTTTCTTTTGTTGGAGAAAAACTTTATTTTCTTAGCAAAGTCAATGCGATTTTTACCCCCTTTTCTCAAAAACATTATAATAACATACTAATTATGGCCTTCTCACTTTTTAATGTTTCAAACAGATATTTTTCTTAAAACTCTCTCCAATCTTCCTCTTGTCCTTTTATCATCCACACACCAGAATGCCAAAATCGTTGGTTGTATCTTTAGTTGGTATTTCTTCGCAAATTCCCTTACCACTTCTGGTGCCATCAAGCTTATCCCAAACTCTATCCCATCATATCTGCCATAGTTTCTCAAAAAACTGTCTATTAGTTTTCTGTCTGGTTCGTCAAGTTCTATATATCTCTGAATGATTTTCCTTAATTTCTTTATCTCTATTTTATCTATTGCTTTCTTAACTACCGCTTTTCGCCCTTCTACATAAGGGTGCGCTTTTATCATTTCTACCACAAATTTCATTGTTTCGTATCTTCTTGCCATGTGCTTTCCAAATTTCTCGATATCCCCAAGCAGTTTGTATGTTTCTTTAAATTTGTCTTTTCTTGACAGATAAAACTTTGCTCTTTCAACCTGCGCTGTGTATGTGCATATAAAAAATCGCTCTCTTTCAGAAAGTGGAATCTGTTTTAATTTTTTCAGCGCCTCTTCAAATTGCTTTTTTATCAATATCTTTATATATTCGTTGTACAAGGGATAGGGAAGTTTTAAACTTTCCACTCTCTTTCCGTCCAATATTTTTCTCAACGTGTTGCCCCGGATCCTTTTCTCCTTCGTGGTTATTATCTCCGATATCCTTCCGGTTGATACCTTCTCTTTTCTGTACGGTTCTATAATCTCTCTTATGGACTTTCTCAAACTTTTTGTGTTTACATAGATCGACACGTCAAATTTTGGAATGTATTTCTCTGCTTCTTTCAAAAGCTTCTCGTATCTTTTTGGAACTTCCAGTGATTTTATTATCTTCGATGTTTTGTAAATGGAAAACGCGTTGATTATTTTTTCAGTCACGAACAGGGTATCTATTACACCGAACAGATTACCAGGTGATTCACGGTAATATCCAAGCCAAAAAACAGCTCCTTGAGAAATTTTGTAGGCGAGCCTTGGATGTTTTTCTTTAATATCCCATGCAAGATCGTTCAAGGAGGAAACAATACAGGTAGGATGAGGAATTTCTTTAGCCTGTTTATAGGCTTGTATGTAATTATGTACAGCTTTAGAGAATTTTTCAGAACTTGCCTCTCTTCTCGCCAGAGAAAGATACAAAAGTGAGAGTGTGGATTTTCTGTAATCGTTTTTCCACACCCGTACTTTTCGCAGAGAATTAACTTTATCTGCTTCAAAACTTATCAAAGTAACGATAACAGTATCTCTTATGGACTTTGACATTTTAGGAAGTTTTCTTTTCAAGTATCTGTATAAATCCAGATTCAGTTGACCTATATATTTTAAAAACACAAGTTTGTTCGCTAAAAGAATATACTTTACTGTTTCAGACTTGTAGTTTTTTAAAGTTTTATCTATTTTCTCGAGTGCTTCCTTGAAATTACCTTTCCATGCAAGCTTCAAGATACAGAGAATTTCCCTGTAATCTTTTGGAATATTTCCTTCACAAGATAGATAATTCGCCGCCGGTAAAGAAAACGCACCATACTTGAAAATATCGTTCAAGCTCTCTATGACTTTCATTTCCAATCCCCCCTTTATATTTATACCTCAAAAAATTCAATTAGTCCAGATTCCATAAAATTTGGTTTTGTGAATGCCATATTAAAGAGGATTTCGGAAAAGACAAAAGTTGAAAGCCATATAAGATATAGTAAGATATAAAATAAGAATAGGTAATGTTTATTTAATTGTAATAAAATTAAAATTTATTTTGCTGAGGAGATTAAATTTAGATTGTTAATCAACTTAAAAGATATAACTGTTCTGCGCTTTACAATCAATTGTCTCTTGATCCAGATGGTTATTTGTATCCTTGCAGTGAATTAATAAGTTATAGATTTAAAATTTGTCACATTACTGAACAGGAAAAACTAAAGGAAATGGTTCATCAGTTTCGATCTTAAACAGTTTTTGGATTGCCTATTGTTCAAGAGATTTGCCTAGATTGCCCCATAAAATATTTATGTTGTGGTGGACACAGAACAGTTGACTTACTTTCTGGAAAAAATTACTTTGATGCACTGGCTAATGGTTTAATTTGTAATATATTTTTATTAAGTATTTTTAATGTTTTGTGGTAGTCTGCTATTATAAATTAAATACAAAAATTTTTCAATAAGTTTGTTTTATCCCAACAGAATTTTAAAGGAGGTATATGAATGTGAAAAAATACACTAAAAAGCAGATATTGCAGTTGTTTAAAGAACATTTTTTATACCTTCTTTTTGCCTTTTTGTTGCTTGTTTGTGCAACAGGGATGACAATTCCCATTCCGTTGCTCTCGAGAAATATCATTAACTCCATATTGACTAAGAGTATTTCGAGCAATCTGTTCAAAATTCAAATAATACTGCTTCTAATGGTAAGTCTATCGAAGGAATTCTTAATGTATATTTCGTATTACATCTTTGAAAGTAGAATGAGATTTTTTTCCTCATCGCTAAGGAAAACTATATTTGAAGTGGCTCAGAATAATTTCAACCAGATTTCTTCTTTAGAAACAGGTAGATTGTTAACCTACATTAGTTCAGATACGGAAAGAATTCAAAAATTTTTCTATCCAAGTTTAGTGTTTTTCATGAAAGACTTACTCACGTTTTCATTTGCCTTAACTGTTGGGCTCTTTTTAAATCCCTTGACCATTGTTGTATCAATCCTTCCTTTGGTGATTTTTTTCGTATTGGCTCACTACGTGAATCCTAAGATTAGAGTTTTAACACACAAAGCTCTTGAGTCACAGACAGAGTTTGTAAGTAGGTTGAAGGAATACATCCAGGGTATGGAGATGTTCAGGGTGTTTTTGAAGCAAAAATTTTCTATAACAAAATTTAAGGAGTTCAATGAGGAGTATACAAAGAATGATATCAGACGAGTAAAGTCAATTATTCTATTTAACATACCACTTACTATACTCTTTAATAGTGGCTATGTCATAGCAATTATCGTAGGGGTTTATCAAATGAAAATAGGTACTATGCAAGCTGGTGGTTTGGTGGCGGTATTGATGGTGGTAAACTACATTTACGATTCAGCTAGAAACTTCTGGGATTTCAACATACATCGCCAAGAGATAAAAGTTGTGTCCAAAAGACTTTCAGAAATTTTGGAAACACCGTTTACAAAAAGATGCGATATTACTGCCGTGCAACAACACTTGAATGGAAAAATCGAATCGCTGAAGATATACATACCAAGTTTTTCTTACAAAAGTGGAACTTTGTTGCTTGAAAACTTCAAACTGCATGCCCAAAAAGGTGAAATTGTTGGGCTTTTTGGAAAAAGCGGAATAGGAAAGAGCACGGTAATAAAGATCATTCTGGGGCTTTTAGGTATAGAAAAGAACTATGTTTTTGTCAACAACGTACCGCTGAATAAAATCGAGATAAATTCGTATTATAGCAGAATTGGTTATCTTCCTCAACATTCGGTTTTATTCAAGGGAACGGTTAAAGAAAACATACTTCTTGGAGAAGAGAAATCTCTTGATAATAAGCTACTGGAATTTCTTGATGATCTCTCACTTGAAAAAGAAGTGGAAGAAGGCGGTCGCAACCTTTCCGGGGGAGAACGACAGAGGATATCGATAGTAAGAACATTTGCAAAAGGTGATAAAGATCTGTATCTTTTAGATGAACCAACAACTTATTTGGATGGAGCAAAGATTAGAACATTAAAAGAACTGATAAAAAGCAAATCAAGCGAGTCTATAATTCTGATTGTTTCGCACTCCCGGAATTTCTTGGAAAATTTATGTGATAGTATCGTAGAATTTTCTTAATGGATAATTTATCACTGAAAGAGAAAACGCGCCGTACTTTAAAGTTTCTTTCAAGCACTCTACGCCTTTCATTTTTAATTATCTCTTTATAGTTATACCTCAAAAAATCGAATTGTTTCAAAATTCATAAAATTTGGTGCTAGAAATGGCCTTCTAAAGAGGATTTCAGAACAGGCAAAAGTTGAAAACCATATAAGATGTGATAAAAGGTGAAGTGAGAGAAAGAAAAGAGGGGATAAGGGGGGATGAGGAGAATTCTTTTAGCTGTATTTCTAATACTCTTACTTTTACCTGGAATCATTTTCGCTGATAAGACAAATGCGGATAACGAAACACACAGATTGTTCTGAAAGTACAGTTGCTTGCAGATGCAGTTGTGGTGGTTATCAAGCAATGTCGAGGAAAGAAACAGGTATTCATACTCTATTGTTAGAGAGGAGATTTTAATTGAGTGTTTCTGTTATACGCGAAAAAAATCAAGTGCTTCAAGTTTACAAAAATATTACACACCGGAAGAGTCTTTAAAAACTAAATTCATGATACTCACATATTGGTTGCTGTACTTGAAAACCATATAGGTTGTATTAGTGTTTGTCGATGGGCTGGGAGAATGAGGAAGTTTTTTGCGGTTATGATCATTTTTATCTTTGGATGTGAATTGATCTTTGCTGGTGAGACGGAGGTAAATGATGCAACGGACAGCCCACTACCTCCACCGAGTAAGCACAGCGTTGGTGTGAAGGAGATGGTGGAAAGTATGGAAGTCTTGATAGGTATTGATAGTCAAGCGAAGGGGGTGGGATGTTTAGATTCCAAATATATATATATTATGAATACTAAGAACGAGATGTTTGAGACATTACTTCCTGCTGAATCATGTAATTTTGCATGTCCTTATTGTTTTCAATATCGGGAGCGAAACAAAATTATGAATCCAAGCTGTTTGAGCGGAGCCTGCTGTCAAAGCTCAAAGCTAAAGGGATAAGCACAGAATGAGGAGGGAAAACTTCTCCCTCCTCACTCTCATCGTCAGTTAGGTATCATTATCAATAATATGCAGGAGGGGGGAAAGCATGAATCTTAAGAGCATTCGAAAAATCTTTCGCTTTTATTCTTTGGTCAGAAAACGCTTTCTGGTACTCATAGTTATAGGCGGTTTTCTCGCGACATCTTCAGTTGCGTTTGATTTTTTTGTTCCTCTTCTTGTGCGGGATGTTATTAACGGGTTAACAAAAATGGAACTGAAACTGAACACGCTCTACCTTCTCGGACTAGTCTACGCTACATCATTTGTTTTGACATATGTTGGAGATCAGATCTACTTGAGGGCAAAGTACAGAGCTGTTGCGGATCTTTCCAGTCGTATCTTTAACCTATCGTTCTTCTTTCCCTGGAAGAAGCTCAAGCAAAAGGGTTCTGCCTATTATGCCACTTTGATCAATCATCAACTCAACGACGCTTTCCTCCTGTTAGATTACGGCTTTTTTGAAAATGCCTTAGTAATAATCCGGAGCATATTCATTCTGGCGACGGTTTTCGTGTGGAGCAAGATCTTCTTTATTTTATTCGTGATCAACGCCTTGATAGTTGGAATTTATTTGAACATAATTGGTAAGGTAACAGAACGACCGTATGCAAAAACATACGAGATGATTCGGCGTGTGACAAATTTCATAACCGAAACCTTTGAAAACATCCACGAAGTTCTTGCAGGGGGAGCTCAGAAAAAGTGTCAGAAAGAGTGCGAAAGGATGTACCAGGAGATAGCAGACACCGCTTTGAAGGCAGAGCTTCCTCGCTCAAGATTCGACAAACTGATGGTGAATCTACCGGAATATTTCACACGACTATTCATTCTGGCCTACGGAGCTTATCTGGTAATAGGTGGAAAGATGACCGTGGGAACGATATGGGCGTTGTGGAGCTATTTTTCTTTTGTGGTGGCGCCCCTGTACATGTTCCGGGAGCTGGCTCGTGTTACCACGCGAGTATCAGCAAACTTGGATGCTGTACTTGCTTATTTCGATGAGGTAAAGCAAGCCGAGGAAACCTTCAAGAGCTCTAAAATAAAACCCATTCCTGGAAGTCCCGTATACGAACTGATAGATGTCGCTTTCGGTTTCGATCCGGAGAACCCCATTTTAAAACAGATCAGTTTCAAGATACAACCCCGTGAGATCGTTGCCATAGTGGGACTTTCCGGAGAAGGGAAATCCACCTTGCTGAACATATTGCTCGGTCTGGAAGAGAACTACGAGGGAGTGGTAAAGTTTCTTGGAAATGATTTAAAACGATTGCCGTCTTCAGCCGTTTTTGAACATGTAGCTTTTTACTCTCAAAATGTTGGTATATTTAACGACACACTGGAAAACAACATAATCCTTGGAAGGGAGTACGATGAAGATAAACTCAACAGAGTGATAAAAGAGCTCGGAATAGAACACTTGAAAGGAAGGAACTTAGGAGAAGGGGGAAGCTTCGTTTCAGGGGGAGAAAAACAAAGAATCCAGCTTGCCAGACTTTTCTACGCAGATAAACCCGTTGTTGTTCTGGACGAACCTCTCACAAACCTCGATACGATAACCGAGAAGTTTTTGCTGGAAAAGCTATCTGAATTTCTGAAGAAAAGAACGACTGTCATGATTTCGCACAAACCAAACATCATTGGCATTGCCAGCAAAATAGTCTTCCTTGAAAATGGTAGGATTTCCGCGATTGGGGAATTCGAGGATTTAATGCAAAATAACGAAACATTCAGAAAAATAATAGAAACGTATGTGAGTGAATCGAAAAAGATCGCTGATAGAAATATCTGACATGCTTACTGGCATAAATCACAAGGAAATGAAGTGAGTTTCTATAACATCGCTGGAGTTTTTTCAATCCAGGTGAAATAGATTTTGTTTAATGGAAGATCTTTCTCTGATCTCAAGGATTTTCGAGTGTTTTCTTGAATTCTTTCACTTATATACCCCTTATATACCAGTTTCTGCACTGACTCCAGTAAATGAGACAAGATAAAAAAGAAGTGAAAACACCTCCGAAGTGATACAATATAACCAACAAGGGGGTGTTTTTCTTTGGCTAAGAAAGGTCAAAAGCATTGTATGCTTTGGATATAAAACAGGAAGTCATTAGACTTTACATGGATGAAAAAATTCCTAAGAAGATTATTGGTTTTCTCTTAGATTTCCCTGAAAGTAGAGTTTGATTGTGGAGAGATTAAAATCTGAGTATGCTTACTTAAAACTTTTGATAGAAAAGATACTTGAAGAAAGAGAAGTAAAAAAACAAAACTTGAGATAATAAATAAACTAGCAAAAGATTTTCATATTAAAGAAGAAATGGTAAAAATAAACAAAGAAAAAACAAAAGAAGAATACAAAAAGTTAATAGAAGAATACATAAAATTCTGCAACGAAGAAAGATATCAAGCAAGATTAAAAAACATGGCTCTGGTGGAGTACCGAAGCCATGCTGTTTGAAAGAGACCATAAAAAAATTTGTGTAGATGAAAAATATAGGAAATAGGTAACCCTCTTCTTGGTATGGTAAAATAAAACCAAGAAGGGGGTATTTTAAATGGTAAAGAAGAAGAAAAAGGAAGAAAGTAACATTGAAAAATTAGCAAAGTTAATAGCAAGGGATCCAGAAGTAAATACAATGAAAGACGTATATTTTTGACAAGATTAAAGAATTGATGGGACCGATAATACAAGAAATATTAGAAACGGAATTAGAAGATGAATTAGGATATGAGAAATACGATAAGGAAAATAAAGAAACGGATAACTCCAAAAATGGATACAGCTCAAAAAAGGTAAGATCAAGCATGGGTGAGATAGAATTGAAAATAACCAGAGATAAAAATGGGGAATATGAACCGAAAATAATACCAAAGTATAAAAAGGATATCTCAGATATTGAAAGTAGAATAATAGGGATGTATGGTTTAGGATTAAGTACGAAAGATATAGCTAAGAATGTTGAAGATATATATGGTGTAGAATTATCAGCTGAAATGATAAGTAAAATTACTAATAAGATATTACCAGAAATTAGAGAATGGCAAAGCAGACCATTAGAAGAGATATACGCTTTTGTTTTCATGGATGGAATAGTATTTAAAATAAAAGATGTTAAACTTTTTTTATTTTCCCATCCTCCATGCGAAAGCTAACACAATCTATATGGTTTTCAAGTCATGAAGGCAATTTCAGGGTGTTCTCAAACAATCTTGTAAAGCTATTTCTGGAGTGTCATGTTTTTTGTAAACTCACAGCGTTTGAATTTTTCCGTGTATAACAGAAACATGGAGGTGATGGGTATGGGGTTTACTCTATTTTAGGATACAGGGCCTCTTGTTATTTTTACATCAACTGTTTTATGCTACCTTTTACCTCTAAGTGATAAGGCACTTAAGTTCAAAAATACTGTGACCTTGCGTATCTGATAAGCCAAAAAGAACAAACCGGGCAACTGCGACTTTGTAATTTTGTAATATAAGGTTATTATTTACCAAGAATGTCCTTGCTCGACATCCTCTACATAAAACGATATAACAAGTCAATTTCCATTTTCTTGACAGGTATCATAGTCTTTGCATCGCTTATCTTTGTTTTAACAGGAAAAATTTAGCACACACGAAGATAGAATAGATAAAATAATTTGATTTACATGAAGTGGAAGTTACCACACGCTCAGTTCACTCTGGAATTGTAAGGACCACTGTCTCTTGATTTACACCCTTTCCAAAAAATATTCCCAATGTGAGGAATCCCACTCCTGTGATGAGCGAGAAAGTCAGCAAAAGCGTGAAGATATCACCTTGAAAGTTTTTCACAGTCGTGTTTATCAAAACATTTCCCCCATAACCGATTGCAAACACACTGGTCATTGTGAGAAATCTCATAATGGCAACCCTTCTTATTCTCAGCACAACACTGCTTATAAAAGCCGACACGCCCAGATTTACGAAAGTTATGTAGACGAAGATTATCAACATGTCTGCGATGGGCGTTTTGGGAAGGTAACGCTGTTTCAGGATGAAAAAGACTGTCAGAAAGACAGCAAGGTAAATCTCTCCGGAAAGCCACATGATAAGCAAGGCACTCTTCAAATAACTCTTTATCCTGAATCCATTCGACAGGAGAAATTCAATCCTTCCACTCTCTTTTTCCGGAATGAGTATCTGCTGAAGATTTGCAAAGATGCCCATTATGATCATACTCAAACTCATTACATATACCGTCTCTGTAACATATACTCTTGCAACATCCCGGCTTGCGAGGATCTGTTTTATCGATTCGTCTGTAAACAGTTGAAACAGCGTGAAAGAGAAAAGAGCCATTATGAAAATCATCACGAAGTAAAAAGGAGGTTTCTTAAAGTTCATTTCACAGAAATACCCGAGTTCTTTTTTCATGATTTTCCCTCCTTAACCATATCGATGAAAAGTTGCTCAAGGGTTTGGTATTTTGACAAGATATCCCATATCAGATCATCAGCCAGAATTTTGCCGTCTTTTATCAGGACGAACCTGTCGGCGAGCTTTTCTACCTCAGCAAGGTCATGCGAAGTTATGAGGACGCTCTTCCCCATTTTTTTGAGCTCTTTTATCATCTCCCTCATGTTTATTCTCGATATTGGATCGAGCCCGCTCATTGGCTCGTCAAGTATCAAAAGATCAGGATCTGGAAGGAGGGCAAGCAAGAAAGATAATTTTCTTTTTGTACCTTTTGAATAAGTGTGAACCTTCTTTTCCAGAAACTCCTTCAATCCGAGCTTTTCCGAGTAATGATTTATCTTTTCTTTACTCAACTTTCCTTCGAAATACCTGTAAACCCTCTCGATATTTTTATAGCCGCTATCCCCTTCCCATAGAAAGTCCTTTTCGCTCATCACAGAGATTCTAAGGTTGTGATTCTTTTCAACATCACCAGAATCGATTTTGTAAATTCCAGATATACAACGTATGGTGGTCGTTTTTCCCGCACCGTTGGGACCTATCAATGCAAGTATCTCATCCATGAAGATGTCAAAAGAAACATTCTTCAAGATATGTTTTTCTCCTATCCTTTTATTAGCTTTTCTAATAGCAACGGCTTTGATTCTAAAATCTCTTTTCTCCATAAGCATCCTTCTCCCTTCTCTGATGCTTTTTGCATGCCCCTTGTTATACATCCGTGACAAAACCATAGATCGCTGCAATCCATGCATATCTCATCTTTATCCTCTGCTTCAGTCTTTCTATATACCATTCTATTTCCCATCTTTTGCTATATATCAACCTATTTATTTCTCTTTCCATAAATT
>NZ_JACHEX010000007.1 GCF_014201655.1 Thermosipho japonicus
CTACTGTCGATAACTAGCAGTGTGCTAAAAAGTCTTTTTAATTTCTTACTTACTTTCTTTTTTGATAATCTTTTCAATCTATAGTGTATTGTTTGCCTTGAAGGTAGATTACTTATTTTTATTCTTCCATCTAAAAGATAAGCATATAGTCTTCTCATAGATTGAATATTAGTTAAATACATAAGAGATAAAATCAAAACAAAGATATGATCAGGATACTTTCTTAGATACATTCTTTTAGATTTAACAAAGACAAGATTAGATATTTTGTTGAGTAATTTTTGTTTTCGAAATAGTTAAATAAAAATTCATATAAATTATAAACTATAAAAATATAAACGTCAAAATAAATTTATAATAAAAAAGATGGTCATGCTAACTTTTTTGCATAAGTGTGATACTTCATTTTATTGTTAGAAACACATATGAAAAACTATAAAAGCTTAGAAAATAGCCTAAATTTTTTGAGGATTTTTTAGCGAAAACTTGTTAAATTAAATTAATGATATATAAGATAAAAATTAGAAAATAAAAATATAAATTCTTTTTAATCAGCTATTTGTGGGATTTGGAATAGATATTGGTCTGATTACTGTATAATAGTTTTATGCAATTTAACTAATTCAGAAATTCCAAATCTTGTAGATATCACTATAAAATATGTTGTAGTAAAGAAAGTGTTAGAAAAATTTTCCTTTAAGTGTAAAAAGATAAAAACGCTGCTATTTTATTTTAAAACTTACAAACTTGCCATGAATAAATAGGAATAATGGTATATGAGGCATAAGTGAAAAAAGAACAAATAGTTTGAAAATAACTAAATAATTCTTTTTTATTTGTTTAACTTCCAGGGCTAAGTCCGGTGTGCACTGACTCCAGTAAATGAGACAAGATAAAAAAGAAGTGAAAACACCTCCGAAGTGATACAATATAACCAACAAGGGGGTGTTTTTCTTTGGCTAAGAAAGGTCAAAAGCATTGTATGCTTTGGATATAAAACAGGAAGTCATTAGACTTTACATGGATGAAAAAATTCCTAAGAAGATTATTGATTTTCTCTTAGATATCCCTGAAAGTAGAGTTCGATTGTGGAGAGATTAAAATCTGAGTATGCTTACTTAAAACTTTTGATAGAAAAGATACTTGAAGAAAGAGAAGTAAAAAAAAACTTGAGATAATAAATAAACTAGCAAAAGATTTTCATATTGAATTTTTGTGTAAGATAGCTGGTATTTCAAAGAGTACATATTACCGTGTATTAAAGAGTAAGGATAGAGGTAAAGAAATCAAAGAGGCGATTAGAGAGTTATACTTTAAATACAATGGAATATATGGATACAGAAGAATCACAGTTGTTTTGAAAAGAAATGGAAGAAAGATAAATCACAAGAAGGTATATAGATTAATGAAAGAGATGAGATTATTTGCAAGAATAAGGAAAAAGAATTACATACGAAAAGCAATGATGGAAGCACAATGTATAGAAGAAAACAAACTTAGAAGGAACTTCAAATGTGAAAGAGTAAATGAAAAGTTTGTAAGTGATATAACACAAATAAATGCAAAAGATGGAAATTTGTATTTAATGATAATTCAAGATTTGTATAATAACGAGATAATAGAATATACAGTAGGTGAGAGTAATAATATGGAGTTAGTGACAAATACAATAAAGAAACTGCTAGATAGTGGAAGGTATAAAGAAGGAAGTATTAAATAAAGGATTTCAATTCACACACATGTATACAGCAAGATTGTTAAAAGAAAAAGGAATAATACAAAGTGTATCAAGAAAGGGTACATCGCAAGACAATGGACCAGCAGAAAGCTTCTTTAGTCATTTTAAAGAAGAAATGGTAAAAATAAACAAAGAAAAAACAAAAGAAGAATACAAAAAGTTAATAGAAGAATACATAAAATTCTGCAACGAAGAAAGATATCAAGTAAGATTAAAAGAACATGGCTCTGGTGGAATACTGGAGCCATGCTGTTTGAAAAGTAAATTATTAACTTTTTTATTTGTCCACAACTGTTAGGCTTTTTTAATTTCTTGACCATTGTTGTATCAATCCTTCCTTTGGTGATTTTTTAATCTTGGCTTGCTATGTGAATCCTAAGATCAGAATCTTAACATACAAAGCTCTTGAATCGTAGACAGAGTTTGTAAGTAGGTTGAAGGAATACATCCAGGGTATGGAGATGTTTAGGGTGTTTTTGAAGCAAAAATTTTCTATAACAAAATTTAATAGGAAAGAGCACGGTAATAAAGATCATTCTGGGGCTTTTAGGTATAGAAAAGAACTATGTTTTTGTCAACGACGTGCCGCTGAATAAAATCGAGATAAATTCGTATTATAGCAGAATTGGTTATCTTCCTCAACATTCGATTTTATTCAAGGGAACGGTTAAAGAAAACATACTTCTTGGAGAAGAGAAATCTCTTGATGATAAACTGCTGGAATTTCTTGATTATCTCGCACTTGAAAAAGAAGTGGAAGAAGGCGGTCGCAACCTTTCCGGGGGAGAACGACAGAGGATAGCGATAGTAAGAACATTTGCAAAAGGTGATAAAGATCTGTATCTTTTAGATGAACCAACAACTTATTTGGATGGAGCAAAGATTAGAACATTAAAAGAAATGATAAAAAGTAAGTCTAGTGAGTCTATAATTCTGATTTTTTTGCACTCCCAAGATTTCTTGGAAAATTTATGTGATAGCATCGTAGAATTTTCTTAAATTCGTTGAGAAACTTGAGGCAAAAAGCACTTAAAACATGAAATTTTTTCCATTTTACGGATATCTCAGAGAGGATGTCGAAAAATTCGAGAGGAAATACAAAAAGTATTATCCTCTCTTTTTTTTATAGAAAGCCTGTTATGGTGATATGATACATTGTGTTACAATTCAACAGCCAAAAATGGTAGAATATAATTAAATTATATTTGGAGGGATTGTATGCAAGTAATTAAAGAACTTAAAAATGGAAAAGTGATGTCAAAGAAAATCAAAGGAAAACTTGGAAAAGTTAAGGTATTTGAAGAAGTATTAAGTGATAATTATATTTTGATCAATAACTGGCAAAGTTGGGGACCAACAAAGGTTATACCGAAAGATTTTAAGCTTAATATTTCAAAAGAATTTCTTGAAAAAGCGAGGTTTTCACCGAACCCAAATCCTGAATTATTACTAGATTATATTGTTAGTGACTATTTTATAGCTACGAAAGATAAATTATACGGTTTTTTGTCTTCAAAAATCGGACATCCTTATTTTTTGATAAAGGATGGAAAAATAGAAGGATATATCGATTATTTTGAAGAAGAATTTGAAGGTTATATTGAAACAGAACCACTAGTTGTTTTGAGTGGAAATATTGATATGCTTTTGAGAGAGTATGGAGAACTACTTAGAGATTATAACAAACCACAATTTAAGAAATGGAATCCTGTAGGTTGGTCAAGTTGGTATTATTATTTTGAAAAACTTACTTGGAATGATGTTTTGAAAAATCTTAAACTTGCTAAAAATTATCCATTTGAAGTTTTTCAAATAGATGACTCTTGGCAAAAAGACATAGGAGATTGGCAGCCAAAAGAAAATTTTCCATCATTAAGAGAAATGGCAGAGACTATAAAGAAATTTGGATTTGTTCCTGGAATATGGCTTGCTCCATTTAGTGTATCTGAAACTTCCAGCATTTTTAAAGAGCACAAAGATTGGCTTGTAAAAGATGATGATGGAAATCCAGAGGTAGCATATCAAAATTGGGGGAAAAATATCTACGCACTTGATCTAAGTAATCCAGAAGTTTTAGATTTTATTGAAACTCTTTTTAAAGGCCTAAAAGATTCGGGATTTGAATATTTTAAAATAGATTTCTTATTTGCAGGTGCAATTCCTGGAAAGAGATATCAAAAAGTATCTCCCATTCGTACATATAGGCTTGGAATGGAGAAAATAAGGAAAACGGTAAATGACAATTTCATCCTTGGGTGTGGAGCCCCTCTTCTTCCGTCAATTGGTTATGTTGATGGAATGAGAATTGGTCCTGATACAGCACCTTATTATGATTCAAAAATCCCAGATAACTTGGGGCCAAATGCGTATAGCGCGCTTCGCAATACAATAACAAGGTATTTTATGAACAAAAAACTTTGGTGGAATGATCCAGATTGTTTGCTTCTTAGAAAAACAGAAACGAATCTTACAACAAATCAAAAAAAGATGTTTGCAATAACAGCAGGGATGCTTGATAACATGATATTTGTAAGTGATGATCTAGAACTTGAATTAGATGATTTTCTTATTCCGGCTGCTTTGAAATTAAGAGGAGGAGAATATTTTGTAGAAGGAATTATGGACAAGGCATTTACTATTTATACAAGAAATGAAAAAGTTGGAAAAGTTAAATTTAGAATTTGTCTTGAAACAGAAAAATCTGAGTATTATCCAGATAAAGACTTTTTAAAAGGTAAAAAATGAAGATGCGTCCCAGCTGGGACGCATTTATTCATTATAACTTGATTTTTCCTTCGTAAAGTGGGAATCTGGTGCAGAGATCTTTTACTTTCTTCTGTGTTTTTTCAATGATTTCTTCATCTACATTTCCTTCTTCGTCTTTTACATGTTTTAGTACATCTACAATAAGTTCTGCTATTTCTTCCATTTCTGATTCCTTCATTCCTCTTGTTGTAAGTGCAGGTGTTCCAAGTCTTATACCACTTGCGACAAATGGTGATCTTGTTTCATTTGGAATGGTGTTTTTGTTTACTGTAATGTGGCATTTTCCAAGTGCAATTTCCGCAGCTTTTCCAGTAACATTTAGTGGGTTAAGATCAACGAGCATTAAGTGGGTATCTGTTCCTCCAGATACAATTCTTAAACCTCTTTTTTCAAGTTCTTCTGCAAGGGTTTTTGCGTTCTTTACGACTTGTTTTTGATATTCTTTAAATTCATCTGTTAAAGCTTCTTTGAAACATACAGCTTTTGCAGCAATTATATGCATCAATGGCCCACCCTGAATTCCAGGGAATATTGATTTATTAATTGCTTTGTACAATTCTTTATCATTGGTTAAAATCATACCACCCCTTGGTCCTCTTAATGTTTTGTGGGTGGTGCTTGTTACTATGTGAGCGTAATCTGCAGGATTTGGATATATCCCTGCTGCGACAAGTCCTGCAAAGTGTGCCATATCTACTATGAGATATGCTCCTACTTCATCTGCGATTTCTCTAAATTTTTTAAAGTCAATTATTCTCGAGTATGCACTTCCGCCAGCGATTATAATCTTTGGTTTGTTTTTTAAGGCAAGATTTCTAACCTCATCATAGTCGATTACTTCTGTTTCAGGATTTACACCGTATGGAACAACGTTATATATTCTTCCGGAAAAGTTTACAGAAGCACCATGAGTAAGGTGACCTCCATGGCTTAATGACATTCCCATTATGGTATCGCCAGGTTCAGATACAGCAAAATATGCTCCCATATTTGCTTGTGAGCCTGAATGTGGTTGAACATTTGCGTACTTTACGTTAAACAACTCTTTTGCTCTATCTCTTGCAAGCTTTTCAGCAACATCTACCCATTCACAGCCACCGTAGTATCTTCTTCCAGGATATCCTTCTGCATATTTATTAGTTAAAACACTTCCCATAGCCTCAATTACCGCAGGTGATGCAAAATTTTCTGAAGCAATAAGTTCGAGTCCGTATTCTTGTCTTTCCCATTCTTTTAATATAACATCATATATTTCAGGATCGGTCTTTTTTATGTTTTCCCACATGAGATATCCCTCCTATGTATTTTGTATGGGTCACTAATATTCTAACATTAACAATATACTTTAAAAACCACAAAAAACACCAATTAAATGCAAAAAATGAAAGAAATCTTTTTATGACAACGTGTATTTTAATTTTCAGAAGATTTATGATATGATATCAATATAAATTTCAATCAAAATTTTAATTTGTTGGTCGATAATATAATAAATAGATAATAGACATCCATTTTTAGTTATTTAGTATATATAAGGTTTAGAAGTGAATAAAAATGTACAATTTAAACAAAATGAATTAGAATATAAATCTTTTATTAAATTTGGTGATAATAAAGTTTTTTGGTAAAATATTTTCAGAGAGTTATTTACTAAATTTAAAGGGAGGGGAACATATGAAAATGAAAAAAGGTTTTACTCTAGTTGAACTTTTGATCGTTTTGGCAGTTATTGCCGCATTACTTTCAGTTGCAACACCACTTGCGTTAAACGCGGTAAAAAAGGCAAAAGCAAGTCAAGTAGCCCAGAACTTTAGGGCTATAAAATCTGCAGTGGAGAATTGGTTTAATACAACCAATCCTAATGATCCAACAACATTAGATGTGGAAAATGATTTAAAGGGAAAATATCTTAACTCAATTCCTGATGGATTTACAGTATCTGTAGCTGATAGTGGAAGTGGAGTATACACAGTAACTATTGAATATACAAAAAATGATATTGCACTTGCAGATGTTCAAAAAAGTGGAATGCCTGAAATTACACAAGATGGAAATAATCTTAAATTAACATTTGATCTTCAAAAGTGGTGGTAATATAAAATAGTTTTTAGATAAGCCCTCTTAAATGAGGGCTTTTTTCTTTGAATATGGAAGAAAATAAGAGAAATTTCTTTTTAATTGATTTAAAAAGAAGTTTTTAGACCAAAATAAGACTTTACAAACATGGGGGTCTTTTTTATATAATTAGGTTAGTTGATTGAAACAACCAACTAACATGAAGGGGTAGGTAGAATGATTACAGAGTCTTTGAAAAAAATAATAAGTTATAGCTGGAAAAATAAAGTTGTTACTGCAAAGAATATTTCTTTTGATTTAGGTTTAGAAAAATCCACCGTATCGAGAAATATTTCAAAGCTTAGAGGAAAAAATATTTTGATTAAAACAGATGAGTTATCTCCTTCAAATTTGGGAGGAAGAAAAACAATTGTTTATTCATTTAACGAAAAATTAGGACATATATTGGGAATTTCTGTTGAGCAAGATGGTATCGAATATGTAAAAACTGATTTGTTTTCTAATGCTTTAGAGAAAAAAAAGATTGTGCAAAAGATTAATGAAAAAAATATAGCTTTCATTTTAAGAGAAATTATTAAAGAAAACGAAGATATTCTTGGTGTTGGAATTTCTATTCCAGGTATCATTGAAAATAATACGGTAGTTTTTTCTGAAGCTCTTTCTTTAAAAAATTTTGATCTTGAAAAAACTCTTTTATTAGACATACCAATTTTTGTAGAGAAAGATTCTATTTGTGGTGCAACAAGATATAGCCTTGAAAGTAAAAATATAGTTTATTTCCAATTGTCTGTTCCATATTATGTAAATGAACCGGTTGGTCTTGGTGTTGGAATTGTTATTGATGGAAAACCGTACTATGGTCACAGCAATTTTTCTGGTGAGTATAAACTTAATAAAAGTATATACAGTAAAAAGATTTCATATGAAGAATTTTTGAAAAAATCGGTTTCTTTAAATGAATTTTTTGATGATATTTCAAAAAAGATAGGTCAAATTTCTAGTATTTTAGATCCAGAAGTTGTGGTTATAGGTGGAAATATTACTTTAATTTCAGGTATAGAAAAATTAAGAAATTTTGTGGTAGAGCAAGTATATATGTATGAACAAAGAAAGATGAAAATAGTTATTGAAGATGCAAAGGAATTTGTGAATGCAGAGGGTGCGGCTATAAATGTGTTAAAAAATATGTTTTTAAAAGAAGAAGGCATTGAATATTTTTGTAAGAAGGTGATTTTAAATGAATGATTTTGGTAATTTATTCTTTATAGGTTTTCAAAATCAGTTTGATAAAGATTTGTTTGAAAAAATTAATCCATGTGGCATAATTTTATATCCTGAGAATATGAATGATGTGTATAAGCTACAGATTAACATGGAAAGAGTATATTCACTCTTTGATAAGGGATATCGCTTTTTTATCTCAAGTGATCATGAGGGAGGGCAACTTGAGACCGTTCCAAATATATTCCCATCACCTGGAAATTTGGCAATTGGAAAGGTGGGGGGAGCATCCGAGTTTGGAAACTATCTTGCTCATATGTTAAAGCTGCACGGCTTTAATATGGTCTTTGCACCTGTTGTTGATGTAAAACATGAAAATTCGAGCCATGTTACAGGGTTTAGAGCATATTCTGATGATCATGAAATTGTAAAGATGCGTGCGCTGGAGTTTGTTAGATCGCTTTTAGATGAAAATATCGCCCCTACTTTAAAACATTTTCCAGGTCATGGAAAGGCAAGAGAAGATTCTCATTTTACTCTTCCGGTAGTTTTAGATTTTGATGAAAGTGATGAAGATATGATGGTTTTTAAAGAACTATCAAAACATATTGATTTTATAATGACTGCACATGTTATGTACCCAAAATTAGATGAGGTAGTTGCTACTCTTTCAAAAAAGATTTTAAAAGGTATATTAAGAGAAAAGTTTGGATATAAAGGTTTAATTATTTCTGATGCGTTTGAAATGAAGGCTCTTTACCAAAATTATTCACCAAAAGAGGTTATAAAAAGATTCTTTGAGGCAGATGGAGACATAATCCTTATTGGAGATGTCGAAAATCATTATTATCTGATAGAAACCTTTAATTCCATGGTTAAAAATGGAGAGTTGGATATTGAACTTTTAAAAGAAAAGGTTAAAAAAATAAAGAAGATAAAAGAAAAATATGTATCAGAAACATATCCTACAAGATTTTTATCCAAAATTGCAAAGCAAGCAATTGATTTTAAATTAGATTTTCCTGTTGTAAATCCATCATTTTTAATCCCCCAAGCAAAAAATCTCAGCCTTGCAGACACATCCCAGAAGGATCTTAAATACCTGAGGAATTTAATAAGAGAAGAGTTTAAGGATTCAAAAATTTATACAAGCATCTCAGAAATTAATAATGAAGATACAGTTATATATTTTGTTTTAGACAAAGTTGAAAATGTTGATGCAAAGCGTGTTATTTATGTCTTTTTAAGAGATGTATTGAAAAAAGATGTTGAATATGTAAATCCGTATTCTTCAAAGCTTATTTCAATATATCATGTTTTACAACTTTTTAAAGGGGAGGGGTTACTATGAAGCGTATTTTGGTAGTTTTATTGGTTGTAGTTGCACTACTTAGTTTTTCAAAGACGAAACTAACATTCTGGGGATTTATGATGAACGATGAACATGCAAAAAAGGTGCTTGAAAAATTCATGGCAGAAAATCCAGATATTGAAGTAGAATATGTACAACTTTCATGGGCTAACGGATTTGACAAGATAGTAACTGCAATAGCTGGAGGAGAAGATCTAGATGTTGTAGAGTTAGGAAACACCTGGGTTGCAAATTTTGCAGAAAGAAATGCACTTGAGAGTATGGATAGGTTTTACAAAAATTATGGTAAAGACTATGTCGGATGGAACACAGTATATTATCAAGGAAGCTATTGGGCAGTTCCATGGCTTCTTGGAACAAGAGCTCTCTTTTATAATTTAGAACTTTTTGAAAAAGCAGGCCTTAATCCTGACAATCCTCCAAAAACTTGGGAAGAACTTTATGTAGCAGCAAAAAAGATAAATGAATTATCAGACGATATCTACGGTTTTGGAATGCCAGCTGGAGAAAATTATAGTCCATGGCAACAATGGTTCCTACCAGCAGTTTGGGGAACAGGTGGAGATATTATTACGGAAGATGGAAAGAGGGCACTTCTTACTTCTTGTAAGGTAAAAGAAACAGCAGAATTTTATAAGGCGTTATCTAAGGTTTCTTTAAAGACAAAACAAGCAGACCTTGCAAAAGCATTTGGTGAAGGAAAGATAGGATTATATGTCAGCGGTGCATGGGATATTGACTATCTTGAAACAAATTATCCAGAGACACCATTTAACGTTGTATTTATACCAAAGCCAGCAGCATGGTATGGTACACATGCATCATTTGCAGGAGCAGAAGTTCTTGCAATAATGAAGCATTCTAAACATAAAAAAGAAGCACAAAAACTTGTAGAATTTCTTATAAGACCAGATATTGCAATGGAAGTTGCAATGATTTGGCCAGCAATATTCCCATCTCACGTTGATGCAGGAAACGATCCATGGTTTGAAGACCATCCAATGCACAAGGTATTCTATGAACAAAACAAATATGCAAAACCTGTTCCATCTATTCCTGCATGGCCAAAAGTTCAGGCAGTATTAACCGAAGCAATTGAAAAAATAATACTTCAAGATGCAGATATTGATACCACGCTCTTTGAGTACAACATGAAAATTCAAAAGATTTTAGACGGAGAAGAATAAAAATTTCCCCTGCCCAAAAGGCAGGGGATTTTTGGGGTGGTTATTTTGAAGAGAAAAACACGGTACAATATTGAAACGCTTTTGCTTCTGCTACCTTTTTTGATACTATTTGCAGTTTTTGGGGTTTTTCCTATTGCCTATTCATTCTTTATGAGTTTTACAAATTACTCAGCATTGAGTCCTAATTTTAACTTTGTTGGATTGAAAAATTATGTCCGTATGTTTCACGATGAAGTGTTTTTAATAGCACTTAAAAATACGGTTATCTTTGTTGTTGGAACTATTCCCTTTACAACGGTGATTTCTCTATTGCTTGCCGTTTTAATAAACAGTAAATTTCTACCATTAAAGGATTTATTTAAAGCTGGCTTTTTTCTTCCAACAGTTGTTTCTATGGTGGTTATTTCAACCACATGGATGTATCTTTACAGTGCAGATGGATTTTTCAATAAAATGTTGGAGTTTTTTGGGATGAATCCCATTCCTACTAGCTGGCTTGCACATACAAAAACTGCACTTTTGTCCATAATGATAATGGACGTATGGGCAGCTATTGGTTATTATACCATACTCTTTCTTGCAGGACTTCAGAGTATACCGCAGCAATTATATGAAGCTGCAGCAATAGATGGTGCAAGTAAATCAAAGATCTTTTTTAAAATAACACTACCACTTTTAAAGCCAACTTTATATTTTGTAATTGCGTTAAACACTATAAGGTCATTTCAAATATTCTCAGAAATCTTTACCATGACAGGTGGAGGACCTATGAATTCAACTCAAACTATTGTGCATTACTTATACATAGTTGGTTTTAGAAACTTTGAAATGGGGTATGCATCTGCTATTGCATACGTTCTTGTGCTAATTATTTTCCTTGTAACACTGGTACAAGGAAAATTGCTTAGGAGTGAAAGTATATGAAGAAGGCGATTTTGCTAACAATAATGTTTGTTTTGCTTATAATCTCTCTTTTTCCTATGTTTTCCATGTTTTATACGGCAGTTATTCCAAGTGGTAACCTTACTAGGGTTATTAAAGAAAGGTATATAAATGACTTTGAAATCAAATATATGAGCTATTTGAGACGTAAAGTAAAATCAAAAGGAAAAATTTCAATTGTAAATGAATCTCCACAAAGTACTAGATCAATTCTGGTAAGTGGTACAGTGGAGCTTCTTGTTGATAAATTAGATTTACGTGTTGCAAAGTATATAGAATTCTGGGTAAAAGGTGAAGGAGATTTTTCAGTTGAAATAAGGGATGCTTTTTCAAAGAGCGTTTCAAAAAATTTTAAGGCAACTGGCGGGTGGAAAAAATATGTTATTGATTATAAAGACCTGAAGGGAATAAATCTAAAGTATGTATCAAAGTTGATTTTTAATTTTGATGGCCAGTATTACCTTGACGATGTAAAGGTAAAATACAAATTTCCAACATTGCTTAACTTTATCAATGTGTTAAAAGAAGATATGTTTTCAAGGTATATTCTTAACAGTTTAATAGTTTCTACGATAGTGGTTATCGGAAATATCATATTTTCTACTATGGTTGCATATGCATTTGCAAGAAGAAAGTTCTTTGGAAAAAATGTTCTTTTTTCAATAGTTCTTGCAACGATGATGATACCACCTCAAGTTACGATTATTCCAATATTTATCATAATGAAAAATATAGGTTGGATCGATACATATTTTGCTCTAACGGTTCCCATGCTTGTAACACCGTTTAGTATATTTTTGTTAAAGCAGTATATAGAACAACTTCCTATAGAATTGGAGCAGGCAGCTTATGTTGATGGTGCAAATACATTCCAGATTCTTTTTAAAATAATTTTCCCGCTTTCAAAACCAGCAATAGCGGTAATGGCTATAAATACATTTATTGCAACGTGGAATGACCTTTTCTATCCACTTGTTATGACAAACTCAAGGGAAATGAGAACGGTACAGGTTGGACTTGCCCTGTATCAGAAACTAAATCAGATAGATTGGCCAAGACTGATGGCAGCATCGTCTATAATAGGTTTACCGGTTATAATAATCTTTCTGGCATTCCAAAAACATATAATTTCGGGAATTACAAAGGGGGCTTTAAAAGGATGAACTATACATATTCTGAAATCAAACGTATTCCAGAACTTTTAAAAAGAATCGAAAACTACTCTTTAGAATTTAAAAGAGATAAAAAATATGTTTTTGTTGGTTGTGGTTCTTCATTTAACCTTTCTTTGACTGCATCTTTAATTCTTGAAAAATTTGGGGTCAAATCCAAAGTTTTAACCGGTGGAAAGGTTATTACTTTTAACTATGTTCCAGATGTTGATGTAGGTATATTTATTTCTCGTACTGGAGAATCAACTGAAACTGTAAAAGCAGCGGAGATCTTCAAGAAAAAGGGAGTTTATACAATTGGTATAACATGCGAAAAAGAAACAACTCTTGAAAAGGTTTGTGATGAAACGTTTGTGTTTGACTTCTTACACGAAGAAAGCATAGTTATGACAGGTTCTTTTGTTGCAATTTTGCATTTTTTAGTAAAAAGGTATAGTATTGTTGAAAAAGCAAGTAAAATACTAGAGGAATCTGAGAAATTTATAGAAAATCTTGACTTAAAAAAATATAATCACTTTATCTTTTTGGGATTTGATGAGGAATATGGTATTTCAAAAGAAGGTGCATTAAAGATGCAAGAAATGGCAAGGCAATTTGTAGAATTCCATGAGCCACTTGAGTATAGACATGGACCTGTTTCAAGAATTTCTGAGCATTCTCTTGTGGTTATAAATTCAAAAGATACAGAAAATGAGTATATGCTAAAGAAAGATCTCGAAAAATATACAAAAGTAATACTTCTAGGTAGAAATGGTGATATTGATATAGGATATGATAATGGACTTGAAACACCTTTAAAAATGATATTTTCTCAAATACTTTCATTTAAAAGGGCTATAGTTGAAGGTTTAAACCCTGATAAACCTGAAAAACTTTCAAAGAGTGTGATAATCTGAAGGTGAAAAAATGATAATAGATGATGTTCTTATTGTGGATCCTATTGATGGGGAGTATACAGGAAGTATTGAGTTTGAAGATAAAATATTGAGTATAAGAAAATATGATTGTACACCCAAATACCTTTTAATGCCCGGATTTGCTGATACACATACACACGGATACATGGGAATAGATTGTATGCAGAGTACAAAAGAAGAATTTAAGCAATGGGCAGATCTTGTTGAAAAAGAAGGCGTTACTTATCTTTTTCCAACAACAGTTTCTGCTGATTTTAAAATGTTAGAAGAGATTGTTAAAAAATTTTCTCCAGCTGAACATTCTTCACTATTTTTTTTGCATCTTGAAGGACCTTTTATAAATAAGGAAAGGGCTGGGGCTCAAAATAAAGAGTATATCACTGATTTTAATGGAAAAATTGTAGATCTTGAAAAAGTAAAAATTATGACAGTTGCACCGGAAATTAAAGGTTCTTTTGAACTTTTAAAAATACTAAAAGAAAATAAAGTAACAGCATCAATAGGACATTCAAATGCAACATTTGATATTTTCAAAAAAGCGTATGATTCTGGAGTAAATAGAATAACACATTTTCCAAACGCTTTGCCACAACTTCACCATAGAGAAATAGGAGTGGTTGGAGGAGCATTACTTTATGATGTGTTTGTTGAGGTTATTCCGGATTTAATACATCTTTCTCCAGATTTTTTAAGGTTTGTATATAAATTGCTTGGACCTGATAGGATAATTCTTGTAACAGATAGTATTTCTGCAACAGGTTTAAAGGATGGAATATATGATCTTGGTGGGTTATTGGTTAAAGTCAAGGATGGTATAGCAAGGCTTGAAAATGGTACGCTTGCTGGTAGTACTTTAAAATTTAGTGATGGGTTGAGAAAATTTAAAAAAGTTACTAATTGCTCATTAAAGGATTTATCAAAAGTATCTTCTTATAACGCTCTAAAGAGCGTAGGTATAGATGGCGGAAGAATAAAAGAAGGATATCCTGCAAAATTTGTGCTTTTAAATCAAGATTTGCAGATAATCAAAGTTTATAACTAAAAGTCTAAGTTGATAAAGGTGAAAATTGGTGGTATAATGCATACAGAAAATTGAATATGATGTTAACACCTTGGGTACCAAGCAGTTTAAAAGGGAACGCCGGTGGAAGTCCGGGGCTGCCCAGCAACCGTAACCGGGGACGAAATCCACAGAATGCCACTGGGAGTATTTCCTGGGAAGGCGTGGAGAGTAGGTTGATCCGGAAGCCGGGAGACCTGCCTAAGGTGTAGCAATTCCACAAAAGCTAGGGGCTTTTTGTGGAAATTTTTGTTTAGATATATTCAAAAGGGGGGATTTTGTGGATTTAAAACAAAAGGTTATTGATAGGCTAAATAATTTAACTAAACCGGTTAGAAGTCTTGGATATCTAGAAGACATTGCACTAAAGATGGCACTTATTCAGAACAAAGAAATTCCAGAATTGTTTAGTGACAAGAGAGTATATGTATTTGCATCAGATCACGGTGTCGTTGAAAATGGAGTTTCTGCATATCCAAAGGATGTTACTTATCAAATGGTTTTCAATTTTTTAAACGGTGGAGCCGCAATAAATGTCTTTTCAAGACATGTTGGTGCAAAGGTTTATGTAGTTGATGCAGGAGTTGATTATGATTTTCAAGATAATCCTTCCTTGATAAAAATGAAGGTAGGTTATGGTACAAAAGATTTTACGAAAGGCCCTGCAATGAGCAGAGATGAAGCGGAAAAGTGCATTGAATTTGGTAAAAAAATAGCGAAAGACGCAATAAAAGAAGGAGCAGATCTTCTTGCTGTGGGGGATATGGGAATAGGAAATACTACAACTGCTTCTACGATTGCTGTTGCGTTTGGATACAACATCGACGATATTATTGATATTGGAACACCACTTGATAGTGAAGGAATTAAAAGAAAAAGAGAAGCAATATTAAGAGCGATTGAAGTTAACAGGCCTGATCCCGATGACCCAATAGATGTTCTTTCAAAGGTCGGAGGATACTGCATAGGTGAAATGGCTGGGTTTATCCTTGAAGCTGCACATTCTAAAGTTCCTGTCGTAATTGATGGTTTTCCTACCACTTCAGCATTTTTAATTTCCTACTATCTTGACAAAGATGTTATCAATTACGTATTTAGTGGACACAAATCTTATGTAAAAGGCCATAAAGTTATATTGGATTCTTTAAATCTGCGTCCTATTCTCGATCTTGATATGAGACTTGGTGAGGGAACAGGAGCAGTTCTTTCAATGCCTATTATAGAGGCAGCTGTAAAAATGATAAGAGAAATGGCCACTTTTGATTCGGCAAATGTTTCAAAAGGAATTGACCAGAGTTTGGAGGATGTAAAATGAAAGGTATATTATTAGTCGCTCATGGTAGTAGAGTTCAAGAAACAAAAGAGATTGCATACAGATATTTTGAAGACTTACGGAAAAAGTATAAAAATTGTAAATTAGGTTTTATGGAATTTAACGAGCCAAGTATTGAAAATGCTGTAAAGGAATTTTTGAAAGAAAAGGTAGAAGAAATAGTTGTTCTTCCGCTTTTCTTATTTGAAGGAATACATATAAAAAAAGATATCCCAGAAATTTTAGAAAAATATCCAATAAAGTTCAAGATATTGAAACCTATATTATACGATAAAAGGGTTTCAGGTATTCTTTTTGAAAGGATTGAAAAAGGTGAAATATACTGATCCACTTGAAATAGAGAAAAAGAGTTTTTTAATTATAAGAAAAAATTTGAAAAAAGAACATAAACAAGGTTACTTGGATATTGTAACAAGAGTGATCCATGCAACTGCCGATTTTGAATTTGAAGAACTCTTAAGATTTAAAAATGATCCTATATCAGTTTTTAAAGAAACTGTGAAAAACGGTGCCAACATAGTAGTTGATACAAAGATGATTAAGGCTGGGATCAGTAAAAAATTCTTGGAAAAGTATAACGTAAAAGTAAAATGCTACATAGATGATGTGGATGTAATAAATCAAGCAAAAATTTCCAATTGTACACGCTCTATTGTTGCAATGAGAAAGGCAATTGAGGAGAAAAATAATGATATTTTTGTAATTGGAAACGCACCAACTGCATTATTTACTCTTTGCTCATATATTGAAAATTCCTCATTTTTTCCAAAACTAGTTATAGGTGTTCCTGTAGGTTTTGTTGGAGCTCAAGAATCGAAAGAAGTTTTAAATTTGCTTGATGTACCATCTATTACTACAAAAGGTAGAAAGGGCGGAAGTACAGTAGCAGTTGCAATTGTTAATGCGCTTTTTAGACTGTTGGAGGAGTAGGATGAAAAAGGAATTAAGGTATGGCTACACGACTGGTTCTTGCGCAACTGCAGCAGCAAAAGCAGCAACTTACATGCTCTTTTACGATGAAGTTTTAAAGAGCGTAAAAATAGATCTTCCAATTGGAAAAGAGATAGAACTTGATATTTTTTACATAGAAAGAAAAGAAGGCGAAGTTATTTGTGGGGTAAGAAAAGATGCAGGTGATGATCCAGACGTTACCCACAACATGATAATCTATGCAAAAGCAGAAAAATCGAAAGAGTTTTTAATAACCGGGGGAGAGGGGATAGGGATAGTTACAAAGAAAGGTCTTCCACTGCAAGTAGGAGATTATGCAATAAATCCTGTTCCAAGAAAGATGATAGAAAGTGAAGTAAAAAAGGTTTTACCTTGGGGAAAAAATGTAAAAATTACAATTTTTGCACCAGAAGGAAAGTACATTGCTAAAAGAACGCTTAATCCAAAACTTGGAATAATTGGAG
The DNA here is from genome assembly GCF_014201655.1 of Thermosipho japonicus. NCBI lineage: Bacteria > Thermotogati > Thermotogota > Thermotogae > Thermotogales > Fervidobacteriaceae > Thermosipho > Thermosipho japonicus. The sequence goes on from NZ_JACHEX010000007.1 coordinate 17,200, forward strand.
GTATTTCAATACTTGGTACTACTGGAATAGTAGAACCATTATCAGATGAGGCGTATAAGAAAACGATAGATCTTGAAATTTCAATGGCAAGCAGCGAAAGTAATGAAATTTGTCTTGTATTTGGAAATTATGGAAAAAATTTTACAAATCTTTCTTCTAAGATGCCGCTTGTTACTATGGGAAATTATGTTGGGTTTGCTCTTGAATCTGCATGTAGAAATAAAATCAAAAGAGTATATCTTGTGGGACAGATTGGAAAAATGATAAAGATAGCGGGCGGAATTTTTAACACTTATAGCCGCATTGCTGATGCAAGAAATGAAATTTTTACTGCTTATCTTTCATTGTATGGAATTGATAGAGGCATTCTCGAAAAAGTTATGAATGCAAATACAACTGAAGAAATACTTGATTTGATAGAAGGAAAAGTTGGAAAAGATTTTTTTGAAAATCTTGCATTAAGGATCAAAGAAAAATGTATTCAATACGTAAAAGGTTGTCTTGAGGTAGAAGTTGAGATATTTTCACTAAAAAAAGGGCATCTTGCAAAGACCTGGAGTGATTTTATTAAATGATAACAGTAGTTGGAGTTGGACCTGGCAATCCAAAACTTTTAACTTCTTATGCCCTTGAAAAAATTAAAGAGGCAAAAGTATTGGTGGGCGGTAAAAGATTACTTGGACAATTTGATACAAAGGCAAAAAAAATACCGTATGGTAAGAATTTTGATTTGAAGAATATTGATAAATTGGGAGATAGTATAGTAGTTCTTGCCTCTGGTGATCCACTTTTATATGGAATAGCAAATACATTACTAAAATACTTTAAAAAAGAGGAGATTGAAATTATTCCTGGAATTAGTTGTGTTCAATACATGGCATCTAAGTTAAAAGTATCTCTTGATGATGCAAAGGTTGTGAGTTTTCATGGAAGAAGGGAAAAGTTAGAGGAAATATTAAACTACAAAAAGATATTCATTTTTACTGATAAGGTAAACACACCGCAAAAGATAGCAAAAGACTTGAGAAAAGCAAGTTGTACAGATTATGTAATTTTTGTAGGGGAAAATCTTTCGTATGAAGATGAAAAGATTTATAAATTTACTTTGAGAGAACTTGCAGAGTATGAATATGAATTTGGAATAAACCTTGTTCTTCTTTTAGGAGAGTAGATCTTATGTATTTTGAAGATGAATTTTTTTTACATGAAAATACACCTATTACTAAATCTGAAATAAGAGCAATTGTGTACTCAAAGCTTAATTTGAATAAAAAAGATATATTGTGGGATATAGGTGCTGGAAGTGGTGCAATTTCTATTGAAGCGTCTTTCAGGTGCAAGAAAGTTTTTGCTATTGAGAAAAACTTAGAGAGGGTAAAGACAATAAACGAAAATATAAGGAGAGCAAATGCAAAAAATATTGATGTGATTTTTGGAGAAGCCCCACAGGCTCTTGAAGTTCTACCCTCTCCAACAAAGGTATTTATAGGTGGAAGTGAAGATAAGACTCTTGAAATATTAACAGCTGTAAAAAGAAGAATTTTAAATGGTGGAATAATTGTGGCAACTTCTATAACACTTGAAACATTGTATACAATTGATAATTTTTACAAAGAGCAAAAGAGAGAAATAATACAGGTTGGAGTAATAAAATTAAGTTCACATAAAAAAAGAATGTTTATAGCAAGAAACCCGATATTTATAATTACTGTTTGGAGGTGAACCTTTATACTATTTGGAGTTGGAATTTTTCCAGAAAAAAACATTACTTTGGCAGCAGTTGAGGCACTTAAAAGTTCTGATTATATATTTTGCCCAAGAACGGAAAGTGGTTCAATTGCCGCAGAGCTGGTTAAGAAATATGTTCAAAAAGATATAGAGTTTATTGATTTTCCAATGAGGAAAGACATAAAAATAGATCTTTCAAAAATTTTAAAGCTACTTTTAGAAAATAAGAACGTGTCATTTGTGTCGATTGGAGATCCACTTTTTTATAGCACTTTTGTCTATGTAATGGATTTTGTAAAAAGCTATGGAATAAAGGTAAAGGTATTTCCAACGATTACTTCTTTTTCATTTGCTGCATCAAAAATTAATTTGCCTATAGCATTAAAGGATGAAGGAGTTGCAGTTGTACCAGGGACCAATTTAGAGTTAATAGAAAAAGTAACCAATGTTTTTGACAATGTGGTGGTTATAAAGCCTAGTAGAAATTTTCTAAAAATAGTAGATATTTTAAAAAATAAAGATTTTAAAATATATGTTTTTGAAAATCTTGGATTTGATAATGAAAAGATCTATTTAGAAAATATTCCGGAAAGTGTTGGATATCTTTCAATAATTCTTGCAAAGCGAGGGGTAGAATAAATGGTTTATTTTATTGGAGCAGGCCCAGGTGATCCAGAGCTTTTAACTTTAAAGGGATATAATGCATTAAAAAGTTGTCAGGTAGTTATTTATGCAGGATCTCTTGTAAATCCGGAGATATTAAACTTTGCAGATAAAAGTGCTAAAGTGTTTGATAGTTCGAAAATGACTTTGGAAGAAATATTATCCATTATAAAGCAGTATAGAGATGAGAATATAGCGAGGCTTCATACAGGTGATCCATCACTGTTTGGAGCAATAAATGAGCAGATAGAGTTTTTGGAAAAAGAGGGTATTCCATACAAGATCATACCTGGAGTAAGTTCAATGTTTGCAGGGGCTGCAAGTTTAAAGAGGGAACTTACAATTCCTGATATTACTCAAACTGTGATTATTACAAGATACGGTAAAAGAACATTTGTTCCAGAAGATCTAGAAGAACTTTCAAAGCATAATGCAACAATGGTGTTATTTTTGAGTATAAAATACCTGAAGAAGATTGTTGATATTTTAAAGAGGAATTATCCAAATAATACACCAATTTCAATTGTATACAAGGCAAGCTGGAAAGATGAAAAGATTGTAAGTGGGACACTTGAGGATATTGTTGAAAAAGCCGGTGATATTGAAAGTACAGCGTTGATATATGTGGGACATTTCTTGGAAGATATTAAGACAAGATCGAAGTTATATGATAAAACATTTTCGCATATGTTTAGAAAGGCTGAATATGAAGATAGCAGTTCTTTCGATGACTAAAAATGGTTCAATTATTGCAAAGAAGCTTTTTAATTCTATTGAATGCGATGTATATGTAAAGGAAGATTTTAAATTTAACGGAGCAAAAATTTTAAATTTTCCTTTGAAAAGGTTTGTAAAGAAAATTTTTAATATGTACGATGCTTTTGTATTTATCATGGCAACAGGTATCGTTGTAAGGGTTATAGCAGATTGCTTAAAAGACAAATTTGAAGATCCAGCAGTAGTCGTAATAGATGAAAAGGGGACATTTGTTATTAGTCTTCTTTCAGGGCATGTTGGTGGGGCAAATGAACTTGCAAAAAAGCTCTCAAAGATTTTAAACGCTCTACCTGTTATAACTACTGCATCAGATGTAAATGGTATTGAGTCAATTGATATGATAGCCAAAAGGTATGGTTTTGAAATAGAAAGGCGAGAAGATCTATCAAAAGTTAGTGCAGCTATAGTAAACAGTGAACCTGTTGATTTCATAGTAGATCCTGAACTTGACATAGAGATTGAAAGTAAGAGCTATAATGATTCAACAGCCCAGGTTTATATTACAAACAAAGTTGTTTTTTCTAAAAAACCACATGTAATATTAAGGCCAAAAAATCTAGTATTAGGCATAGGTTGCAAGAAGAATATAGAATTTAAAAAGCTTTTGCAATTTGTTGAAAACTCCCTTGTATTTTCAAATTTGTCAAAAAATAGCGTTAGAGCAATTGCAACTGTTGAATTAAAAAAGAAAGAAAAGGCGCTATTGATGCTTTCTGAGTACTTAAGCGTGCCGCTTAAGATTTATTCGGTAGAGGATATTAAAAAAGTTGAAAGTTTGTTTGAAGGCTCAGAGTTTGTAAAAAAAGTAGTTGGTGTAGGGGCTGTTGCAAAACCAGTTGGGTACCTTGAAAGTAATATGGGAAAAGAGTTATTTTATTCAAAAAAAGATGGAATGGTACTTTCAATTTATCAGGATAGGTGATATGTGATGATAAAACTTGTAGGGATTGGACCTGGGAATTTGCAATATTTAACATTGAGGGCAAAAGAGGTACTAAAAAATTGTGATGTTGTAATTGGCTACGAAAAATACGTTGAGCAAATTGCAGAATTAACAAAATCAAAAGAGACTTACAAATACAAAATGGGACAAGAAGAGGAAAGATGTAAAAGAGCAGTGGAGTTATCAAAGGAAGGAAAAGATGTCTGTCTTGTCTGTGGGGGAGATCCTGGTATTTACAGCCTTTCGAGTATAATTCTAAATTTAACAGATGATGTTGAAATTATTCCTGGTATTTCTGCCTTAAATGCCTGTGCTAGCATTTTGGGTTCACCTTTAAGCAATGATTTTGTTGTCTTGAGCTTTTCAGATTATAACGTGGATATTTCAGAGATAAAAAAAAGGGTTGAGCTTGCTTGCAAGGCAGATTTTGTGATGGTTATATATAACCCCATAAGCAGGGTTAGATTGAAAAAAAGTAAAGAGATATTTCAGGTTATTGTGGATAACAAGCCATCCAAAACAAAAGTTGCATTAGTAAAAAATTGCTACAGGGCAGATTTTAGTATGAGAATAATAGAGCTTTCTCAAATATTTGAAAACATAGATTTTATAGACATGAATACAACAATGATAGTTGGAAACAAATATACGTACGAAAATTTTGGAAAATTAATTACACCAAGGTGGTACAAATGATACTTGTTTTATCCGGGACAAGTGTTGGAAGAAAAATCGCAGATATACTGTCAAAGGAATATAAAGTGCTAGTTTCTACAAAAACAGAATATGGAAAAAAATTAATAAAAGAAAATGAAAATTTAAAGGCTGTATATGGAGAACTTGATAGAGAAAGTCTAAGGAGTTTAATTTTGAAAAACAATATCAAAGTTATTGTCGATGCAACTCATCCTTTTGCAACTATTATTAGTAAAATGGCTTTTGAGGTTTCAAAAGAACTAAATGTAAATTATATAAGGTACTTAGAGGAAGAAGAAAAAGTTTCATATGAAAATGCAGTATATGTAGAAGATCATAATCAGGCAAAAGAAAAATGCTATGATTTTGACAATATTTTCCTGACCATAGGCATTAAGAATTTAGCGGTGTATAAGGATTTGATTGATTCAAAGAATGTCTTTGTTAGGGTTCTTCCAACGGTTGAATCTATAAAGATTTGTGAAGATTTAAATATTTTTCCCAAAAATATAATAGCCATGCAGGGACCGTTTTCTAAGGAGCTTAATTATATTTTGTTTAAAGAAACAAAGGTCCAGGTAGTTGTTACAAAGGAGAGTAATCTCTTTGAAAAGGTAGGAGCTGCAAAACAACTAGGAATACATTTGATTATTGTTAAAAGACCTAAAGAAGTTAGTGGGAAAAAGGTAAGTAGTATAGATGAGCTATTGAGGGTGATAAAGGATGTTGAATGATCTAAAAATGATAGGTATAGGAAGAAATGCTCCTCTTTACACTTTGGAAAAGTTTGATTTTGACGAAAAGGAAATTATTGAGCTTTTAAAAAGTAAAGTAGATGAAGTTGCCGTGCTTAAAACGTGCCATAGAAGGGAAATATATTTTATTGGAGATTTAAAAAAACTACCTTTTGATTTAGATGAAAATGTAGAAGGATATTTGATACAAAGAACGGGGCTTGATGTTGTAAGACATATATTTAAAGTTTCATCAGGGCTTGATTCTATGGTTCTTGGAGAACATCAAATTCTTTCACAAGTAAAGAATACGTACAAAAATTATTGTGAAGGAAAATTGTTGAAACGAATATTTAATGAAGCAATTTCGGTAGGAAAAGAGGTTAGAGAAAGAACAGGAGTTTCAAGAATTCCACTTTCAATAAGTTATATTGCTGTAAAGTTGATTGAGGAACTTAGGGGAAAAGTTTCAGAAAAAGATATTTTTGTGATAGGCACAGGCCAAATGGGGCAAAAGGTTGTTAAGTATCTTGTTGATAGAAATGCAAATGTGTATATATCTAACAGAACAAAGTCAAAGGCTTTAGAAATTAAAAACAGATATCCGGGAGTACATTTGGTTGATTTTTCAAAAAAGTATGAATTTATTTCAAAGAGTGATGTTGTAATTAGTGCTACTAATGCACCACACTATGTTGTTGAAAAGGAAAAAGTAAATTCAAGGAAAAAGATATTGCTTATTGATCTTTCAATGCCAAGAAATATAGATCCTGAACTTTCAAAGTTACATGATCTATACACCCTTGATGATCTACAAAAGATTTCTGAAAAGTATAGGTTATTAAGAAAAGAAAAGATAGACATGATGCAAAAAATTTTGGAGCAAAGAATCGAAAGATTTTTAAATTGGTATTATTCACGAAATTTAAAAGAAAAGATAGAAGATGTAATAAAGGTGAGAGACATTGTCGTGGAAGAAGAATTTTTAAGACTTGTTAACAAACTAGGAAATAAAGAAAATATTGAAAAGATAAAAGAAAGTCTTAGAAGATGTGCAAATAGAATGGCAAGTTATCATATCCAATACTTAAAGGGTGAAAGATTATGAAAATAAAGATTGGAACACGTGGAAGTAGACTAGCTTTAATACAAACTAATATGATTGTTGAAAGGTTAAAAAGTAAGTTATCGAATATTTCATTTGAAGTTATACCAATCAAAACAAAGGGCGATATTGTAAAAAAGCCAGTTGAGAAAATAGGGGGAAAAGGAGTTTTTGTAAGTGATATTGAAAAGCTCCTTTTAAGTGGTGAAATTGATATTGCAATTCACAGTATGAAGGATATGCCAAGCAAGATTCCAGATGGACTGTATCTAACTTCAGTATTAAAAAGAGAAGATGCAAGGGATGTATTTGTTGGAAAAAATGATTTCTTTTTGCTAGAAAGTGGCGCAAAAATAGGAACTTCAAGTAAAAGACGTATGCTTCAATTAAGTATGTTAAGACCAGACATTGAAATAGTACCCATTCGTGGGAACGTTGATACAAGGCTAAAAAAAATTGGTGAACTTGATGGAATTGTCCTTGCTGCAGCAGGATTAAAAAGACTTGGTCTTGAGAAAAAAATTACTAATTATTTTTCAATAGAGCAAGTTGTTCCAGCACCATGCCAGGGAATTTTAGCACTTGAATTTACATCTAAGTTTTTACCTTTATTTGAAGAGGTAAAAGATGAAATTGTAGATCCTGATACAGAGTATGTTTCAAAAATAGAAAGAAAAGTTCTTTCTGTATCAGGTTTTGATTGTAACACCCCGTTTGGTTTTTACTGTGAAAAAAATGAGGATCAATTGATTTTTCACATATTTAAAAATGAAAAAATAGAAAGACTAGTAGTTGATAAAAATATGGCATATGAAGTATTAGGGGAGATAAGATGGGAGTAGTTTACCTTGTTGGTGCAGGACCTGGAGATTTAAAGTTAATAACTTTAAAGGGATTAGAAGTTTTAAAAGAGGCTGATTGCGTAGTTTATGATCAACTGATAAATCCTAATCTTTTAAATTTTGCAAAAAATGATGCAAAGCTTATATATGTTGGTAAAGTTGCAGGAAATCATTCCAAAACTCAGGAGCAGATAAACAAAATTTTAGAAAACGAGGCAAGAAAGGCAAATATAGTTGTTAGGTTAAAAGGTGGAGATCCATTTGTATTTGGAAGAGGCGGGGAAGAATTTGACTATTTAACGCAAAGAGGAATTAAAGTAGAAATAATTCCAGGTATAACTTCAGCAATTGCAGTGCCAGCTTATGCAGGAATACCTGTTACACAAAGAGGTATTTCTTCACACTTTCATGTTTATACAGGACATAGTAAAGATACAAAAATTTACGTAGATAGTGGTACTATAGTATTTTTAATGGTTTCAAAAAACATAGATTTTGTAAAAGAAAAGCTTCTTGAAAAGTTTTTACCAGACACACCTTGTGCGGTTATAAACAATGGAACGACAAATCTACAAAAAACTTATTTGACATCGATTAAGAATCTTGACGAAAGGTTATTTGAGTCACCTTCGCTTCTGGTTGTTGGTAATGTTGTAAAAAAGAGAAAAAATTGGTTTGAAGATGGGAAATTATTTGGAAAGAAAATATTAATTACAACTCAGTATAGCAAGGATTTTGAAATTTTAGAAAAAAGTGGTGCACAACTTTATTTTGTTCCAACCTTTTATATTAAAGAAAATGTGGAAAAACTTGAATACCTTGCAAAAAATTTGGATAAATATGAGACATTGATGTTTACAAGTAAAAACGGTGTGCGGTTGTTTTTAAAATGGCTAAAGAAATTCAGAATTGACTTAAGAAGTTTAAAAGCAGAGATAGCGGTAATTGGTAAAAAGACTGCAAAAGAATTTGAAAAAGTTGGTGTATTTGCTGACATTATCCCTGAAAAAGAACTTTCTGAAAAATTATTTGAAATGATTGATAAAAGAAAAAAGGCAGCATATATAACATCGAATTTGGGGAAGGATATAAATGAGGAGAACATAGAAAAGATTGAAATTTATCAAACAATTGAGAACTATAGAATGAAGAAGGTTTTAAATGAAATATTAAAAAAAGAAATGGATTATGTTGTTTTTACAAGTCCATCATCATTTTTATTCTTTCTTAAAATGGCAAAACTTAATAAAGAAAAGATATGTGCAATAGGGCCTGTCACTAAAAAATGTATAGAAGATCATGGATACAAAGTTGAGATAATGCCACAAAAATACACTTATGAAGAACTTTGCAAGGAAATATTGAAAAAGGGGGATAGAGCTTGATAAAGAGGCCGAGAAGATTGAGAAAAAATGAGATTATACGTAGTCTTGTAAGAGAGTATAAGGTTTGTGTGGATGATCTAGTTTATCCTCTATTCATTAAAGATGGTTACAAGTTAAAAGAGGAAATAGATTCGATGCCAGGTGTTTTTAGATATTCTATTGATACAGCAATTGAAGAGATAAAAGAAGCAAGATCATATGGTATAAAAAGTTTTATACTCTTTGGAGTGCCTGAGGAAAAGAGTTTAGAGTGTGCACTTTCTGGGATAATTCCAAAAGCACTTAGGCAAATAAAAAGAGAAATTGAAGATATTGTATTGATTGCAGATGTTTGCATGTGTGGGTATACAAAAGAAGGTCATTGCGGACTTGTAAAAGACGGCGTTATTTTAAACGATGAAAGTTTGACTGTACTAGCTGATATTGCACTGAGTTATGCAAAAGCAGGAGCTGATATTGTAGCACCGTCTGATATGATGGATGGAAGGGTTTACGAAATTAGAAAAAAGCTCGATGAACATAAGTTTACCGATACCCTCATAATGTCCTACAGTGTAAAGTACGCATCTTCTTTTTATGGTCCATTTAGGGATGCGGCTCACTCTGCACCGGCTTTTGGAGATAGAAAAACCTACCAGATGGATTATGCAAATAAAAGAGAAGCTTTAAAGGAAATAGAGCTTGATATTGAAGAAGGTGCAGATATAGTAATGGTAAAACCTGCGCTTTCTTATCTAGATATAATACACCTTGCAAAAGAAAAGTTTAATCTTCCAGTTGCAGCATACAATGTGAGTGGAGAATATTCGATGGTAAAGGCTGCATCAAAGATGGGCTGGATAAATGAAAAAGATATAGTGATGGAGATTTTAACTAGTATGAAGAGGGCGGGAGCGGATATAATCATAACTTATCATGCAAAGGATGTTGCAAAATGGATTACTTGCCAGTAATTTTAAACATAACAGGTAAGAAATGTTTGATTGTAGGTGGAGGAAAGGTTGCAGCAAGAAAAATAAAATATTTTCTTGGAAGAGTTGAAATAACAGTAATTTCAAAGGATTTTTGTAGAGAGATAAAAGAAATGGAAGGTGTAAAGCTTGTGAGGAAAGCATATGAATCTTCAGATTTAGATGGTTTTGACATAGTTATTGCTGCTACAAATGATGAGAAAACAAATAGGCAGATTTTTCTAGATGCAAGAGATAAGAATGTTCTTGTAAATAATGCAACTAGTAAAGAGGATTGTGATTTTTTAATGCCAGCTTTTTTCAACTACAAAGACTTTGTAGTTGCAATTTCAAGCTTTGGTAATTCTCCAAAAGGGTCAAAAAATCTAAAAGAAAAGATAAAAAAATATTTGGAGGGGTTGGATGTTTGAGATGGCAAAAAAATATATGTCAGGTGGTGTAAACAGTCCAGTAAGGGCGTTTAAATCTGTGGAAATGGAACCAATTTTTGTTAAGAGTGCAAGAAAAAGTAAATTAATAGACATAAATAACAAAGAGTACATCGATTATATACAATCCTGGGGTGCGCTTATTTTAGGACATGCCCACGAGGAAGTTGTTGAAGAAATAAAAAAACAAGCAGAGCTTGGAACCAGTTATGGTTTATGTCATGAACTTGAAGTAGAAATGGCAAGATTAATTGTAAAGCATATTCCATCGGTTGAAATGGTGCGAATGGTGAATTCTGGAACAGAAGCAGTTATGAGTGCTATAAGGCTTGCAAGGGCGTATACGAATCGAGAACTCATAGTAAAGTTTGAGGGATGCTATCACGGACATTCAGATGGACTTTTAGTAAAAGCAGGATCTGGCGCATTGACGTTTGGAATGCCGAGCTCAAAAGGTGTTACTGAGAAGATAGTTTCAAATACGTTAGTTGCAAGGTACAATGATATAGAAAGTGTAAAAGAGTTATTTGATAAATACGGAGAAAATATAGCATGCGTTATTGTTGAACCTGTTGCAGGGAATATGGGAGTTGTACTTCCAAAGCAAGGATTTTTAGAAGGCCTTAGAGAGATAACAAAAGAGTATGGTTCACTCTTAATATTTGACGAGGTTATAACTGGCTTTAGAGTATCCATTAATGGGGCACAGGGTTATTATAACGTTCTTCCAGATATTACAACGCTTGGAAAGATTATAGGCGGAGGACTTCCAGTTGGAGCATACGGTGGAAGAAGAGAAATAATGGAGTTAGTATCTCCACAAGGACCAGTTTATCAAGCAGGTACGTTATCTGGAAATCCTCTAACACTTGCCGCTGGAATTAAGACAATTAAAATAATTGAAAAAGATCCAGATTTTTATTCTAAATTAGACGAATTAGGAAAGTATTTTGAAGAAGGGATTGTCAGTGCATTAGGTGATTTTGATGTTAAGGTTAATAGAATAAAAAGTATGCTTTCTTTCTTTTTTAGTAAACAAGAGGTTGATTCGTATGAAAAAGTAATGAATTCTGATGTTGAAATTTACAAAAAGCTTTTCAAGTATTTGTACGAAAACGGTATTTTATTATCACCATCACCTTTTGAAAGTTTATTTATTTCAGCTTCTCATACAAAGGAAGATATAGAAAAAACGGTACATTACTTTGAAAAATTTTCAAAAAAACTTAAGGAGGGAAAGGTATGAGGTTTTTGATGGTTTTATTACTTATTTTTGTAGTTCCATCGTTTGGATTTAGCATGCACATTATGGAAGGTTTTTTGCCACCAGCCCATGCCACTTTCTGGTACATACTTTCTATACCATTTTTTGTATACGGTCTTTTTGCTATTAGAAGGATATTAAAAGAAAATCCTAAGCAAAAGATGTTACTTGCTTTTGTTGCTGCTTTTGCGTTCGTGCTTTCTGCAATGAAAATACCGTCTGTTACAGGAAGTTGTTCACATCCAACTGGTGTAGGGCTTGGTGCGATAATATTTGGCCCCACTACTATGACCGTACTTGGTGCTATTGTTCTACTCTTCCAGGCTCTTCTTCTAGCTCACGGTGGTATAACAACTCTTGGAGCAAATGTATTTTCAATGGCAATTGTTGGTCCACTTGTAAGTTATTTTGTGTATAAATTGTTTATGAAAACAGGTAAAAGGACACTTGCAGTATTTTTAGCGGCGTTTTTGGGAGATTTGTTTACCTATGTAACAACTTCTTTCCAACTTGCATTAGCATTTCCAGATAAATCATATGGTATGTGGTATTCATTTGCAAAATTTCTTGGAATTTTTGCTGTAACCCAGATTCCACTTGCAATAATTGAAGGATTTTTGACTGTTGTAGTTTTAGATATGATCCTAAAATACAACGAGGAGCTTGCTCTTGGAGGTGAAAAATAATGGAAAAAAAGCACATATACATGTTAGTGGCAAGTTTAGTTATAGTAATTATTTCTTTGGTTATTAACAGTGGTGCTGAATTTGCTGGAGCAGATGGCATGGCAGAAGAGACAATATCTCAAATTGATTCAAATTATTCACCATGGTTTTCACCGCTTTGGGAACCACCAAGTGGAGAGATAGAGAGTCTTTTATTTTCATTGCAGGCTGCCCTTGGAGCTTTGATCATAGGATACTATTTTGGATTTTTGAAAGGAAAAAGGCAGGTAAAAAATGATAGCGGAAAAAATATCGTACGATAATAGGTTTTCAAATATTCATCCGTTACCTAAAATTATATTTTCTTTTTCCATGCTTTTTCTGACATTTTGGTTTAGCAATTTTGTAAATGTTTTGGTTATTGTATCAATATTTTTCTTACTTTTTTTTGCGAAAGTTAAAATGACAGACTTTTTGAAGTTTTTCCTTGTAGTTGTTTTGTTTATTTTTCTTTCAAGTTTAACTCTTTTTTTTGATTTTTCAGCACTTACAGTTCAAAGAGGTCTAAAAGTTTTTGTTAGAAGTGTTGCAGGAACATCATGTATACTTTTTCTAATATTTACAACTCCAGTTGTTGATATTATTTCTTTTATTCATTTTAGAATGTTAAAAGATCTAATATTTCTCATATACCGTGCAATTTATATACTCATCAAAGTTGTTGAGCAGATGATTACTGCACAAGCAGCAAGGTTTGGTTATACAAATTTTAGAAATACAATTAACAGTATGAAATACCTTATGTACGGAGCTTTTTCCAGGTCTATTAAATATTCTGAGGAAAGCTATATGGGACTTTCAAGTAGGAATTATAACGGTACTATAGAGATTCTAAAGGAATATAGCTTAAATCTGTATATCTTAATTCCTTTTGTGGTTGAAATCATTCTTATTGCTCTGGAGGTTTTTTATGTTAAAGCTTGAAAATGTGTATTTTTCATATGAGTCAAAGAATTACATTCTTGAAGATATAAGCTTAGAGTTTAAAAAGGGGTTAAAAATAGCAATACTTGGCAGGAATGGTTGTGGTAAAACAACTTTGATGCTTTTATGTTCAGGCATTTTAAAGCCAAAAAAAGGAAAAATATTTATTGATGATTTAGAAATTAAAAATCCTGGACTTTTAAAAAAACATGTAGGTATTGTTTTTCAAAATCCAGATACACAGTTATTAGCTGCAAAGGTTTATCAGGATATTTCTTTTGGTCTTTTTAACATAGGATATGAAAAACAAGTAGTGAAAAAAAAGGTTGATGAGATAATTTCAAAACTTGGTATAGAACATTTAAAGTACAGGCCAACACAATTTTTAAGTTATGGTCAAAAAAGACTAGTTAGTATTGCAGACATTCTTGTAATGGAGCCAGAATATATCTTTCTAGATGAGCCAGAAGCTTACCTTGATTACAAATCATTTTTGAAGGTCCAAGAAATTATTTCAGAGCTTCCAAAGGAAGGAAAAAGCGTTATTATTTCTACTCACGATAGTGATTTTGCCTTTGAGTGGGCAGATTATATCTATGTCATTGACAACAAAACAGTTGCTTTACATGGAACACCGGATTATGTATTTTCACAGGTAGAGATTTTGCAAGAAATCGGATTAAAAATTCCGTATGCAAAAAGATTGGAGGTATAGGATGAAGGTATTTTGTTCATTTAGTGGTGGAAAAGATTCAATGCTTGCACTCTACTATGGTCTAGAAAAATACAAAAAAGTGGATTATCTTTTTACAATGCTCTCAGAAGATTGTATTCATTCAAGAGCTCATGGACTTCCAAAAAATTTATTGGAAAAACAAGCGCAAAGTATTGGTATTAGATTAATTACAAAATGTAGCAGTTGGAAAGAATATGAAGATAACTTTTTGGGCTTTCTTGAAGAGTATGTAAAAGGCGGAGTTGGTATATTTGGAGATATTGATCTCCAAGAACATCTTGATTGGGTGGAAAATGTATGTTCAAAAAAAGATGTAGAAGTTTTTGAACCACTATGGTTAAAGAAAAGAAAAGATGTGGTAAGTGAATTTCTTTCTCTTGGTTTTAAGGCTAAGATTGTTGCGGTAAAAAAAGATTTAGGTATTGAAAAGTACCTTGGAAAAGATTTAACCTTTGATCTTGCAGATGAATTTGAAAAAATCGGGGTAGATGCGTGTGGAGAAAATGGAGAATTTCATACCTTTGTATACGATGGTCCTATATTTAAGCATCCAGTTGATTTTAGAGTAAAAGGGACAGTTCAAAAAGAAAGAAATATTGTATTAGAACTTGAATAGAGGAATTCCCACGTGGAATTCCTCTATTATTGGTTGACTTTACTGATTTTTGTTCTTTGACCTTTTTTGCATTTTTAGAAATTTTATTTGAAATGAATTTTCCAAATGAAATTGAAAATAAATATGAAAAAGGATCTGTAAAGAATTTGTAGTGGTAATTTTTTTAATTAATCCCTTTTCGATCCAGTAATTTTTATCTATATCAAGTAGGTTTGTTGCCATTGCTTTTTGTACCTGGATCTTATTAATTTAGTTAATCCAATGTATCTTTTCAGGGACTTTTCCATAGCATTTATACATTTTTTTTATTTGCTTTTTGCTTCCTTCTCTTTTTTTCAAAGATACGTTTTCCAATTTTTTCATTTGGTCTCATTCCACATGTTGTTACAACGTTTTCAAGGTATTGGAGTACTTTTTTCCTACGTGATAGTTGCAACTAAAAGTGCAGGTTTTTCTAAAAGCGGAGGTCTGTGATACCATCTGCATGTCCTATCAAGAAACTTTTTAAATTCCAGAAACATTTTCAATGTATACGGGTGTTCCAAAAACAATACTCTCAGCAGATTTGAGTTTTTCCATTAGCTTTTCTGCCTGGTCTTTAATAACGCAAAAATTTTTTTATACACACTTTACATCCAAGACAGTCTTTAATATCATACTCTTTTAAGTGTATATACTCTACATCATGTGGAAGCTTTTCTGCAATATTTTTTAAAAGTTCAAAGGTTCTTCCCTTTCTTCCACTGCCGTTAATAACCAAGACTTTTTTTCATATAACTACCTCAAAATCTATATTAGATTTATTTGTTTCTGCGGCATGCTTTGCAAGTTCATCTGCAAGTTCGTTGTATTTTACACCTGTGTGGGATTTTACTTTTTTAAATTTTATCTTTATATCTTTTGCATAATTGTAAAATTTTTCTTTGTAAACTTTTGTAAGAGGTGTTTTTGTCCTCCATTCGCCAGTTATCCATTTTTCAAGACCTTCATAGTCGTAATATAAGGTTATGCATTTAAATCCTTTTTGCTTTGCAATTTCTAGAGCGTATAAAACAGCAAGGATTTCTCCACTTACGTTTCTGTGTTTTGCAAGTTTCTCATTTTCTATACTTTTGTAGAATTTTTCAATTTTTTGTGAAAGTATTATTATTGAAAATCCAATTTTTTTGGTTTCTGAAGAATAGCTGCCGTCTATATAAACCTTTATACAAAAGATATTTTCGACAAACTCATTTGCAACTTCTTTGCTAGTTGCGGATAAAATTTTTATTGTTGTAGCTTCACGTTTTTTGTTAAAAAACACTTGAAGTTTCAAGATTTGATTATTCTTTTTTAAATAACATATATGTTGAAATTTATGTCTTTTTATTGAAATAATTTCAAATTCACTTGGTATTATGGAATAAAAACATTCAAAGCCAGAAGTATCTTTTCCAAAATATTCTATACTTATATCTTTTATTCTTGGATTGTTAATTATTCTAATGCTATCAATCCTCCCTACTAAAGTATACCATTTTTTGCAAATAAACAAAATAAAAAAAGTCGGGATAAAGTCCCGACTTTACCATTTAACGGTAGGTGAAAAAGTAAACTTTATTGGTAATTTATAAATTCCTGCCTTTGTTTGACCTAAAAAATCAGACTTAACAAATTTTAATGATAAAGCAAATTTTCCGGATTTTGCTTTTGGAAGCCGCATTATTTTACAAGGATTTATATTTGAAACTCCAAAGTCTTCAAGTGTAATATAATAATACGATTTGCAAGAATTGTTTCTTGAGAAAAATATTATGAAGTTATTTAAAAGTTCACCTAATTCGTTGTTAAAACTGTTTGATAAAAATTGTACTTCTACTTTAACATCTGCATTTGAATGAAAATTCATTTCTAAGAATTTAAAATTACAATAGAATTTAGAAAAGTTTTTTTGAGATATAACTATGGGTGTGGACTCTATAGTTATATCAATCCATTGAAAAACCCTAATTTTAATATTTTCCTCTATTTTTAGTCCATTTAATGAGTTTGTATGAACCGATTTTGGGGCGTTCTGAGACAAAGCTATTGAAAATAATAACAAAAGAAAGATGAAAGTTAAATATTTTAGCTGTTTCAAATGAATTCGCCCCTTTCTATGAGTTTAAATAAAGCCAGGCTTGTGGCCTGGCTTTGAGAAAAAGCTATTAGTTATTTAATCATTTTAGAATGTAACTGTTGGAGAAAAAGTTAATTCAATTTGTATTTCATATGTGCCTGCAGGTAAATTTTGAGGAACACTATTAATTTGGACACTTAAAGTGTGTTCAGTTGAGTCATTTGCTGGAATTGTATTTCCTTCAGGTTCTGCACCATCAAATAAAACATTGGCATCTATAGCTTGTAAATCTTCTGGAATGTTAACATCAGCTGTTATTTCTACGTCATTATTTGAGGTAACAGTGAATTTAAGAACGTCAATTGTGGCAGGATAATTTTGGTAATCTTCAATGTTATAATCTGTTAATAACCATTTATAGGTAAGATCAATCCATTGATAAACATTAACAGTTATAGTTTTATTGATTACGGCTTCATGATTAGTTATGTGAATAGATTCTGCTTCTGCAAAAATAAACATACTTGCCAATGCCACCAATAAAATTACCATAAGTTTTCTCATAATAAATCCCCCTCCTCTAAGTTTTTATAGCTTTTTTCTTTTAAAAAGTAACTGTTGGATTAAACGTAAACCTTATTGGTAGTTTATATACTCCAGCTTTTGTTTTTCCCGTCCAAGCTGCATCTAAATTCAGTAATTTCATAATAACTTTGCCTGAGCTTGCACTTGGAAAAATAACAGTATAATTGTTTTCTTTAATATAATCTCCTGTAACAAAAATACGGAAAAATCCTGAATCGTTGTTTGAAAAGTTGTTTACTTGTATGTTGCTATTTTCATCATTAGCATCACAATTTTTCATTATGAATGAGATATTAAATTCATCAATAATATTTCCAAATGACTCTCTAAAATATTCATCCAAAAACTCAAGGGTAATGTTTACATTTGCATTTGAAAAAAAACTCATTTCAAAAAAAGGAGAACCATTTTCTTCAGCATTATCAGTTATGTATGAAGATGAATAGTCTTTGTCAGTAATTGTGATAGGAGTTGACTCAAGACTAATATCAATCCATTGATAGACATCTACTTTTATTTCTTTTGACAAAGAAATTGCTTGGTTGCTTATGTGGATAGGAGGTCCATTTATCGAAAAAACAATTACAAATGGTAAAAATGAAAGTATAAAAAATAATTTTCTTAGCACTTTTGCCCCCCTTTCTTTGTAAATTCATTCGATTTTCAAAGACCAATTTTACATGTACATAGTTTAGTTCCATAACCTCTCGTGAAAATTCTAAAAGATGAAATTTAAAAAATTTACTAACTGGCAATAAAATTATTAATAAAAATAATTTTTTATAAAACATCACCTTTAGCTCTTTTTTGTTGATTTTTGATTATAATTAAAAAATAAATGTTATCAAAATTTCAATAAAATTAGAATATTTAATTATTTATTAACGATATGATAATATAATATATATGTGCGAGGTGATTTAAATTGTATATAAAAACACTTGGGGAATTTGCCATTTTAGGTTTAGAGGGTATTAAATTTTCTGATAAAGAAAAGGAAATAATTAGTTATATTGCAATAAAAAGTCATGAAGGATATTTGTCAAGAGAAAGGCTTTTGGAAGACATATGGTATTTTGATGACAAATATGTCTCAAATAAGAGGTTGTCGGTTTATCTTACAAAAATAAATAAAAAAATAAAAAAGTTGGGGAGAATATTTTGTAAGGATTCAAAAATAAAGTTTTTTGGAGAAAAGATAGAATGTGATGCTAAAGCTTTTGAAAAAAATGCTTTAAATTTTCTAGAAAATAAAGACTATGAATATGGAGAAAAAGCTATTAGTATTTACAAAGGTAGCTTTCTTGAGGGAGTGTATAATGTATGGGTGGAAAATTTTAGAAACACGTATGAAGTATTATTTTTTGATGTGATATATTATTTAATTTCTCTTACAAGCGATTATTTAAAAAAATCCAAATATTTACTTTATTTAACCTATGTAAGTTCTCATGAAAAGATGCTTGAATTAATAAAGAATGCTAAAGTTTTTGATAATAAAGAAAATTTATTTGTTCCATATGATTTTGCAAAATTTTTATTAGAAAAAAACTTTGAGTTAAGAGATCCAATTTACATCCCAATATATATTACTCTTGAAAACAGTGTTGATATTTCTAGATTTTTGAGAAAAGGTGATGTGCTATCAAAGAAAGATAATAATACGTTTTTGGTATTACTTGAAAAAAATCATAATATTTCTATGATTGAGCAAGTTACAAGCTTTTTAAAGCGTTTAGAAAAAAGTGGGATTGAGGTTAAACATTTTGAGGTAAAATAAAGGCGACCTTTTAAGGTCGCCTTTATTTATTCCCATTCAATTGTTGCAGGCGGTTTAGAAGTTATGTCATATACTACCCTGTTTACACCATCTACCTCATTTACTATTCTTTTTGCAACTTTATTTAAAAATTCATGTGGAAGTTTTGACCAATCTGCGGTCATACCATCATAGCTATTAACAGCTCTTAAAGCAATGACGTTATCATATGTTCTATAGTCTCCCATAACTCCAACGGATCTAATAGGCAAAAATACAGCAAATGCTTGCCATACTTTGTCATATAGATCATTTTTCTTTAGCTCTTCAATGAAGATATGATCTGCATGTTGCAGTATTTTTATAGCTTCATTTGTTACCTCTCCTATAATTCTTACTGCAAGTCCTGGTCCAGGAAATGGATGTCTATTTATCATTTCATCAGGAAGCCCAAGGATCTTTCCAATTTTTCTTACCTCATCCTTAAAGAGATATCTAAAAGGTTCTATAATTTTAAAAGGTAACTTTTCAGGAAGTCCACCTACATTGTGGTGTGTTTTTATCTTCGCGGCGGCTTTTCGTTCGCTAACTTTACTTTCAATAATGTCCGGATAGAGTGTGCCCTGGGCAAGATACTTTATGTTTCCATACTTTTCAAGAAGTTTCATCGAAGTTTCATAAAACACGTCTATAAAGGTATGACCTATTATTTTTCTTTTTTCTTCGGGATCTTCAACACCTTTTAGGTTATTTAAAAACCTTTCTTTTGCATCAACAACGACTATATCTATTCCCAATTTTCTAAAATTTTCTTCTACTTCTTGTCTTTCGTTTAGTCT
This sequence comes from Thermosipho japonicus, assembly GCF_014201655.1. NCBI lineage: Bacteria > Thermotogati > Thermotogota > Thermotogae > Thermotogales > Fervidobacteriaceae > Thermosipho > Thermosipho japonicus. The sequence goes on from NZ_JACHEX010000007.1 coordinate 37,018, forward strand.
TAGAAGACCAGTATCAACAAATATTGGAATTGAGTTTTTTCCAATTGCTTTGTCAAGAAGCAGTGCAACAACTGATGAATCAACTCCGCCAGAAAGTCCCAAAATTACTTTATCATTGCCAACTACTTTGCGAATTTCATTTATCTTTTCCTCAATAAAGTCTGACATTTTCCAATTTTTTTCCATACTTGCAACTTTAGAGACAAAATTTTCCAATATTTTGTCTCCAAAACTTGTATGAGTAACTTCTGGATGAAATTGAACACCGTATATGGTTCCATCTTTGTTTCGTATTGCAGCATAAGGTGAATTTTCGCTTTCTCCAATAACAAAAAATCCTTCTGGTAATTTTTCGACTCTGTCTGAATGACTCATCCATACGTCAAATTCTTTAGGTAAGCCTTCAAATAGAGGATCATCTTTTACTTTTAATACAGCATGCCCAAACTCTCTTTTTGGAGATTTTTCTACTATCCCCCCAAATTTGTGGACTAGTGATTGAAGGCCGTAACATATTCCAAGGATAGGAATGTTCAATTCTAGGATATAGTCAGGAACAAACGGTGCATCTTTTTCAAAAACACTTGCAGGACCACCGGAGAGAATTATTGCCACAGGATTTAAGTTTTGAACTTCTTCTTTTGAAGCGTCCCAAGGAAGTAGTTCAGCATAATAACCTTTTTCTCTAACACGCCTTACAATAAGCTGAGTATACTGGGATCCATAATCAAGGACAACAACAGTATTCAAAAAAAACACCCCCCAAACTTTTTCAAAAATTTTACCATTAAAGAGACTAAAAAAGATAAAAATGATATAAATTATATGTTAAAAAGATAAGTCAACGTTTGGGACTTCTTTTTCAGTTTCTTCAACTTTAAAGAATGGGGCTTCCTTAAATTTAAACATGGAAGCAATTATGTTTGAAGGAAAAACTGAGATCTTTGTATTGTATTTCATCACTATATCGTTGTAAAATTGCCTTGCGTATGATATTTTGTCTTCTGTTTTTCTTAGTTCTTCCATTAAAGAGCTAACATTTTCGTTGGCCTTTAGATCAGGATAATTTTCTACCACTGCTAGAAGTTTTGAGAGTGCGCCAGTAAGTTGATTTTCTGCTTCTATTTTTTTACTAATATCTTTGCTTGAAATAGCAGAAGCCCTTGCTTGCAAAACTTTTTCAAGTGTTTCCTGTTCAAATTTCATATACCCTTTTACACTATTAACAAGATTTGGAATTAAATCATGCCTTCTTTTGAGTTGAACATCAATTTGACTCCAAGCGTTTTCTATCATCTTTTTAAGTTTTACTAGAGAGTTGTATGTGCCAATAACCCAGAAAAGAATTAATAATATAATACCTAGAATAATCCAAATCAAAAACCTCACCTCCTTATTGTTTTAAAAAGCGCCTCCGCCTCCACCACCGGAGCCACCGCCAATACCACCAGCTCCGCCTGAAAATCCTCCTTTTCCTGAGGAATTTCCATAAACTGTGGAGTGTGCAACTGTAGAAACAACATAAAATTGTCTTCCAAATCTTCTGTATGGATAATAATACACTGTTTCGTTTACGTCGATGTCTTTAGGTATCAATTTTTTCAAGTGTTTTTCAACCTTATCGGCTATAGAAAGGGCTGTTGCATATACAAGGTAATCTTCCCATAGAACTATAGATTCTGGTGGATACTGTGAAAGTAGAGAATAATCTGTTAAAAATTTTTCAAAGTTTTTCCATTTGAGGTAGTATTCTCTTCCTTCTTTTGACCAACTACCAAATACATCCTTTGGTAAAATAAAGACTCCTGCACCGATGGCAAAAAGTATAGTTGAAAAGACACTCTGGTATGCAAAGTTTATTTTTGAAAAAGAAAAGAATATTAAAATTGAAGAAATTATAGAAAATATTCCAACTAAATAGGAAAGATAAGTACCAACAACTGATAAATACTTTCTTGATTTTGCAATATCTACAACAAGAGACTTGTACGCGTTAAATTCGTCAAGAAAATCTTTTGCAAGTTTTTTATCCTTTGATAAAGTTTTTTTTAGCTGAGAAAAGGAAAAGACATTATCGTAAGAATACTTTCTTAATAGCCGATAGAAAAATTTTTCGGTTTCACTTAAATCATTTCCATCTTTGTCGAGGATCTTTATGTATTTACCTTCTTTATCGAGTTCTACATATTTCTTTTTATAAAGGTCCATAATTACTGCACTAATTCCATCGGAATCAATTTTGCTTAATTGATTTACAACAATTGCGTTAACAATATCTGGAGAATCATTATATGGAATTTCTCTTTCATATATTCCATTGTATGGAATTTGTCTTTCTCTTCCAAAAAAGTTGAATATAAGGGTTAGAAGAACTATTGAGATAATTATAAATACAGGTGGTAATATTCTACTTAGAAGAACTTTTGTAGAATAAGTTTTTTCAATTTCTTCTATTTCACTTAAATAAAGGCTGGAATTTTCGTATGAGTACTTTAACTTTTTTGGAGGAAATATAAATCTTGCTTCTGCAAATGTATAAGGTGGAAGTTTTTTAATGTTTAAGGTGAATGTATTACCATTTCTTGAATAATTTATTTTTGGGTGGGTGTATATTTTTTCTACAGTTAAATCTTCTGGGAAGACAAATTTTGCGGTTATGTTGTTGACTGGAGCATCCCATTTTGCCCCCCAAAATTGTCTAAAGACTTGTGAAATATCACTTCCATTTTCAAGCACGTACTTTGCATCATATGTGACGTGAAGTTCAATGTTTTCAATCTCTTGCGGTGATATTGGGGTATTTGATACCCACACTCTTGCTTCAAATTCTCTGTTATTTTTCCTTAAAAACTCAACTCTTTCACCATCGACATTTTCAATCCACAATTTTACGTTTTCTATTTTTACAGCTCTACTTTGTTCAACATATCTGTATACTCCTCTAAATGGTTTTCTCATCTTGTAATTAATTATTTCATGCACATGAACTATACCGTCTTTATCCATTATTTGCTCTATAGTAGCAGAAGTAATTTCATACTTTCCATTCAGGTACCATTGTATATATCCACTGACAAAGAGCTGAATAGTGACAATTGCAATGATAGAAATAATAACTAATAGTATATATTTTGCAAATTTCATTTGCTCACCCCCCGACAAGCAAATTATATCATACAAGAAAAATAAAGACTATATATAAAATAAATCCCCCCATTGAAACTCTTCGGGGGGATTTATAATATTAAATTTTGTTGTACGAGATTATTTCGTTTAAGTCTTTTCTTTTTAGTTTTGGTTTTGGATCATTTCCATATCCTACTGGTATAATAACTTCCAGTTTATAAGTTGAAAAGTTAAAATCCTGTGGGTTTGGCGGTGTATAGGTAAGACTTGAAAGTCCTTTTTCTTCAAGTGCTAGAAGTAGATATCCGACAGATATCCAAGTAGACTCTTTTGAAAATGGAAATCTTTTGTCTGAGTAAACTAGAATTAAATAAGGAGCTTCCGTTAGAAATCTTTTTTGCCAAGTTATATTATATTCATTTAGAAAATCTTTTAGTTTTCCTTTAGATTTTTCATAGAATATTTTTTCTTTTTCTTCCACAGATTTTCTAATTTTTTCTTTTAGTTTTTCATCATCGACTATCACGAAATGCCAAGGTTGAGTGTTCATACCTGATGGGGCTTCTTTTGCTACGTTTATTGCATATTTTATATCTTCGATATTTACTTTTTCTTTCAAAAATATTCTTGTAGTTTTTCTCTTTTTTGCAATTTCAAAAATCATTTTTATCACCTCTTTAAGATTTTTTTGGAAAGTTTAAGACCTTCACTTGCATTTTTTGCATAGTATACTCCAAAATTCTCTGCAATTTCCTTATTTAATGATGCTCCGCCAGCGATTATTGGAATTTTTATACCTTCCTTTTCGAGTAAGTCCTTTACTTCTTTTATTCTTCCTATAGTTGTTGTCATCATAGCAGAAAGTCCTAGTATTTCTGGTTGGTGTTTTTTAACCTCTTCAAGAATTTTTGAGGCTGGAACATCTTTTCCAAGATCAATTACGTTGAACCCCGAACTTTTAAACAATGTTGCAACGATTTTTTTACCAATATCGTGAACGTCGCCTTCAACTGTTGCAACAATTATTGTGCCTATTTTTTGCTTGTCACTCTTTTCAAGGAGTGAGTTTAAGTATTCAAAGACAGGAGTTACTGTTTCAGCTGCAAGTATAAGGTGTGGAAGGTATATAACACCTTTTGAATATAGCTCTCCAATGTGTTCCATAGCTTTTGAAAGGATATTTTGACTTATTTGAAGAGGAGAATATTCTTCAAGTAATCTTTCGATTTCTTGTTTTAATTCTTTTTCTTTCTTTTTAAGGATCATTTCAACAAGAGGATCTTCTTTTAGAATTTCTTGTTTTGCAAGTTCTTTTCCCTTTAGTACGAGTGTTCCAAAAATAGTGTTCATTGTACACTTTTCACTTGTATTTAATATAGCGGCATTGAGCCCTTTGTCTATACATAGTGTTAGAAAAGAAGCATTTAAAGCTTCTCTATTTGGCATTCCAAAACTTAAATTTGAAAGCCCAATGGATGTCATTAAACCTTCTTTTGATAACAATTCTATTGTTTTAACTGTGACATTTGGATCTTTTTTTGCGCCAACTGGAAGAACAAGTGGGTCGACTAAGATGCGATTGCGTTTTATCCCATTTTTTTCAAGGTATTCTACAGCTTCTTTTGCAATTTCAAATCTTTCTTTTGCTGTTTCTGGTATTTTATCTTTCATTGTAAGAAGAACAAGCATTCCACCGTATCTTTTAAGTAGGTATATTGCATTGTCTAGTTTTTCCTTTTTAGCTGTAGAAGAATTTATTATTGGTCTTCCAACGTATTCCTTTAAAGCTTCTTCCATAAATTCAAACTCTTGTATATCAAGGGAAAGAGGTAGACTTCCAATTTTGTCAAGGGTATTTACAGCAAGGCTAAAATGTGATTTGTCAAGCAGTTTTTCTATTCCAAGATTTACATCTAAAACATGAGCACCTTCCTGCTCTTGCATAGACGCAAGTTCAACAATTTTACTAAAATCTTTGTTCTTTATTTTTTCCTGAAATTTCTTTTTACCTGCTGCATTGATTTTCTCACCAATAATTAAGAAGGGGGAAATCTTTTGCAATTTAGTTCTGCTTGAGACAAATTCTTCCGCTATAATTTTTCTTTTTTTGGGTTTTCTATTCTTTAAAAATTCAACCATTAATCTTATGTGCTCTGGAGAAGTTCCACAGCACCCTCCAACAATATTTGCACCTATCTCTACAAAATCTTCCATGTAAATTGCAAACTTTTCTGGAGAGGTTTTGTATACAATACTTCCATCCCTTTGAAGTTTTGGTTTTCCTGCGTTTGGTTCTACACTGATTGGTTTTTTAGAGTATTGAGCTAGTTCTCTAAAAACTGATAATAATTTTTCGGGTTCTAATGTACAGTTTATTCCAATAACATCTATATCTAAGTCGTTTAGTAAGCTTGCAAAAATTTCAACACTTGTTCCTGTAACAGCTTTTGAATTTTCCTCAAAAGTCATTTGAGCAATTATTGGTATATCTTGTGAAAGATCCCTGAGTGCAAGAATTGCGGCTTTTAACTCTTTTAAATCAGACATTGTTTCTATTATAAAGCCATCAACTCCGGCGTTTAATAATATTTCACCTTGTTCTTTGAAAACGTCATATGCTTCGTTAAATGAGAGTTCACCCAATGGTTCTATTAAAAATCCAGTGGATGAAATATCTCCTAGAACATACACATTTCTTTGTCCGACTGCTTTTTTTGCAATTTTAACTGCGTTATAGTTTATATCTTTTATGTCATAACTAACTTTTAACGATTTTAGTTTCAGTCTATTTGCACTGAATGTGTTAGTAAGTAGAAAATCCACACCTGCATCAACATATGCTTTTTGAAGGTCAAAGACCATTTCTTTATCTGTAATGTTTAGAGTTTCAATAACACCTTTAAATCCCTTTTTAAAAAACTCTGTACCGTATGCACCATCGAGAAAGTAAATTTTTTCATTAAGCATTTGTAGAAATTCTTTTCTGTTCAACTTTTACCACCATCCTATCATACATGTTGTCGTTTTTCTTGGGATCATAATACCACTTTCTAAGACCTTTATTTTGGTTACTTTTAATAAATTAATGATAGTTCTATTTTCTCTAATGTCTACATCCTCATATCCTGGAGAAAATCTCATTGTCCCATCTTTGTATTTTTGCCTTAACTTTTTATCAAAATTATCATTTAAGGTTTCAAGTGCTTCTGAACCCCACGCATCGAGAATCATTCCAGAAAATACTTCTCCATTTTCTGTGTAATGTTCTATTTTTTTATCTATTTCTTCTCCAAGTGTGGAGACAAAAAGTGTCATTTTTTTAACACCTTTAAATTTTCCTGGAATTATACTCTTTGGCAGCTTCTCTATGTTAAATGTTTTGTACCAGATAGTTGGAGATGATAAAAAAAGACCTTCAAGATAAAGATCATTTATCTTTTTGATTAATTCTTCATCCAGTTTTTCATATCTTGTAGATGCTCTTGCAAGGACTATTTTCTTTTTAGGCATATATTCAAATTTTTCGGGGATATAAATCACATTAATTCCTCCTATACGTGCTTTAATATTTCTACAATTGCATCGGTATTACTCATTGTAAAAAAGTGTATTCCTGGAACATTTTTTTTTAGTTTTTCAATTAATTTTATTGTGTATTTTACTCCAACCCAGAATTCTTCTTTTGGAGTTCTTGCACTATCTAATTTTTCCATCAATTCTTCAGGAATATCTACATAAAAAGTTCCAGGAATTTTTAATGCACTTTTGTAGCTTAGAATGGGCTTAAGTCCAGGTATAACTTTTACGGTTATTCCTTCATTCCTTAAAAGTTCGACAAAGTTGAAATACTTTTCTACGTCAAAGAACATCTGAGTTATTACAAACTGTGCTCCTGCTTCTATCTTCTTCTTTAAGTACTTTATATCGGTTTTTAGATTTGGAGATTCATAGTGTTTTTCTGGATAGCCTGCTACACCAATGCAAAAGTTTGTTTTTTTGGCTGTTTGATACAAGTATTTTCCATTGTTCATCTCAGAAATTTGTTGAACAAGCTGATATGCATGATCATACTGCCATTCTTTTTTTATTACGTTTTTCTTTTTATCTCCACGAATAACAAATACATTATCGATTCCAAGAAAATCTAGATCGATTAATAATTCTTCAAGCTCAAATTTGCTGTTTCCAATACAGGTAAGATGCGGAACTACATCTACATTGTATCTCATCTTTAATGCTGCAACAATTCCCATTGTTCCTGGTCTTTTAACTTTTGGAAGTTTAAGAATTTGTCCATCTATTTCATAGTATTCAAGCTCTGGAGGATGTTTGGTTACACTTATAAATGCTGGATTGTACGGCATTATTTTGTCTATTGCTTTGTATAGATTATCTGCACTATGCCCTCTAAGTGGTGGTATTACTTCAATTGAGATAAAAAAGTCCTTAATTTGAGATATCTTCATTTTTTCAACCCCTTATATTATGTATAGCCTTTATGATTATATTATTATCTATTGTAACAATTATATCTTGTATCTCTTCAAAATTTCTTGAAAGTAAATTTTTTGCATCATGCACATTTTTAATTTTATTAGATATTGCAGTAGCATATGCATCGGCAAGGGCAGGATCACTGCATACAACTGTAGTTGTATCTGTTTTGCCAAAATTTTTTGAATGTCCAATTTTTCTCGAAGATGTTGCAACTCCAAACTCTCCAGGGGGTAATTCTAGGTATAAATTATTATTAGTTGAAAGTATCATTATAGTTGTTGGTTCATGTGAATAAATATATAAATCTCCACCATTTTCTACTAAAAGTTTTTTTGGGTTTACTATTTTTTTAATATATTGTCCAATATGTTTTGCGAAAGCACCTGCAACAGCCGCCATTGGTCCAACATTTGCCTTTTTTGAAGCTTTAAGCATATCTTTTGCTACTTTTGGAGCATTCTCATCAAATGCAATTGGCTTTAAAGATGAAAGAAAAGTTTTTGTTGCGTATCCTTCCAGTTCTTTTCTCAAAGAAACAAGATAGTTGTAAGCTAGAACTGAAAGTCCCGTATCATCTTTGTCTAATGCAATCCAGAGGTCACTTTCTTTGTATTTTATGGCAAACGAAAAAAGATTATTTCCCATGAAACTTCTGTAAAATCTTTTCAATTTATCAGCCCCCATGGAAGCTTTATTCCAACGGGGCAAACATCACTACAAACTCCGCAATTTGTACATTTTGTTCTTTCAAACTTTACTGTGTCATTTTCTATGTATAAAGCATTACAGTATCCTGTACACAAACCGCAATTTACACATTCGTTTTTTATGAGTTTTTCTTGCTTATTACTTTTTGTGTTTAATTTTTTGTAATCAGATTTTGATGGAAGATAAGCAACTGGTTTTGTAAGGAAAAATTCTCTATTTGTAATTTGTCTTTTTAATTCATTTGCTATTTTTCTTGATACATTCATACTGGTAATAGGAGCAGTTTTTACGTATTTACCATTTAACTTGATTTTATTACTTTTTAATTCTTGATAAGTTACCTCTCTTATTATAGGTTTATCATGTTTTGAGTAGTCTCTTACTGTGGTTACAAGGTCTGAGTTTGAGCGAGTTACATAGTAAGCCATCTCTTCGTCCAGTATAGGAATTGGAATACCGATTCCTATAAATATAGTAACTCCATATCCTTTAAACTTTGCTGCTCTAATATATTCTCTTGACATTTCTTTTGCATTTCCAATAACTGCTAGAGTTCTAGAGGGGTTTTTGGGGATGTCTTCTGTACTTGGATTATACTGTGTTCCTTGCCAGACAATGTATCCCTGAGTTCCTCCAAAGAATATTCTAGTGCCTATTCCTATAGTTTTTAACTTTGGATCTTTTAAAAGTGGACTTAATTCTCCTGAAGTAGCATAAGTAACATTTGAATAATTTGGAAGTAATTTTCCCATATATGTATAAATAGTTTTATTAGAACCATTTGTTGCAGCTGAATAATTTTGATATACATTTCGTGGATTAAAAAAATAGAATTCATTTATGAGCTCTTTATTTATGTAACCTTCAATTTTTTTCCTAGGATAACAGTCTGTTCCTTTTGCGTTGGCAGATAAAAATACATCCTGACCAGAAATAAGTTTTTCAATAACGTAGGAACCACCAATTCCATCTTCCTGAGTTGCTCCCAAAAATCCATCAACAGCGGCAAGACCTCCATGAACAGTGACTCCATCTAACTTTATTTCTTCCATTCTCATAGGTGGTGTTGTGTGGCCAAAATTGAAGAAAACACCAGATGAACACATTGGTGAAAAGGTTCCAGTGGTTACTACGTCAACGTTTTCGTATACGTACTTTACCCCCTTTTCTTTAGAAAGGTTTACAGCTTCTTCTGCTGTTAAAACCACCACTTTTCCTTTTTTTATTTTTTCGTTGATTTCTTCAAAAGTTCTCATATAACCCCCTCCCTTGCAAATAGGATATTGTGTATAACATTTAGAATGTTTTTAAGGTTTTTATTTTCTACCAGAAGAATTAAAAAATTTTTCCCGTCTTTGAGTAACCAAAAGTTAAAATTGTGAAAATAGAGACTATTTAAGATAAGAAGTTTTTTTCCAATGTCTAAATCTCCTCCTACTAGTATAAGTGACAAGTTTTCTTTTATACTTATTGATGAGAAGTTATCTTTTATACTTTCAAACTTATCTTTTTCTATTATTACGTTTGCGTTGTTTTGAAATATGTCCATGTACTTAGCATTTTTGGGTATTTTTTTCAACTTTCCATTTACAAATAAGAGATCTTCTAAAAAACTGATTGATAAAACTCCAACATTAGTTTCATTTCCTATGATAGTGGACCCACTTTTGTCTATTCCCTTTATTATTATTGGGATATTTTTAGATTTTGCAGGAGCAATTGCCTTATATTGGATGATCTTTGCTCCAAAATATGCAAGAAGCTCTGCTATTTCATATGAAATTTTTGTAATTGGGAAAGGATTTTTAACAAGTTTAGGATCACAAGTGAATAGTTGACTTACATCTTTATATAGAGTTACATTTTCGGCGTCTAATATATTTGCCAAAGTTGTTGCTGTATAGTCACTTCCACCTCGTCCAAGAGTTTTTATTTTTCCATTGTGTATAGCATAAAAACCTGGGACAATGTAAATCTTTTTCTCTTTAAAATATGATTTTATACTCCTTTTGAGTTCTAATTTTTTACCATTTTTTGTTAGATTTAGTTCTATTTCTTCTGGAAGTTTTTCTTCGACGTTGAAACCTTTCTTTTCTAAAAATAATTTAAGTGCTAGGGAATTACATCTTTCACCGTGAGAGATTATTTTTTCATAGTCTGTTTCATTCAAAATTTCATACACTCTTTCTTTTAACTCTTCTGATTCAAAGCCAGTTAAACTGGAAAGCCTTTGATAAATATTTTCAAGGAGTTCTTTGTTAATTTGGTTATTTAAAAGTAAATCTGTGACCCCATATGGTGCTGAGACAACTATTACTAGGTTGTCTTGATCAAGTAATGGTAGTACTTTAAAAAAAGAATCTTTATCTTTAAATATGGAACCACCAAGTTTAATAACTTTCAAAATAACACCCCCTTATTTAAAATAAAAAAGGCGGCCAGTTTTTACTGACCGCCTTTTTGCTATTAGTTAATTCCTACTAATTAAAAGCTATAGAGCAAAAGATAATGGCGGCCAGTTTTTCCACATGCCGCACATTATCATCATATTTACATTTAAGAAAGATTTACTATACATTGAAGTGTGATTCTTAAAGATAATTTCTTGCAATTTTCTTCCCCCTTTTGATGAGATTTTAACAAATAATTTTTGTTTGTCAAGGCAATTTTTTAAAAATATGTGTTATAATGAATTTGCGTTAATAGAGAGACTAATTTTAAATGTGTGTTACAGCAAGTGGTGTGTAGTTAATTAAAATGTAACTTGACTAAGAGTTACAAACGTGGTAAATTAGAAGACGCGTTGGGCGAGGGGTCATTGAAAAATGGATAGCAGTCCTGAGGAAGAAGAGT
>NZ_JACHEX010000008.1 GCF_014201655.1 Thermosipho japonicus
AATTTATGGAAAGAGAAATAAATAGGTTGATATATAGCAAAAGATGGGAAATAGAATGGTATATAGAAAGACTGAAGCAGAGGATAAAGATGAGAGGAATGAATGAAAGGACGCTAAAGGCACAGATTACATATATGTTACTAGGACAGCAGTTAACAATGTTAATAGACACACTCTCTGCTCATCCTAAAATGATTAGATTGATTGAAAAATAATTTTTACATTGGCCAGGGTGACTTAAAATACATATTGACAAAATAGATTTTTTATGATATAAAACCACAGAAGGCGCCTTTAATTTGGCCCAGTGAGGCCAGAAAGGAGGAATATGGGTATGATTGATCTACAGGAAACTGTTGAGTTTTATTCTAAGATTGAAGGTCCACAAAAGTTCGTTTTAGCTCTACAACATTTCATTGCTATGTTTGGTGCCACTGTTTTAGTTCCCCTCCTCACAGGTTTTGATCCCCTTGTTGCTCTATTTACCGCCGGAATTGGAACCCTGATTTTCCACTTTTTAACTAAAAAAGAAGTACCGGTATTCCTAGGTTCAAGTTTTGCTTTTATCGGTCCTATTTTAATTGTCAAATCACAAACTGGAGATTTAAGATATGCAAGTGGTGGTATTGTTGCTGCTGGATTTGTATATCTATTACTTGCAACACTGGTCAAAGTAATAGGGATTAAAAAAATTAAAAAACTATTTCCACCTGTTGTTACTGGTCCAATGATTATGGTTATTGGTTTAAGCTTAAGTCCAGTTGCAATAAATTGGTCTTCTCAAAATTGGGGAATTTCAATAACAGTAATTGTCTCTGTAATTCTATCTTCAACAGTTTTCAAAGGATTCTTTAACCTAATTCCAGTACTAATTGGCGTTAGTGTTGGATATTTAGTTGCTATAATTACAGGAAATGTTGACTTTTCTCCTATCATAAATAGCGGTTGGGTTTCTATCCCAAAGTTTATGTTCCCAAAATTTGATTTATCATCAATTCTATTAATTGCTCCAGTAGCACTTGCAACTTTCATGGAACATATAGGAGATATAACAACAAATGGAGCAGTTGTTGGGAAAAACTTTTTAGAAAAACCGGGGCTGCATAGAACTTTAATAGGAGATGGAGTTGCAACAATGGTTGCAGGTTTCTTAGGAGGACCTGCAAATACCACATACAGTGAAAATACAGGAGTTCTTGCGCTAACTAAGGTATACGATCCATCTATACTAAGACTCGCTGCAGTTTTTGCAATATTTATGTCATTTTTATCAAAATTTGGAAGTATATTACAAACAATTCCACAACCAGTTATTGGAGGAGTAAGTTTAATATTGTTTGGTATGATTGCCTCTGTTGGTATAAGAACTATTGTAAATGAAAAAGTAGATTTTGCAAAACCAAAAAATCTAATAGTTGCTTCATTAATACTGACAATAGGTATCGGTGGGGCAAGCATAAAAATAGGAACAGTTGAACTAAAAGGTCTTGCCTTAGCTGCTTTGGTAGGAATATTGGCAAATTTAATAATTCCTGAGAAAAATAATAACTAATAATATCAAATTAAAGCTCTAAAGTAGAGATAAATTTGAAAAACCCCATTCTAGTATAATCAAGAATGGGGTTTTATTATTTAATTTTTTGTCGAAACAATTTTAATCGTAAATAGTCAATCATCAACTTTGTTTTTGCATATCTTTTTAATATTTCCTTCTTGGTTCAATAGACAAAAAACAACATTTAAAAACAGATAGCAGCTTTATTTTTAACTATGCTCTTTTTTTAAACATCCATCCTCCATTAATATTTGAAGATTTTTTCAACAAATAAAATCTTCCCTCAAGTAAATAGATTAAATTCTCAGGAACAAGTTTTAAAAATAAGTATAGTATAAAAACAGCTAAAATATAGTAAATAAACCAATACTTTTCCAAAAATTGCACAGGGTCTTTTACAAATACTGCTAAAGTACCTGGCAACACAATATGATAACCAAGTAAAAAAATAGTATTTTTACCAAATAATTCAAAAAATCTTTTGATTTTATCGGTTTTTATCATTTGTGCAAGAGAAATAGTTATTATAACAGATGAAAATTCTCCAAAATAGGAAAGTAAAGAATAATTTCCATAGCTATTTATTCTCCAATCATCAAATCCATTAAATGTTGCAACTGCAACTAATAAACCAGAAAAAATTATAAAAAGCAAAAATGGATTTTTAAATTTAAACTTAAAACCTTTGTTTTTTAAAATATATCCTAAATAAAACCAAATTAATCCATGAAGTGCAACACCAATCTTAAAGAACTTCGTTTGTTCATTAATTAAAAGGGTTGACAAAATGGATAATATAGGTATAAAACGGATTATTCTTAACTTAATAAATAAAATAAAAATTAATTCAGCAACTGCAAACATATACAAGTACCATAAAGGAAGGACATTTACCGGAACATCAAATGTTGAATATCCAAAAATAACAAAATCTAAAAAATTTGAAAAAACACTATTGCTATATCCTATAAACATATTCAAAATGTAATAAATGATGTATCCAACTAAACTTAAAAAAACAAACGGTATCAAAAGGTTTAATACTATCTTTTCAAACTTCTTACTAAATTTTCCATCCTTGAATAAGTATCCAGAAATAAACATAAAACTGGCTAAAATGTAAGAAAAATATACAGCCAGAGAATAAGGAATATAAGAATGAACAAAAATAATCATTAATATTAAAATACCTTTTGAAACATCAATTTCTCTAATTCTCATTTTTTAAATCCCTCCCTTTGATAATTCTAACACATTTAACACTTCTGTTAAATTTAATTTGTAGAAAGTTATTTTTAAAATGTTAAAATTATCTCGATAATTACTGTTAGGAGGGGAAAAATGAAATTCTTTATTAAAACATATGGCTGTCAAATGAATGAAAATGATAGTGAAGTTGCAAGATATTATCTTGAACAAGAAGGTTATGAATCTGCTGAAAATGAAAATGAAGCAGATATTGTAATATTAAATACATGTGTTGTTAGAAAAAAAGCAGAAGATAAATTTCTCAGTATTATAGGTGAATTAAGAAAAAAGAATAAAAAAATAGGAGTTATGGGATGTGGTGCTGAAAAACTAAAAGAAGACCTTTTTAAAAGAGGAGTAAATTTTGTGGTTGGAACACGCGCACTAGTAAAAATACCTGAAGCAGTGGAATTAGCTTTAAAAGGGGAAAAAACTGCAATATTTGATGATAAATTAGATGAAATAGATTATAAAAACATTTTAAAAAGAAATTCAAAACATCATGCTTGGATAACTATAATATATGGTTGTAATAGATTTTGTACTTACTGTATAGTTCCATATACAAGAGGGCGTGAAAAATCAAGGAAAATGGAGGATATTCTTCAAGAAGTTAAAAACCTCTCTCAAAATGGAATCAGAGAAATTACATATCTAGGCCAAAATGTAGATGCATATGGAAAAGATTTAAAAGATGGTACATCCCTTGCAAGGCTTTTAAATGAAACCAAAAAGGTTGAAAATATAGAAAGAATATGGTTTTTGACATCATATCCAACTGATTTTTCTTTGGATATTGCAAAAGAGATTGCAAATAGTGAAAAAATTGCCAAAAGCATACATCTTCCTGTTCAACACGGGAGTAATAAAATTTTGAAAAAAATGAATAGACGTTATACAATAGAAGAGTACTATGAATTAATTAAAAACATCAGAGGAATAGTTCCTGATGCCTCCATCTCAAGTGATATTATAGTTGGCTTCCCTGATGAAACTGAAGATGACTTCCAACAAACGGTAAAGTTAGTAGAAGATATAAAATTTGAAAGGTTAAACTTAGCGATATATTCTCCACGTGAAGGTACTATTGCATGGAAATATTTTGAAGATAACGTGCCACGTGCAATAAAAACAAGAAGAATGGCACATCTTCTGAATCTTCAAAAAGAAATAAACAAAATGCTTAACGAATCTTATTTAGATAAAACAGTAGAAGTAATAGTAGAAGAGCGTGCAAAATCTGGGTTATATTATGGAAGAGATATTAGAAACAAGATTATCGCCTTTGAAGGTGATGAAAGCCTAATTGGTAAAAAAATTCTAGTGAAAATTAAAAAAACAAGTGCGGGTCCATTATATGGAGATATAATAAAAATTATATAAAGGGGGTAGAAGAATGGCAAAAAACATTCCATTAAAAGAAACCATTAAAGAGTACATTCTTTCAACAATAGGAGTTATACTAACTGCTCTTGGACTTGTTATATTCTTAATCCCAAACAACATAGCAGCTGGTGGTGCCTCTGGTCTTGCTATAATTTTACATTCGATTATTCCATTATCCGTTGGAGTATGGATGTACATTTTAAATGGAATTCTATTTTTAATTGCCTTTTTAATTATTGGTTTTGATTTTAGTTATAAAACAATATACTGTACATTTTTATTAAACTTTTTTATTGACTTTTTTGATAGAATTATTCATATTCCTACATACAATGGAGGAGACTTGATTCTTGCAGTATTTTTTGGAGATATTTTAACAGCAATTGGTATGGCAATAACCTTTTCACAAAATGCTTCTACAGGTGGTACTGACATACTTGCAAAGATTTTTAATAAATTCTTTTCAACACCAATGGGTACAACGTTGCTTGTAATAGACTTTACAATTGGTTTCTTTGCAGGTGTTGCTTTCAATCCAAAAATTGGTATGTACTCAATTCTTGCAATCATTATAAACGGTATTACAATTGACTTTGTGTTAAAAGGTTTAGAACTTGCAATAACAGTTACAATAATATCAGATAATAATAAACCAATAGAAGAATTTATATTAAGAAACATGGGTAGAGGATTTACATATCTTAAAGGAAAAGGTGGTTATACCAAAAAAGATAGAGACATTATCTTTGTCTCCATTAGAAGAAGAGAGCTTGGAGAATTAATAAATTTTGTTAAAAAGGTGGATCCTAACGCTTTTATGATAGTAAACGAATCAAGATATGTTCTAGGAGAAGGCTTCAAAAGAAATCTGTGAGGTGAGAGCATGAAAGCCTTGATGATAATTGATATGCAAAACGACTTTGCAAAAAAAGGTGGAGCACTTTACTTTGAAGGAGCAGAAAAAGTTATACCAAAAATCACTGATTTAATAAAAGAAGCAAAAAGCAGAAATTTGCCAATAATATTAACACAAGATTGGCACGATGAAAATGACAAAGAATTTGAAATTTGGCCAAAACATTGTATAAAAAATACAGCTGGTGCTATGATTGTAAGCGAAATACAAGAATTATTAAATGACTACAACAACGTTTACTATATTAAAAAAACAAGATATTCTGCCTTTTATAAGACAGATCTTGAAAATATATTAGAAAATCTTTCAATAGATGAAGTTAACGTTGTTGGCCTAGTTAGTAATATTTGTGTTCTATTCACAGTTGAAGAATTAAGAAACAGGGATATAAAAGTAAACTTATACAAGAATGGAACTGACTCATATGATAAGCAGTTACATAACGCTGCACTAAAAATAATGTCTCAAGTTTTACAGGCAAAGATTTTATAAAACTAGGAGGATTCAATGGAAAAAAACATTAAAATTGTAACAAGCATTGCTGTTGTAGTAAATACATTTCTTGCTGCTTTAAAAGTAATCATAGGTTTCTTATTTAACAGTATGGCTGTTTTAGCAGATGGAATTGACAGTGCTACAGATATTTTAACTGCATCAATTGTTTACTTTGCAACAAGACTTTCTTCAAAACCACCAGATAAACTACATCCATACGGCCATAGAAAAATAGAAAATATTGGTGCGAAAATAATTTCATTTATTGTTTTTTATGCGGGTATTTCACTTTTAATAGAAAGTGTCAAAAGATTAGTTACACATAATTACAATTTAATACAAGGAATAATTCCAATAACTGTAACACTTATATCTGTTATTTTCAAAACATTTTTGTTTATAATAGAATATAGAATTGGCAAAAAATACAACAGACCTTCATTAATAGCAGAAGCGTTAAATATGAGAAATGATATACTTCTTTCATCAATCGTGCTTTTTGGAATACTTTTAAACAAAATTGGTCTTTCTTTTATGGATCCTTTGGTTGGAATGATAATGTCTGTTATAATTATTAAAGTGGCATTTGAAATCTTCAACGAAAACGCTGTTGCACTTCTTGATGGGATTAA
This sequence comes from Thermosipho japonicus, assembly GCF_014201655.1. Taxonomy (NCBI): domain Bacteria; kingdom Thermotogati; phylum Thermotogota; class Thermotogae; order Thermotogales; family Fervidobacteriaceae; genus Thermosipho; species Thermosipho japonicus. The sequence continues at coordinate 6,233 of NZ_JACHEX010000008.1, forward strand.
CAAAAATGAAGAATGGATTTATGATGAAATAATTAATATATGTAACGAATGCAAAGGAGTTGAAAATCCGCATAAAATAAGAATTAGAAAAATTGGAGAATGTTTCGACATTGATATGGATATAGAGGTTGATCCAAAAATGAATGTTGAAGAATCTCATGAACTTACTCTATGTATAAAAGATAGAATAAAAAAACTTTTAAATGATAAAGTATTTGATGTTGTCATTCATGTTGAACCTTATCAAAATGTTGAAAATGAACCTTACGGTATCGGGGGGGAAAATGAAAAGTAAAGCTGTAGTCTTAATTTTATTATTTATAAGTATCATCGGATTTTCAGCAACAAAAGATAAAATAATAAACATGTCTAAAGAAAATCCAAAAGAAGCTTGGAAGCTTTACCTCGAATATGTTCTTAATAATCCAACTGATACTTCTCTTGAAACAATGGGAAAAGAATTAAAAGTTAAAATTTCCCTAATGAATGATCCTAGGCTTTCATTTTTAATCAAACAGGACATAAAAGAACTTAAAAATTTTTTAAAGAATACAACACCAAGCGCAACAGAAGTAGAAATAATTTTTCAACTTTTTCCACAAATAAATGAAATATCTAAAAATACACTTGAAAAACCTGAGTATGACACTTTTCTTGATAATATAATTTTTCTAAAAATAGCAAATCCAGAAATTGATGAAAAAATAAGTGCTCAAAACCTTACAAATTTTTTTCTAAAATATCCTACTATGTTAACATATGACGTTATAAATATTCTATCCCAAAAAGACTTTTCAAAGGACCTTGGGTACAACATACTAAAATATATCGTAGATAACATTGAAAACTTTGAAGAAACTCAATATCCAATTCTTAATAGAATAGTAGAATTTGCAGAAAAAATTGGAGGAACATTTACTTCAAAATATTTAAGTGATCTTAAAAAGTATGTAGAATTAAGTAATATCTTAAATGAAACATCTGAAAATATAGATATAAATAAAGCAAAATTAACAATAGAAAATCTTTCAATTAAAAAATATATTCTATCATCAAAACTAGAAAACATTTTAAATAATACACAAAAAGCCAATGTTAAAGACTCTTCTCAAAAAACAAGTACATCCCAAAATTCTAGTAATAATAAAAATTACATAATGATATTACTCTTAGTAATTCTTGCAATAATTGTTTTTTCATTTAAAATAGTAAGATTTTATCTTTTTTACATACTAGGGCTGAAAAAAATGGCAGCAAAAGTATATAAGAAAATTGTTGATAAGGATCCATTAAATGAAGAAAAACATTTAAAGCTTGCACAGTTATATGAAGAAGCTGGAATGTATGACAAAGCATTGGAAGAGTATAATATACTAAAGAGGATAAAAATATAAAATAACCGAAGGCAAATGCCTTCGGTTGTTTTTTATAATTCAACATTTTTCAAGTATTTTGCCGCATCTTCAGGTGGAACAGGATTGATATAGAATCCTGAACCCCATTCAAAGCCTGCTACTCTCGTGAGTCTTGGCATTATTTCAACATGCCAATGATAATAGATTTTTCCTTCCTCGTAAGTTGGAGACGTATGAATTACAAAGTTATATGGTGGGTTATCAAGAACTTTATAAATTCTTTTCAAAGTATTTCTTAAAATAATTGCAAATGTTTTTACTTGGCTGTCTTCAATCTTTCCAAAATCATGAGAGTGAACCTTTGGAGCAATCCATACCTCAAATGGGAATCTTGAAGCATATGGTGCAAAAGCAATAAAATCCTCATTTTCTTCAACAATCCTACGATTTTCTATTTTTTCTTGAGAGATCATATCACAAAATACACATCTTTCCTTATAATCATAATAATCTTTTGCTCCATTTAATTCTTCTAACACCCTTTTTGGAACACTTGGAATTGCAATTATTTGACTATGTGGGTGTGGAAGTGAGGCCCCACCAAGTGCGCCATGATTTTTAAATATCAATATATACTTTAATCTTTTATCTTCTCTAAGTTGTCTAAACCTTTTTACATATGCCCAAACAACTTCTTCAGCTTGTTTGTCATCATACAATGCAAAAGTACTGTTATGCTCTGGTGTTTCAACTACTACTTCATGATATCCAAAACCAGCCATTGCATCATACATACCATGTCCATATTTTTCGATTTCTATATCTGGATTAACCGCTGGAAACTTATTTGGAACAACTCTTACCCACCAACCTGGAGAATTAGGTTCTGTATTTTCTGGTCTAAAAGCAAAAATTTCTGGTGGTGTGGTGTGCTCATTTCCATAATCAAAGGGACAAAAGCCACCTTTTGCTTCTTCCTTTGGAACTGTAAAATCATGAGGTCTTTTCGCACGTTCAGTTGCAATAATAACCCATCTTCTTACAACTGGATCCTTTCTATATTCTGGCATATCTAAATCCTCCCTTAACGCCTTTTATTCAAAGCTTTATTATATATCTTCACGTATTCATTTGCCGATCTTTCCCACGATAAATCTGTTTTCAAAGCATTTTCAATCAATTTTTTCCAGTGACCTTTTTTGTTTTTGAAAAAGTCAACTGCCCTTGCAACTGCCTTTAGTAAGTACGCTGAATCATATTCCTTAAAACCGAATCCATTTCCTTTCATAGTTTCTTCATCATATTCCATAACTGTATCTGCAAGACCTCCGGTATACCTGACAACTGGAATAGTACCATACCTTAAACTATACATTTGGCCAAGACCACATGGTTCATACCTTGATGGCATTAAAAACATATCGCTTGAAGCATAAATTTTTTGAGCAAGTACTATATCAAATGTAATGTTTGCAGACATTTTATCTGGAAATTCCTTTTCAATCTCTTTGAACATTTCCTCATACTTTTTATCGCCTGTCCCAAGAAGTACAAATTGAACATCCATATTTAAAATGTATCTTAAAACCTCTGATAATATATCCAACCCTTTTTGATCCACAAGTCTTGTAATCATCCCAATAACTGGAACGTCATTAGTTTGTGGAAGATTCAACTCTTTTTGAAGCATTTTCTTATTTTCATATTTTTTCTCGATCTCTTGTAAGCTATAATTTACATAAATTCTTTTATCTGTTTCAGGATTATACTCCTCATAATCGATACCATTTAATATTCCATACAAATCAGAACTTCTAAGTCTTAATACTCCATCTAACTTTTCACCATACTCTTTGGTTTGAATTTCTTGAGCGTAAGTTGGACTTACTGTGTTAATAACATCTGAGAACAAAATTCCACCTTTTAAGAAATTAATTTTTCCATAAAACTCAATACCATCAATGTTATATAGATAATCAGGTAAACCTGAAAAATTCATATATGAACTATCAAAAATTCCTTGATAGCCAAGGTTATGTATTGTTAATAGTACTACAGTCTTAGAGAAAAACTCATCATCTTTATACAATGTCTTTAAATACACCGGTACCAATCCTGTTTGCCAATCATTGATATGTAAAACATCAACTTTTTCCCTAAGCACTTTTAATGCTTCAAAAACTGCTGCTGAAAAGTATATTGCCTGTTCTGCCAAATCTGGTCCTTCATATACTTGCTCTGCAGAAAAATAGTAATCATTTCCAATAAGGTAGACAGGAATTTGTGTTCCAGGAATAAATGTTTGATAAATATCAAATTTTTCATCCGTTTTTAAATATGGAAGACTAATACCTTCTTTTATCTTTCTTAGACTATATGAAAACTTTTCCGCATTCTTTTCTACGATCTTATGCTTTGGCATTATTACAATTGGTTCTACTGAGAATTTTTTAAGGTATTTTGGTAAAGCCCCTACAACGTCAGCAAGTCCCCCTACCTTAGCAAATGGATATACTTCATAAGATACAAGTGCAACCTTCACGGTTTTCACCTCCAGTTTTCCAAAAACACCCCACTATCATGAGTTAAAACTAAATAATCACATTTATTAACCATTTCCCTAACAAATCTCGCACAATTATCATCTCTTAACATTCTCATTATATCATAAAACTCTACTCTAGTCATAACAATATCTCCTGCAAAAAAAACCTTTCCCATATTTTCTGTATCTACCACAAAAGAACAATGCTCCTTTGAATGCCAGGGCGTATGATACACATTAATTTTATCAAATAATATATCACCATCCTTAAATGTTTGGAACGCATTCCAAGAATCTATAATCATCTTGTATTGCTTTCCAACTATCATACCAAATTTCTCATAATTCTTCTTTAAAAAGTTTTCATGCAAATGAACCGTAGCATTTTTAAAAAAGATAGAGTTATAAGCATGGTCAAGGTGAAAATGGGTAAGTACAATATCTGTAATATCTTCTGTCTTTAAATTTCTTTTTTTCAATTCTTCCTCTAAAATTGAATGAGTTACATAATCTCCAGGTTCTATAAGAATCTTTCTATCACCATCTTCAAGCAATACAATAGTAGAAAATGTTGCTTTTGCTCTGCTTGGAACACTAATTATTCCACCCTCAAGTAGCATATCCATTTTCATAGCATGTCCCCTCCTTTTTCTAAATCAAACCATATCTTTCCATCTTGTAGTACAAAGTCCTTAGGCTTATACCTAACTTTTTTGCTGTCAAATTTCTATCACCTTTATTTTCTCTTAATGCAGCTTCTATAACCTTTCTTTCAAAATCTTCTACAAGTGATTTTAAAGATCCCTCATACTTAGTTTGATTAGTATTTTCCAAAAAGAGCGTCGGAAAATGTCTTTTATCTAAAACATTTTCAGTAATTGACATATTAATTATTGCTCTGCCAATAACATTTTCTAGCTCTCTAACATTCCCAGGCCAATCATATGATTTTAGATACGAAATAGCATTATCAGTAATTTTTGTAATATTTCTTCTATACTGATTGCTTATCTTCTTAACAAAATGATTTGCAAGTTCATCAATATCCTCTTTTCTCTCACGAAGCGGTGGAATAAATATTGGAAAGACATTTAGTCTATAGTAAAGATCTGATAAAAATTCCCTCCTTTTAAGCATTTGTTCTAAATCCATATTTGTAGATGCAATTATTCTTACATTTACCTTTTTAATTCTATTTGAACCAACTGGAATAAATTCACCACTTTCAATAAACCCAACAATTTTTGCCTGTAATGAAAGTGGCATCTTACCAATTTCATCTAAAAATAATGTGCCACCATCTGCTTCCTCAATAAGCCCAACCTTTTCTCCTTTTGTACCTATAAAGGTACCTTCTACATATCCAAATAATTCAACTTCAAGCATATTTTCAGGAATTGCAGCACAATTAACTGTAATAAATGGCTTATCAGATCTATTGCTTGCGTTGTGAATCGCATGTGCAAATAACTCTTTTCCCGTACCACTTTCTCCCCTAAGTAATACCGTTGCCGGGGTCTTAGCAACCTTTCTAGCTTGCTCCTTTGCTATTAACATTTTTTCGCTTTGCCCAATAATATCATCAAAAGTATATTTTGCTTTTATATGCCTTATATACCTTTTTACAGCTTCAAGCTCTTTGGTCAAATTTAAAATCTCAGAAACATCATGAACAACTGCAACACTTCCACGAAAATCACCTTTAACAAACAGTGGTAAAGCATTTACTATAACTTCTCTTTTGGAAGGGTAAACCTTTAATCTTGCGTTATAAATTGGCTTTTTAGTTTTAGAAATTAGCATATGAATACTTTCCCCTTCAGCAATATCTACTGTTGCAGGTTTTCCTATAACATCTTCAGGTTTTAATCCTGTAATTTTGGTATAAGCTTTATTTACTAAAACCACATTCCCATTTTCATCAGCAACTGATATTGCATCATATGTAGAATCAATTATTGCCTTCAGTCTTGCCTCAATTTGATGAAGGTTAGTAATTTCCTCTGCAAGTTTTCTCATACTAGTTATATCTCTAAATACAGCAACCGCACCAACAACATTATCATTTTCATCTTTTAAAGGCATTCTAGAAGTAATAATTATGTTATCTCCAACATTTTGTACCTCATCAACCTCTGGAATACCGGTTCTTACCACTATATGAAGTCTTGTATTTGGAATAACTTCAACCACATGTTTCCCTAAAAATCCATCTTTCAAATTTAAAAGACGCACGGCCATCTTGTTTATATACAAGATCCGTGCGTCACTATCAACTATTATTACACCTTCAATAATAGACTCTAAAACCGTTCTATAAAACTTCATTAGTTCCATAATTATTCACCAATAACCTTCACAACTACTCTTTTTCTTCTCTGTCCATCATATTCGGCGTAAAAGATCTGCTCCCAAGGTCCAAGATCAAGTTTCCCATTTGTGACAGGTAATACTACCTGATGGTGTGTCAAAATCCTTTTTAAATGCGCATCTCCATTATCCTCGCCAGTCCAATGATGGTTATAATCTCCAACTGGTGCAAGTTTTTCAAGCCATTCCCATATATCTTTGTGCAAACCTGATTCATCATCATTTACAATTATACCAGCAGTTATATGCATTGCCGATACAAGACAAAGGCCCTCTTTTATACCGCTTTTTTCGACAATCTCCTCAATAGTATCTGTAATCCTTATTAGTTCTTTCCTTTTTTTAGTATTAAACCAGAGATATTCTGTATAACTCTTCATTTAAGTCCCCACCTTTCCATTGATATTTCTAAAATTTTCAAAATTAAATCATCATATTCATATCCTGCAGCTTTTGCCATTTTTGTTATATCTGAATATACTGGAACAAGCTGAGGAGCTGAATTAACTTCCAAGAAGTATATCTCATCACCCCTAACTCTAACATCCATTCTCGCATAATCCCTAAGATTTAATACTCTAAATAGCTTTTTAGCATAAAATTCAAGTTTTTCTTTTACATCATTTGAAATTCTTGCAGGACATATATAATTAGTCATCTCACCATAATTATGCTTTACATTGTAAGAATAAAATCTTTCAAGTCCTTCTGGCAGAGTCGAAAAATCTATCTCCAAAATTGGCAAAACTTCCAATTTATCTCCATTTCCTATTATACCAACACTTAACTCTGTGCCATCTATAAATTCTTCTACAAGTGCTGGTTGTTTAAACTCTTCATGTATATACTTTACCATTTTTTGTAGATCTGTTAAATTATTAACCACGCTATCTTTTGAAATACCACGTGCGCTTCCTTCACGTGGTGGCTTTACTATAAAGGTACCATTATCTATTTTTTCTGGAATTTGTCCTATATCACATACATAAAATCTTGGTGTTGGGATATTATAATGATGCATAATTATCTTAGTAGTTATCTTATCAAGACATAATGAATGTGAATATGCATTTGAAGAAGTGTATGGTATATTTAACAAATCTAGGAGAGCAGGAACATGAACTTGTATTGTTTCCTTTCCACCCTTATTTGATAGATTAAACACAAAATCAAAACTCTTTATTTTATTGATAAAATTCTCATCAAATTGTACTACTTCACATTCATATTTTTTAGACACTGCATTTTTTACTGCCTCAACCATTTTCCTTTCTTCATCGTTGATATTCTTATCACAAACAATCGCTATCTTCACATTCCCGCCTCCTTTCTTATAATATCCAACCTCTTCTCTTCAGTAAGTATTTTACCATTTTCATCCACCGCATAACATGCACCATCTATAATTTGTGTTTCAAATCTTCCTCTTGCAACAGACATACCTTTTAATCCTGGAGCATCCAAAATTCCAAGTTTTACTGCATTATATATTACTTCAGGTTCTATTAAAGGATCATCAAATCCTTTTCCAATTTGCTTAATTGCATCAATTATCATCATGGCTTCATTCTTTAACACTTCCACTCTATTTCTAATCGATTTGTCTTCCAGAAAATCGGGAAGGCCATTCATCGCATTTCTCATTGCCTGCTTTACCATTTTTACACTTTCTATGATTTCTTTACTGGTAGCACGTCTTATTGCTTCTGAATAAGAAACCACATGAATTATGTCAGGCTTTAAATACATTCCATAAAACATGGTGCTTACAAGCTGCCCCATTGCAGAATGTTCATCAGCAGGAAATGATAAAAGTCCAGTTCTTATCATAGTATACGAAGTAAAGGTTTCATCCTCCAAAGTTTCAATTAATTGCTTTTTTGCAATCTGCTTTGCAAGATCAAATTTTGGTGAAAGACCTGGTGGTGTACTCAACATATATTGTGCAACATAATGTCTTACTCCTAACTTTTTAGCATTGTATGCTGCAAGATAAAAAGTTGCAACTTCCATTGCATCATGTGCATACCTCAATGACCATTGGTGAGCTTCATTTATTTCTACTGAGACATTATTTTTAGCATTCCATTTTATCGCTTCTTGATTTTCTCTTATGGCATCAAGTAAAGGTCTATCAGATCTCCTATCAAGATCGGAATACCATGTTAGTGGTATAGCTGCCCACGCGTTATTAATCGTTTCTTTAAGTAATTTAGAAAATTCAACCAAATTTCTTGTCCCAGAATAACATCTCATTAGTGGGTAATTGCCTGTTCTTGAGGCATTATAAAGTCTAATGAAATCTTCTTTCGTTCTAATTGGTGCCCCACCAGCACCGTCTTGTTTTCTATCCATCTTTTCAGGTTCAAAAAAATACTGCTGACAATTTTGGTCAGGTGCAAGCGAAATAATATCAAGCAGGCCAGATTCAGCAAGAATTCTTATATGCTTTTCCGTTTCATCTAGGCTTGCAAGCCCTATATGATGCCTAATAAGAGGATAAGGTCTTTTGTAAATTATCCTCTCGGGTAAAAATTGTGGAGGTATTTCTTTTTTGTCTTTAGCCTTTTTTGCATTCCTGAGCCATAAAATAACTTCGTCTATATCTTCTGAGCCATCAAAAACTTTGGAAATAAACTCAAATTTTCTTGCAACAGCTGCTGTTTCAACTGTTCCACCAAATATGTAAGCCTTATCAAGTAAATTCTTTTCTTTTATCATTTTATAAAACTCATTTAAAAGCTTTTCAAGTGCTTTGGGATCAAGTCTATATGAAATAGCAACTATATCAGGATCACTTTCTACAATTGCACCAACAAATTTTTCTAAAGGAACTGCCCCACCAAGGTAAATTGATTTATAGCCTTCTTTTTCTGCAAGCTTTAAAAAATTCAAGACCCCAGCAACATGTACACAGCTACCTATTGAACCACCTAAAATTTTCTTCACCATTTCACACCCCCTTGTATATCAGATTCTTTATCTCATCAAGGCTTAATTTACTTATTCCTAAACGTTCCAAGGTTCTACCTTCTCTATAAAAATCACGCCCCATCATTATTGAAGATAGGTAAATAATCGAATCTATCGCAGGAGTATTTATACCTAATTTTTTTGCCATTTCAGATATTGGAACAAGGCTCATAGGAACATCTTCAAATATATATCTATTTTGAAGACTCGGTGGTGCTATAATTCCTTGATAGCCAGCGTTGTTATGTATAGCTTCATACAAGTTATTACCTAAAACATCGTATGCATAATTTAACCAATCTTGTGCCGTCATTGGCTCAATTCCAAGCGTTCTTGCAACAGAACATCTTTCTGCATCTATCTTTTCTAAAACCCTTGCAACCGAAGGAGTAATTCCTTCAAGATAAAATTCAAACTTTCCAAACGTGCTTTCAACCCGTCCGGAGTTAAGAATAAGAGTTGCTGGATGAAAAACTGCACCAATGTTATTAAAACTAGTATAAATTATAGAATCCACTACTTGAAACTCGGGGACTATATCTTCAATAACCTTCTTTAATTTTTCATTCTTTGTCGATGGAATCGCAGAAATTGGAACAGCATTTTTAACCCTAAATATGTGAGAAACTCCAGGATTGGAAGTTCTAGAGGCAAAAAGAAAGGTCTGAGTTTCTGCTATTATAACATCTTTATCTACCTGATTCTTTCTAAATATGTTATAAAACTCAAGTGCACCAAACGTTCTACCTGGATTTAAGATAAAAATTTGACCATCTTTAACATATTTTGAAACTTTTTCTGCAATATCTGCATGTGCAAAAGCAGGAACAACGATCATTACTAATTCAGCATCTTTTAAAGCTTCTTCCAAGTTATTTGTAACATTCTTTATTTTTACACTACCAGTAATTTCACCTTCCAATTTTATAACTCTAGATTTGATAAAGGATGAAATTCTTTTTAAGCTTCTGTTATATAAAGTAACAGCAAATCCCCTCATAGCTAAAAACCCAGCTAGAGCAAGTCCTCCGTTTCCTGCTCCAATAACTGTGATGTTCATTTTTATCCCCCCTAAATATAAATTCACTTTAACAATTAATACATCAATTCAGGATCTACAACTGTTTTTGGAAATCCTTTTTTCAAGAATGATTCTATATTTTCAAATAGATCATCTATTCTTCCTTGCTGACCCTCTATTGTGAATCCTCCTACGTGCGGAGAGAAAACAACATTTTTGAACTTATGGAATGGAAAATTAAAAGGTAAGATAACTTTTTCATCTTTTGAAGGATACTTATACCAGACATCAGATGCAAAACCTTTTAATATACCATTTTCAAGCGCTTTAAAAAGTGCATTTTCATCTATCAATTCTCCTCTTCCAACATTTATTAAAAACTTTCCTCTCATTTTTTCAAGCATCTTTTCATCGATAATTTTGTAAGTCTTTTCAGTCAAAGGTAGTGCAAGATATATTACCTGTGCATCTGATATTGCTTCTTCTATTGAAGTTACAATCCTATCAAATCCTGCTATTTGTTCTTTGCTTCTCTTAAAACCTGTTATATAACAATCAAAACCTTTTAAAAGCTTTGAAAGATGTCTTCCAATAACTCCAGTTCCAAGTATCGCTACTTTTTTTCCTTGAAGTGAGTACCAATAATCCTCTTCTTTAAAGCCTACAGCAAAGCCATGCCATATTCCCTTTTCAAGGTCGTTGTGAAATTCTACTATTCTTCCAAGAAGGGCAAGGGATAGAGATAGCGCACGTTCAGCTACCATTTTTCCATTACCGTGTGAATTTGAAACAATTATATTTCTTTCTTTTATCTTTTTCCACGGAAGTTTATCTGCACCGGTCCAAGGAATAAAAATAGCTTTTAAATTTTTTGCTTTATCTACTTGCTCTTCACTTAAATGTCCAGTAATTATTATTTCTACATCTTCTAGGACATTATCTATATCTTTTGGAGTATACCAATCAATCTCATTAAATTCTTCAATCTTTTTTCTAAAATAATCAGTTATTTTTGTTAAAACAAGTGCTTTCACATTATCACCCCTTAAGTATAAAACCTATATCATTTAAATTAGTTCCCGTTGGTCCTGTTATTAAGAGATCTCCAGAAAGTTTTAAGGCATTATAGGTATCGTTATTTAAAAGAAATTCATATGGATCCTTCGAAAATTTTCTGACCTTTGAAATAGTTTTCCCATCAACAATTGCTCCTGCAGCATCCGTGGGACCATCTGTTCCATCTGTTCCAACACTTGCAATGACTACATCTTTCATATTTTCTATTTCAAGTGCTGCTGAATAACACAGCTCTTGATTTCTTCCACCTTTTCCGCTTCCTTTTACCTTTACAACAGTTTCACCACCAAAAATAATACAATATGGTGTTTTTAATTTACTACTTTTTGCTATACTTGCAATAAACTTTCCAGCTTCTTTTGCCTCACAATCAAGTCTTGTAGTTAAAACAAGTGTGTTTAAATTATACTTTCTTGCTTTTTTTTCTAGAACATCACATGCTATATCAATACTTCCAATTATGTAATGCTCTATATCAACTTTCTTGTTGACTTTTACATCTTTTTTTAAAGCATTAATTATATTTTCATTAAAATCTAATTTGTACTTTTTAATTATTTTGTCAGCATCTTCAAAGGTACTACTTGTTTCATATGTTGGACCTGATGCAATGTAACTTAAATCATTTTCAAGTACATCTGATAAAACCAATGTAATTACCTTTGATTTAACAAAATTTAAAAACCTTCCACCTTTTACTTTTGAAAGTCTTGAGCGAATAGTATTTATCTCCTTAATATCTGCACCACTTTTTAATAGCTGCGTCGTTACATCTTTTAAATCATCCAATGAAAGTCCATCTTGCAATAGTTCAAAAGTAGATGAACCTCCGCCAGATATTAAAACCAATAGGATATCATCTTTTGATAATTTTGAAAATTTTTCAACGGCAAATTTTGTAGCAGAAAGTGAGTTTTCATCCGGTAGGGGGTGTCCTGCTTCAAATATATCAAAATTTTCAATATTTCCAAAACTATACCCATATTTTGTTATAACTATTCCATACTCTATATCCAATACATCATTTGCAGCCTTTGCCATCTTCCATGCTGCTTTTCCAATTGAAAGAACATATACTTTCTTATCAACCCTTAGCTCTTTTAACTTTTCTTTTACTAGTTTTTCAGGTTGGATATCATCTAAAGTATCGAAAATCAGCTTTTTGGCTAAAGTTTTAAGTTCCATATGAATCATCTACCATACTTATATTTCTTAATGAATTTCTCTTTTTTCCAATTTGATAGAGCTTCTTAACTAGTTTAACCTTTTCAGGATCTTCATCATCCAAACTTTTGTTATTTACTAGCTTATCTAATATCCTATCAAGAGTAAAATAATCAAGCCCAAATATTTCCTCATCGCTAAGTCCTGGAATTAAATCTGGTGAAGCTGGTTTTATAATTATTTTTTCAGGAACATTCAATTCTTTTGCAAGCTCGTATACCTGAGTTTTATAAAGATGCAAAATTGGTTCAATATCTGTTGAATCATCTCCCCACTTTACATACAACCCTGTTAAAAATTCTGTTTTATTAGTAGTTCCAACAACAGCGTAATTTCTTCTTTCTGCCTCTTTGTATAGATAAACCATTCTCACCCTATGTTTTGCCCTATAGTAGCTTATACCTTTCAAAAACTCTTCATCTTCAATTCCTTCTATATCAAATTCAAAAGGATTGCCTTTTTCTTTATACTTTTGCCATCTTTTCTTTGCAAAATTTTCTTTTACCTTCCATGGCACAAAAAATGCTGGTGGATAATACTTGTAAATCCCAAGTGCTCGAAGAATATTTGTAATATTCTTTATTTCATATTCAACTCCAAAGTGTTTGCAAACAAAAACTGCATCTTTAACTGAATCTTTAGGACTATCTCTTTCAGGTAAAATAAAACACTTTATCTTATTTCTATCAAATGCTTTTACAAGAAGTGCTAAAACTACAGCAGAATCAAGTCCTCCACTAACTCCAAGAACTACTCCTCTAAAATGATATTGCGCAACAGTTTCTCTTAAAAAATTAACAATCTTTTCACTCTTCTTCATCAACATCCTTTCCCCTCAATTTCGCAATTTCCTTTAATAACTTTTTCTCAGAGCGAGATACTCTTTTTGGAATTTCTACTTTGACCTTTAAAATCAAATCTCCTCTTCTTCCCGTTCTCATATCTGGTACGCCTTCTCCGTATACATAAATGTTTTCTCCATCTTGAACACCGGATGGTATCTTAACTTCTTTAACTCTACCGTCAGGCATCTTAATTTTTACTTTGGTCCCAAGTATAGCTTCGACATAATCTATTTTTATCTCTTTAATTAAATCATTCCCATGCCTTTCAAAGTCAATATATCCTGTAATTCTTACATTTACATATAAATCGCCATATCCACCACCGTTATACCCTGCATTACCTCCACCTTGAACTCTAATAACGGTTCCGTTGTCAACTCCAGCTGGAATTTTTACTTCCACTCTATGTCTTTTTCTTATTCTTCCACTTCCACCACATACATGACATGTCTCTCCTGGGATCTTTCCAGTACCACCACATTGATTACATGTGTATTGGTTTACAATAACCCCCAAAAACGTTCTCCTTTCCTCTCTAACTACCCCTGTTCCATGACATTTTGGACAGCTTACCCATCCACTTCCTGGCTCTACCCCTTCACCATTACAATGACTACATACCTCATATCTATCGTATTCAATTGGGATAGTTGTTCCTGTAAATACATGCTCAAAAGGCACATCAACAGTTATATTTATATCTTCTCCACGTTTTGCTCTTCTTTGTTTTTGTCTTGAAGAAGTTCTTTGATCACCAAAGAATATGTTAAATATATCGTTATTAATAAAATCACCAAAATCCTTGAATATATCTTCAAAACCACCGAAACCTCCAAAGCCACCAAAACCGCCTCCACTACCAGCGTTTGGTGGGACATCACCTACATATCCGAACCTATCGTACATTGCTCTTTTTTCAGGATCAGAAAGAACTTCGTATGCTTCTTGTATTTCTTTAAATTTTTCTTCCGCCTCTTTTCTATTTTGATGATTTCTATCTGGATGCCATTTTTTTATTAATTGTTTATATGCCTGCCTTATTTCTTCTTGAGATGCATTTCTTGAAACACCAAGGATCTCATAATAGTCTTTTTTGGCCATATATTTCACCTCCTAGGCTTAATCGAGACCTTCACCTTCACAGGTTTTAGAACTCGTCCATTAAATTTGTAGCCATCTTCTACAATTTCAACAATTGAATATTCTTCTTTTTCTTCATCCTCAACTCTTTCTACAGCTTCATGTTCAAACGGATCAAATTTATCCCCTACTTTTATTTCCTGCAAGCCAAGTCCTTCTAGTATTTTAAATAAATTTTTGTATATAATTTCCATTCCCTTGAAAAATTGTGTTTTTTTAGTCTCATCATCAATATTTTTAAATGCCCTTTTAAAATCATCAATTATAGGAACTAATTTTTCAACAATTCTACCAATTGTTGAAATAGAAATTTGTTCCTTTTCCCTTGCAACATCTTTTTTATAATTTTCAAATTGAGATTTTAAAATTCTAGCATAATTTTCAAATTCCTTTAATTGATTTTCAAGTTCTTCAATCTTTTTTGATTGTTCATCAATTATTTTTTCTAAATGTTTTTCCTTTTCTTTCTTTTCTTTATTAGCATCCTCTTTAACATTTTCAATCATTTTTTCTTTTTTAATTTCCTTTTTTTCCATATTTTCCACCTCCATTATTCAACATTTCTTGCAACAACAGTAAAGTATTCAGTTAATCTATTCACAACATATTCCACGCTATCAAACACTCTGTTGTAATCACTAAATTTATCAAAAATAACAGCTATTTTTCCAACTTCTCTGTTAAAGACAAAGTAAGGCATTATTAAAATCGAATACTGCTCAAAGTTTTTAATATTATGCTCTTTTCCAATGAATATTCCTTCACCAAGTTCAAAAATCTTAGAATAATATTCTTCATTCGTTGAAAATCTAACAATCTCTTTTAATTTGTCTTCATCGAATCTTTTTGCATTAACAAGATTAAAAACACCCTCTGTTATATATTCTTCATACTTTTCAGAAGCTATCTTTTCTGAAAGTTCAATAAATTCCTTCAACCTTCCTCCAACCCATGAAAATCTTTCAACAACCTCTTTCAGTTTAGCCCTAAATTCACTAAGCAAAATTCCATCAAGACTTTTGTTTAAAAATTCTTCAATTTCTTGGATATTGTAAATTTCCGAATGCTGAATTGGAAGAACTGATGTAAGTCCAAGCTCGGTAATTATATTAACAATGGAAAAGTTTTTAGTTACCGGTGTTAAAACAACTCTTCGAATTCTTAAATACATAGGATTAGGTTTTTCAATTATAACGAAAGCTTTAACTGTGGTTGCAAGTAGCTTTGCTGCACCTTGAATAATCTTATCCAAGTCACCTATTGGAAAATCTATACTAACATCTATAGAACTCCCTGATTTTTTTGTTTCTTTTCTAAGTTTCAATATTTCATTTACGTAAAATCTTAAACCTTTATCTGTCGGCACTCTTCCAGCAGAAGTGTGTGGCTGAAATACGTATCCAAGATAATCTAACTTTCTCATGTCATTTCTTACAGTTGCACCACTCCACTCAAGATTTGTAGACTCTAATATCTTTTGAGAACTTACTGGGGTTCCAGATTTTACATATTCTCTTACAAGACAATACAAAATCTGCTCTTGTCTTGTAGACAATTCTTTCATTTTCTCACCCCACTTATCAGCCATCTTATCACTCTATGTTCTTGTCTGATAATAGTATATCATAAAACGATTTTACAGTCAAATAAAATAAAGGCTCCAAATATGGAGCTCAAATTTCAAAAAAAATATTACCCATATTTAATTTACTGCTTTATCTTTTGTTTCTACTCCCAATACAAGAGTCATAACCGCTGCAAATATTGCAAATAAAGAAACAAATGAAAGGGCTGCAACTATAGATTTGTCAACAAAATAACCGGTAAAGTATGGAGCAATAATCCCTGCTATTCTTGCAGTTGCACCTGCAACACCATTTGCAGTTCCTCTAAATGAAGTTGGAAATAGTTCAGGAGTATATGCATACACAAGTCCCCAAACTCCCAAAGTGAAAAATGAAAGAACCAATACTATAAATAGAAAGCTTAAATTGCCAGTTGCAAGTAATAAAAGGAAAGAAGATAGACCCATACCTATGAAATATGTTGCAAGAGTTTTTTTACGTCCCCACTTTTCAATCAAATAAGCAACTGAAAGATATCCTGGAAGCTGTGCAAGATAGACAAAGAATGTATACCATTTTGCCCTTGTTATAGTTATCCCTAAACTTGCAATAAATATCTTTGGTGCCCATGAAAATAATGCGTAATATATGAAACTAACCACAAACCAAGATACAATAACTAAAATAGTTTGTTTTATATGTTCTTTTCTAAAAAGTCCACTGAAAGTTACCTTTACTTTTTCAATCTCTTCAATATTTTCAGGTACTTTGTTAAAAATCTTTTTTAAACCTTCAATTCCTCTTTTTTCAAATATATATTTTGGTGTATCTTTTTTTCTAAAAAACGGGATTAAAGAAATAATTCCAATTGAAAAAATATAAAAATCCCATCTCCAACCTAATTTTTCTCCCAATGTGACTGCAAAAAGTGCTATTAAAATGCTACCAACAGCCCAACTTGCCTCTAATATCACTAAATATCTTCCCCTAAGTCTAATAGAGGTATACTCTGACAAATAAGTATTAACTGAAGGTAGCAAACCTCCATATCCAAAGCCAGAAAGAAGTCTAAAAACATATGCACTACCAAAAGATTTTGAAAAGCCAAATAAAACAGTAAATATTACAGTAACAAGCAAATAAAATATTACGCCAGTTTTTCTTCCAAAATAGTCAAGTATAATCCCCGAAAATAATGCACCTAATAACATACCAATAAAAACTGAGCTAATTAAACTACTTGCTTGTACTGTTGTTAAATCCCACTCAGAAACAAGGTCAGGAACGACAAATGGCATTACCATTACACCTGCAGAACCAATTATCCAAAGAATCGAAGTTAAAAGCAACAAATTTTTTTGTTCTTTCTTTGAGACAATTAAGTCAACAACTTGATCTATCTTCATTTTTCCACCCCCAATAAATATTTACTTATTGCATCTAAAACATCATTCATTATTTTTTTGTTGGGTGCTTCAATAGTATGTATATGAACTCCTCCAGACAATTTCAATAGAGGAGTAGCATTAGAACTCTCCATCAATGCCATAAATTTTGAAATATCATCCATAGTTTCTATATCAAGCCTTCCTTTTATTTCACCATATAGAGGATGCTCAACAATAACATCTATTACCTTCCCGCCGGCTTTAACAATTTTTAACAGCTCATCATATATTTCATCTTCACTATGCTTTACCGCAACCATCTTTCTTACCACATCTTTCTTTTTTTCTAAAATGTATCCTTCTCTTGTTGAATAGATCTTATATCCTTTCGTCTTTAACACAGATATATCTTGAACGATAACTTGTCTGCTTACTTTTAAAATTTCGGCCAAATCTCTTCCTTTAACTGGCTTACTTGAATTTTCCAAAATACTTAATATCTTTTTTAATCTTTCTTTCATATTATCACCTCAATACAAGTTTACAAAAATTTACAGCAGATGTCAATTGAATTGTATAAGCATACATAAAAATATTAAAACTTTTGAAAAACAACTAATTATTTTTTACATGTCGAAAGTGCATTCCTTCCATTTTTAACTGATATACAAAAATCATATATAAATCTTGCTTTTATCATGTTTTCTTTTGATTTACATAAACCTATATATCATCTTATTTATCCCGCTGCCAATCCTTGTATCATAAAAACAATTTTTTACCCGATCTCAAACTATCTTGGCTGGACCACTAAATAATATTAGAAAAATTATATTAACCAAATAAAAATTTATTATTAACAATTAAAAATCACAAAAAATATTTTAAGATAAAACGTCTTATTAACACCTTTGTAACCAATTTTGGAAAAACTCTTTTTTACTAGTTTCCTGTTTTTATATTTGTAACTTTTATGTTAACAGATTAAAATTGGACAAATTTTTAGGAGATGTTTCCGAAGATAAAGTTAAATAAGAGCTCATAAATACTATATTTAACTTTTCGTTTACTTCCACTCAAAGGTTTTGTTACTTTTTCTTGTTATATTTATTTATGAGGATAGTTATAGGTTTAGAATCTACCTATGAGGAATGAAAACTTAAAACTTACACGCTTTAGAGAGGCTTTAAGTAAAGTTTAGAATCTACCTATGAGGAATGAAAACGTTTTGTAGTTCTTTTTTTTCGTCACTGTTTATTTGAAGTTTAGAATCTACCTATGAGGAATGAAAACCACCATTCAAATAATATTCCCTCTGCACATTATAAAATGTTTAGAATCTACCTATGAGGAATGAAAACCTTTTACATCAGAATAAGAAGCTATTTTGGTTCCACTGATGTTTAGAATCTACCTATGAGGAATGAAAACGACCTTCTTTACTTTTACAAACCCCTCTTCCATACTTAACACGTTTAGAATCTACCTATGAGGAATGAAAACCTTAATGCTTTCTTCTTATCACCTCCAAAAAACTTATTAGTAAGTTTAGAATCTACCTATGAGGAATGAAAACCTTTTTCAAATTTAAACAACACTATCTTTTCTTCAAAAAGTTTAGAATCTACCTATGAGGAATGAAAACAATCACTTTCCCATGCGTCTTTAATTAATTCTACTTCTTGTTTAGAATCTACCTATGAGGAATGAAAACACACAGAAACTGCATCGAAGCTTTTACCAGGAAATTTAGTTTAGAATCTACCTATGAGGAATGAAAACAAAAAAATATGCCCGGACCTGCCACCCGGGCAAATTAAAGTTTAGAATCTACCTATGAGGAATGAAAATGCATAATGATGTTTACCATAATAATCTTCATCAACATAAGCGTTTAGACTCTACCGTTGAGATTATTATAGATAAAACATTTATTTTCTTCCCTTTATGAAATTTTATAGCTTAATATTATTTAACAAACAAAAAAAGGAGGGGTAACCTCCTTTTATTTTGTTACTTATTATTTATAACTTAATTTTTTATAGCTACTCGCTTTACCTAAAGTTATAAATTAAATTTAGTTCTTAATTTATCGATTCCTGCAGAAAAGCTAATACTGCCTTTACTAAATATTATTTTTTAAAATATTTTCCTATTTTTACTACCACTCCCTCGTTATATTTTTTCTTTTAAAAATAGCCCTAGAAATTTGCTTTTTCACTTTCTACTTATACTACTTATATCTGACAACCTTTTTTTACTTTCCTACAACATTCTATGTTATACTTTATACCATATTGAAAAACGAAGATTTCAATATTGAAAACAATAAATCACTTTTTAAATCTACCATACCCCATAGAAGTTTTTGCACCTATTCCGTATAAAGATAGAAAATCTTCAAAATATTTTGAAATTCTTTTATTCTTATCCTCATCAATTTTTTCTGATATTATTACATATCTAAATACATATCTTCCTTCAAATACACTAATAAAACTAATGGGCACAGGTTGATATACATCGTTTGGCACCTTTTCGCTCAAATAGTACTCCTTAAAATGTGGATTTAAAATATCAATACCTAATTCGTATTTTTCTGGTACAGCATCGAAAAAGAAAATTTCTGAAGAATTCTCATTATTTCCAAAAAAAATAAGGTCACTTTCTTCTATTTCATCTAAAAATGCTTTAAATGCACCTTTAATAGATTGTCCTGGAATAACAGGCAAACCATAATTTCTATTTAAATAAATCCCAACTTCGTAAGCTGAAGGAATACCTGAACCAATTAACAAGGGAGAACTCAACTCAAAACTTTTTTCATATATATGATATCCTGAAGTTTCAAGTTGCTTTAAAACTTTTGAAAATACATCATTTAAAATTTTTGAGTTTTCATAAATATATCTCTTATCATTATCGAAAAATGCTTTAAATAGATTATTTAAATCTTTTGATTGCTCCTCATTTTTCTTTTTAGATGAATTTTTATGTAAATTATAATAAACATACTTATCATAAAACAAACTTAATGATTTAATATTTTTATTACCCAAATCTTCTTTATAACCCACCTTCATATTATCACTCCCACAAATTAATCAATATCAATATAGATATCAACATATCTCCTATGCCATTTTATAAATTCTATAAATTGTTCTGAAAATTGTCTATAAGCTTTTTTGAAAGATTTACTTTCTAAAAATTCTAATACTTCTTGTTTAATACCTTTATCGTTTTCTAAATAACTATCCTTAAAATATTCTTTTAAAAATTTTTGAATATCTTTTAGTACATAATAGTAATTATTTTTATCTTTTGTTTTAGAAATAATAAAAACTATTGAAGCGTATAACCCATTCTGTAAAACTAACGCACCTAAACTTTTTACTAAACTTTTATAACTTTTTTTTAATTCATTATTACTTTCCATTTCCTTTAAATTTTCTTTTATTTTATTTTGAGAAAAATTCTTTATTTCAATTTTATTTCTCATTTTTATCTTCCCCCTTAAAAGGTAAAAATGAAATATAAACGATCCCCTTTCCTATCGAAGCATTACCACCTATATTCAAAAATTTTGAATTTAATTCATCAATTTTTTTTAATAAATAATCTGCGTTATTAACTAGTAATTTTGAAATAAAAAACAACACAGAATCTTGTGGAATATATTCCTCATACCATAATGCTCCTTTATCAACTGTTCGTTTTTGAGGGTTAATTCTTATTCTTGCAATAACTTCTGTACTATTAGTAACAAAATATGAAAAATCTTCATCACTTAAAATAACTAAATTACTAGAAAATCTCTCAAAAAGTCTTTTATCAGGAAAGATATTTCTTAAATGATTTACAAAACCCATTAAATCTTCAGAATACTCAATGTCTTGCTCAAATTCTTCCAAGCAAATTTTAGTAGAATCTTTGATTGTTGACAATGCTTTATAATCCTCTTTATAACTTATATTCATTTTCTCAATTAGCTTTTTAAATTCTTCTAGCCCAACAACGTCAAATGCTATTTTTAACCTAGATAAAATTAATGGACAAGTTATCCAGACAATTCCTCTATCTATACTTCTAACAGGATAAAAAGCTATTTTTGCTTCTGAAAAACTTACCTTACCAGCTTCGGATGCTTCGTTGTCTTGAAATTCCGTTCCAAAAATTTGTTTAATGTCATTATAATTTATTTTTATTAACCTGCTTATCTCATTTCTAATTGCTCCTTTAACACCATTTATTACAGGAAATCTTGTATGAATCTCTCTTTGAATTGGTTGATCAACTATTCCAACATCAAAACCTTTCCCAGCATGTATTTGTGTAACAGCATAAAAAAATCCTATTCTTCCTACTTCATTATTCATAAATATTACCTCCCCTATTCACAATTTTCTAATACTATAAACTTTCCATAATTATATTCATTAAATTCTTCAGTTAATTCTAAATTTTCCAAATACTTTTCTTCAGCAAAAAAAACTGAGCCTGGAGGAACAATTCTAAACATTTTACCTGGCTTGTTCTTCTTTAAATCCCATCCAGAATAAATCTCAGGTTTGTAGTTGCAAACAGCAACAATCTTCTGCCTGATATATTCGCTCCTTGGAAGAAATCCATTTCTAAAAACGGCAGGGGTTAAAAGCATCAATCCTTTAATCTTACTTCTGCTTTCTTTAGAAAACAAATCAGTTTCAATTTCAAAAATTTCCAATTTCGCCAATCTACCTTTACTTCCAATATTTACTGTGTTAATTTTATTTTGATTTAAAAACTGCTCAGTCTTTTCATCAATAAAAATCCCAAATCCTGCCCCATCTCTAAAACGGTAGGTTGATAATAAATAAAATGCTCCATGCTCCTTATCCACCATTCTTTTTTTATTATCTAGTGCTATACCAACTTTTCTTTCTATACTAAAAGGTAAATTTTTGTTATATTTGTGTAAATTTAAATATAATTTTTTGTCTGAAGATTTTTTAAAAGTTTCAAGATCGTTTAGCGAAATAAAAGATATCCCTTCTTCTGAAAGATTATCTATATTACTATATTTTATATATCTCAAACTCACATTATCAACAACAAAAGAGTCTTGACTTGGAAATCCTTTGTAATACTCATATTCACATGAATTTTCATTTTTACAAATTTTTCTGAGTTTTAAATTAGCTGGTTTTCTAAAATATATTTCATTTCTTTCCGAAACAATAAATGGTCCGATTAAATTTATTAATTTCTCTCCAATCATTTTTTCTATTTCTTTTATAGCATCTTTAGTTCCCTTTTTTCTAAAGTAAGCTGAAAATATTGCACCGTAAAAAGTTTTAATATTTGGAAAAATTGTATTTTCAAAAGTTGAAAAACTTTTTGACTTTCTGAAAGAAACCCAATCTATAGGTATAAATTTAAGAACCTTTACTTTACTCATATTTATCAACCTTCCTTTTTATGTATTCGTACTCTAATAATAGATCAATAAATTTACCAAGGTTGTTCTTTTCAAAATTTTTACTATTTTCTTCCAAGATCCGAACATATTTTTCTAGTACTTCTATAACTTTTTCTATTCCTTTTATCTTTTTTATTCGTTTTAACACATAAGGGATTAATTGTTCTATAAATTCTTTATTACTAATTTCCAACTTTTCATATTCAGCTTTTAACCTACGGAAGAATGAATTATATGACTTATCTTTTTTTGTTTCATTTTTTTCAAACAATGAGTATACAAATTCTACCTCATCTAAAATATCGAAAACTTCTTTTGATTTGTTTAAATAATCCCACTCAAACACTAAATTAGTTATTTTTCCACTTCTTCTAATTGTTCTTAGAGAAAATCTGTTTCTTCCTTCATTTTTTGCTTCTTTTTCTGCTTTTCTTACCTCGTCAAGAACAAGCGACAAATTTAACTTCGGATTACAAACAACAATACCAGCTGACATTGTAGCTTTTTCTCCCATCATATTAAATAAAGGTAAATCATCTTTATAGCAAAAACCATTCCTAAACTCATATACCTCACTCTTTCCATCATTTTTATTAACCTCCACCCTTACATTTCCTATTCCAGAATAAACTTTTCTTATCTTGTTTGCTGCTTCTAGAACTCTATTAGCGGGAAATATCGCAAGCACATCATCTCCACCAGCATAAATTAGTTCACCTTCAAATTCTCTAACAATATGTGGTACAAAGTAAGAAAATTTGTTTAAAGTCCTACTTATAGATTTTTGATAAGTTGGATTTATTAACTTATATTTCTTTAAAAAATCTAAATAGTCACTTGATTGTTTTTCAAGAAATTCTATTGCTTTTGGATGAACACTTTTTAAATTATCCTCTATTTTATCGCCAGTTATCCATTTCCCCATTTGATCTCCATCCATTAATAAAACACCTAACTTATATTCTTTTACTATACTTTCTTTGTTGTTTTCTTCCTCATCTTCAGAATCTTCATAGCTTATTGGTCTTGTATTTCTTATTCCTTCACCTGCTTCATCTAAACCTATATTTTTAAGATATCTATAAAACTCCCTTTTTATTACACTTAAAGACGACAAATTTTCTTTTCTATCTCCCTTTTCATAAATAACTAAAGATTTTAATCCTCCTGATAAATCATCTCCTGGAGTTTCAAAATCTTCAATTAACGACTTAAAATTTCGTGTGTTTTTTCTCAAAAAACTTTTTGCTTGAAGTATTTTTGTATGAAAATTGTACATATTTGCTTCAGATAAACTATATGTATTTTCTAATTTTGACAACTGTTCATAGTAATTCTCTAACTCCTTTGAACCAATAAATTTTTCCCATTCTTTAAATATCCAATTTTCTTTATTAAGCTTCTCATTCCCAAATATATAAAACATAACACTTTCAACTATAATGTCAGGAAAAATATTCACTTGTCTATTCCAGTATAATTCTGGATCATTTTCAATCTCTTTTGCAAATGTGTATTCTTTTAACTTTTTGTTTTTTATTAAATCATAGATAAACTTAGAAATATTATCTATTTCCTTTTTTATAGCACTTTTAATTAAAAATTCTATATTTTCCTCACTATTTTTATCTATGTATTCTTCTTTATATGGAATAATAGCTGTAAAAACATTCGGTAAAGAAGCAACTTCTGGTTGCATTAAAAATTTTTCCAAATTATTTTTAAAAAAGTCATCAATATTTTCAAGATATTTTTTTACTAAATAATTATTCCTTAAATCTGGAAATATAATACAATCAAATCCAAACTTTTCACTTATTACTTGAATTCCCTTAAATGTAAGATAAGAAAGAAGATAACTTCCTGACCGTAAATCTCTAATCTTTCTTCCAGCTGCAATAAACTCCTGTACTGGACCTATACTTACAGACAAAATTAAATATCCATTGCTTTCTTCATCTGCTGTTGCAAAAGCTGAAGAAATATCTAAGTGATCTATAATACTTTGATTTGTAAGTCTTGTATCTTCCAATATTAGATACGAATAATCTGAAATTTTAGGAATTTCCCACCAAAGTCTATATGCAAGTTTTTTATAATCTTCTATTTTAGCTAATTTAGATATAAAACTTTCTTCATCAATATTTTTAATTTTTTCCTTTACCTTATCATATTCGCTCAAACCCTTCCCAGAAAACGGATGAAAAAACTTCGACTCATCAAATCCAATCCTTATTTGCTCAGAATTCCTTTTAATCTTTGTTGCTTCTTGAGGAAACAATATCCTAGTTGCAGCAGAAGCAATATAATCATACCTAGGATTATTATTCTGCTCCAAGCCAACCACATTTAATAAAGCTTTAGCTAAATTTTTATGTCCTCTAATATTTGCCATTTTATTCACTGGATCGTGTAAAAAAGCTTCAACCTTTTTTTTCCAATTAATTTCATTCATATATATCACCTCAAAAAATTAGATTATTTTGTTTAATTCTTTATATTTTTCTATTGTATTTTTTAACTTATTGTAATCAAAATCTATATTTATTGAGGATTTGAATTCTTTCTTCTTAGATTTACCTTCCCTGTTTTTTATTTTTACTATTTTCTTTAATACAAGTTTTGAATTTTTTAAATGTATTTTGCTTAATAAAACAATTAAATAAACCTTATATTTCCCATTCTTCTCTTTCCACAACTTTATTGTTAATAATGATGATTTTCTATATTCATTTCCTTTATCATCTAAAGCATTTAATTTATAATTTGCTTTACTATAATAGAACAAAACAGGCAATCCAAGTAATGCATCATTAAAATCAACTTTCTTTTCGTCATTAAAATTTTGTATAGCATCCTTAAACGCAGAATCTCTTAACTTCTTTTTCAAATCTAAATATGAAAAATTATTTTTTTCAGGAGAATATATATTCCTAAGAGCATCTTTGTCTGAATAAAATTCTTTTTTTAATTTATATACATGAAAAAATCCATCAACAAACGCTGGAAAATCAAAAGCCTCATCACTTATGCTACTATTATTTGTACTATTTTCCTTATTTTTCTCGTTTTCTTTTACAAAAATTTTATCCAAATATTTTATCTTTTCCTCTAAACTCTTTAATATTGTACCTATGTCTTCTAATTTAATATCTCTTTCTATATTTCTTATAACAAATTGTCCAAATCCCTTCTTTACCTTTGCCCCAAATCCTCCAACCAATGAAATTAAGACAAATAAATCCTTAATAAACTCCTTGAATTTATAAAAATGTTCATCTACTTTATTATAATCTTTTATTCTTCTTTTGAAAAATGATTTATAGAATATAAACCTTATAGAAAATTCACTACCTGAATCCAATAAATTTATCTTTTCGTTTGGATTTTCATTATTTTGTTCCTCTTTATTCTTACAGTCATTACTTTTTTTATTCAAAATAATACCATATAATGAATATCTCAAATTCATTAACTTAGATAATTTTATTTTATTTTCTCTTTGCAAACTAATTGTCACATCAAACAAAGACTTGTTATTATTAGAACCAAATATAATATCCTCCAATCCTTTGATCTTTTTATAATTATTTCCAAAAACTCTTGCAGCTGTTGCTCTAAAGTAATATCTCATTACACCACGTACAGTTTGTGGCAAAAGAACCGAATCTTTACATTTTTCTCTACGATTTATCAAGGGAGAAATAAATTCAATATTAAATTTCAAAGTTTCCAATTTTTTCATAAAATCACTCTCCTCTTAAAATCCTAAATTAACTCCACACATCCAAATCCCATTGAATTTTTCATTCCTATTCCAGCGTCATAAGCAACCTTTAATAACTCAAAATCTCCATATATATCAAATGCAGTAAGCCAACCAAAAATTACCGTATTCTTATAAATTACCTTTACTCTTTTTGGATTTTTACCTACATGTTTTATTTCAATATTATTTTTAGATATGTTTCCATAAAAAGCAGTGTATTTTTTTAAAATGTTTTCATATAAAAGAGATAAAAACTTACTTGAATCTGGTTCATAAAAAATTGTTTCTTTTTTATTTTCATAATTAAACAAAGTTGAATAAACTACCACGGGAGATTTTGTTGAAACTCTAAGATAATTTGTAGAAGGGAGGGACTTTAAAACAGCAGCTTTAACATATATTTTTTCACCTAATACATTTATATATCCTTTCTTCAAAATATAATTTATAATATATTCAATCATAGCATCATCTAAGGACGATATAATAAGTCTTGCACCATTGAAAAAAGCTATTTTATTACCAGATATTTGAAAATTTCCAAGCAATCTTGAAAAAGTATATAATTTGAATTTTCTTTTTCCCAAAACATATCCTTCATCGTGTATAAATTTTCTATATCCACTAGAATCTATCATGTTTATAATGATAGACTGTAATATATGATTGTAATGAATTGGAAGCTCTAACTTTTCAAAATCTAAATCTAAATAAATTCTCATTAAATTCCCCCTATATCGCTTTTCCTAATTCACATATTTCCTCTTCATTTAACCTTATGCACACCATTGAATTATGCTTCTTCAAATAAAAAGTTTTTTTAGATAAACTACCATGAGCAACAAAGTTTCTTTCTTTTCTTGAAAAATTTTCTATACTATTTTGTTTTTTTAATTCATCTTTTTCAGGTTCTAGTTCTTTTTTTGTATTTTCAACCTTTTCTTCGCCTTCTATACTTTCATTTTTCCTTGATTTGAGTACCTCTAAATCAAAAAGTATTTCCTCTCCTTCTTCTATATAATCAAACAAACTTTCAATCTCTTTTATCTCTTTTTCAAGAACCAATGAAATTTGATCTTTAAACTCATCAATTTTCCATATAAAATTTGACAATTTCTTTAGTTCATCATAAGGTATTTCTGTACAGTATTTTGTTCCATAAATATTTTCAAAGTAAATCTTAAATATACTGCCAAGCACCAAATATTTTATGCCTTCTGAAAATTCTAGCTTCCTAAGTACCATTTTTAATTTTTCATCACTCTCTCTAATTTCAATAGCTGAATTGTACATTTCTAATGATTTATCAACTACATATTTAAAATCAGCTCCATTCATTGCATATAAATATAAAAGTGGAAGACCGTAATAAATAGACTTTAAATATAATTCTAAATTTAAAAAAACATCATTTAACCCCATATTTTTTTCATTTCTTAATCTCTTTTCAAATTCTCCAATATAATTTTTCCCAACTTCTTTTCTTTCATTAACAGGCAAAACTCTAAAAACACTAATAGTTTTTTTAGCAAAATCTTTTTTATAAGATATAGACTGTTCAAATACTTTTTCTTCAACAACATAAACATTAATTTTATTTTTTCTTTCTGCTGAAGTGTTAATTACCGGCTCTGCATTTGTAAGTTTAAATCGTACCTTTTTGAAATACGCCAATACTGGCAAAACATCCATTAACGTTCTATATAAAACATTAGATTGATAATTAATACCAAAACTAATATCCAATATTACTTCAATTTCTTCAGAATTAATTATTTCTGGTCTTGAAAAAATATTTAAAAGCTGAATTAACGTCATATAATACGTGTCATTCATGTTTCCAACAAATCTAAATTCTTTATAACTTCCAACACCAGGAATAATATGTAAATTTAAATTTCCTTTATAATCTTTGCTTTTAAAATAATCAGAATACTTATTTTCCAGACTAGTAATAATGTCTTCGTACTTAAAATCTTCTATTAATAAATCATTTTTTTCTACCAAAGTATCTAGTAAAAAAAGTTCTGTAGTATCAACCCCAAAAGCTTTGTACATTAAATAAGGTAAAAATGAGCTTTCAAATGTGTTTTCGTTATAATCAATAGAATATTCAACTTCTTTATAATTACTAATTTTCCCAAAGGTTGAAAAAAATAATTTCATAAAACTTCCCCCCTAATTTTTTCTATTTTGAATACTTCAATATAATCACCCGTATTTTTATCAAAATGGAATATTGAACCCTTTGCAAAATCTCCAAATGAAAGCCCTACTCCAAAAGATAATGGAACCGGACAACTCATAAAGAAAAAGACGTTTTCACAAGAATGTTTAAATTGTATGTTCTGAGTAACAGACATTATTTCTGAAACAATTTCACTCCAATCTTCTGCCGGCAAATTCCCTTTTCCAAATATTGGTTCAATTAATACCAACTTTGAATCAATATTATTTTTGCTTAAAAAGTTTTTAACTGCATCATATGGATTATGAGAAGCAAAATACAATATAAATGCACAATTTTTACCATTTTCATTTTCCACTGAATACTTTACAAATTTATAATCACTTACAATATTCTTTACTTTTCTAACATTGTCAGTCAGATCAATAACAGGTTTATATTCAATTCCTGCCTTGTGATAAACAACTAATGGATTTTGAACACCTAAAGCTATACCTAAAGCCATAGAAAATGATGCAGGTCCCATTATTGCAATATGGGGAATACCTCTATTTGATATAATTTTGTAAAGCAAGCTATTTACTTCTTTTAAAACTTGTCCCCAATCATCATTCAAGCTATCTTTTACAAAAACTTTATTTACATCGTAAATTTTTTCAAAAATATCACCGTACTTTATTTCAAATTTTTCATTAACTGCCTCTTTTAATTCTTCATATGAAGTTCTAATATATTCTTTATCTTTAGCCATTAAAGAAATTAGTATTGGTATATGTATTTTCTTAGCTTCAAAAAATTCTTTAAGCTCAAATACATTATCCACATCCAAAGCACTTATTAGTTTTAAATTATTTTCACTACAAATTTTCAACTTTAAATCTAAATATTCAATATTTCTTTTGATATTCCCTTTTTCATCAATTTCTCCAGTAAATGCTATATTTTTAGGAATTTTTTTACATAATGAACCAATAGCTACAGCAAGCTCAAAAGAATTACCCTTAAACTCACTGTCAAATATTACAATAAGTTTTTTACCAAGAAGACTTTCAATTTTCTCAATTGAACTTTTTAAGTCTGAATTATTTGTAAAACTTTTTTTTGATTCAAAAACAATTGCTCTGGCAATTTTTCCGTTTCCAAGTTTGTTTACTATAGGAAAAAAAACTTCAACAAAATCGTTTTTGTAAATATCAAATATTATTTCTTCATTTCCATTAAAGAATTTTTTCAATAATTCTTGGTTTAAATCAACAATCTTTTTTTCTTTAATTTTTTTTACTATCTCATAAAAAACAAGAAATTTATTATCAAAATCTTCCGCATTTATAAAAGACTCAATTGCTTCCTTTACTGTTATGTCGTCACGCTCCAAGATTTTTAAAAAATCAGAAGAATTTGAACTCAATAGCCTTGAAAACATCAATCAATCACCTCAATAACTAAAAATTTCTTTAAATCTTCAACTGATACTTTTATATTATTTGACACAAAGGCATTTGGCAGTTCTCCTTCATAAATAACCTGGTTTTTAAAAATCAACTTTCCTTTTTTACCAATAGCGTTATCTTGCAAATAAACTTTTAGAGTATTGTCTTCAACAATACCAACAAAATTTTCGCCTCTTAAACTATTTGTCCCTGCAACTAATGCAAATTCGCTAATATATGGAATATTTATTTCTATTATTTTGCCTTCATCTTTGGTCTCATCAAAAATCTTCTCAAAGAAAATATCGTACAATAAAGATATCTGGTCAATCAGTAGATCAAAATATTCTTTTCTTGGACCTGTATAAATCTGTTCTTCTAATTCTTCAACATTTTCAACAATTTTGTTTATATCTTCTTTTACATTTAAAATAACTTCACAATAATTCTTTGCAAAATCATCTTCAATATAAAAATTTACGTGTGTTACGTAAACATAATCAACTAAATGATTTACTTTTATTTTTAAAGCTTTTGAGCTACTTAAAAAAACATCTTGTGAAAGCAAAACGCATTCAGCTAAATCTCCATTCTTTTCAATAACAACTCCGTACACTAAAGTATCACCATATATTACAAAAACATCTCCAGCTTCCAGTGCTTTTCCATCAGGCACTCTCTTTAGTGATTCAATATTTAATTTATATTTTCCAAATAAGTTTTTATACAATTCAAATTCTTTCTTTAAAAAGCTCATAGTAACCTCCTACTTTTTATTTTTTTCTTCTCTATTATTATGACGAATCTTATCACAAATTTCTGACATATAGATTTTCACAGCTATTGCAAATTCTTTTTGATCTATTCCAAAATCTTCTACTAAATTCCTCAGTTTTTCTTTTAACCTTTGAACCATTTTATACTTTGCATCCTTTGACTTTTCACTATAGAAAATTTCTTCATTGTATAGAACCTTGTAAAAATAATAACAAAGTTGCATATTATCTAAAGATTTTAACTCTTCAACAAAATATTCTGCAATAACTTCAGACTTTACATCATCAAGTTCGATAACATTTATTACATCTATCTTTTCGTTCCCCTCATCATCTTCTTTGTTCAAAGAAAGTTTAGATTTATAGCTCTTCACAATATCAATAATATGATTTAATATCAACCTTGAAATGTAACTTTCAATGTTTTCAATATTGTTTATTTTTGACATCAAAATCTTTTTTTTATTCTTTATTTTAATAAATATTTCGTTTATAATTTCATTTACAGCCGAATCATAAGTTCCATATATATCAATCAATGTATCTTTATAATTAGAATGAGTACCAATTACTATAGTTACAATTTTTTTTATTAAAAGATATAATTTATTTTCCTCTTCTTCTTCAACCTTATTATTCAAGTACTTTAATATAATCTCTTTCACTTTTATATCACCTCAATAAAATTTTTTATATTTTTTCTACATAAACCACATTTTACAAAATTTTCCTCAATAACTTTTCTTGGAAGCTTAAACACTAATTTTTTATGGTAATTGAATGCATATGATGACTTTAATACCAACTTAGAACATTCAAAATCTTCACTAATTACACAAAACTTATTTATATCTACTTTTATTTTTGAATAACTTTTAGTTGATAAGAATAAAAGTTTTAAACTATTTTTTCCATTGTCTTCAACAATAGCCGGTCTTCTTTCCCTTTCTACAGTCCTTGATTTATACAAAGAATCAAAACCCAAAATTTTTGAAATTTCCTTTAATCTATATATATAACCTATTAAAGATTTAAAATCACTCGGTTCTTTCTGAAAAATTGCATCAATCAATTGTTTCAATTATTCTCCTCCTTTCACCTCCATTTACATTTATTATAACATATTTTTTATTAGTTGAATTTATTGTTAAATTTCCATATTTTTTATTACATCAAATTTTTTGCATTACTCAAAACAAACCTATTTTTTATAAATTTGATTATTATAATTTTACATTTTTTGACACAATTCATCATGAAAACTTGCTTGATAATAAACTTATTATTAAAATTCTCCTTTTTAATAACTATAAAGTATAAAGTTTCAGATTTATCTTCATAATCTTAAAAATTAATTTCATTTCCAATTCAAATTAATACCTAAAACTAATTTTTATTGAAAGATAATTAAGTCAGAACTAATTTCAACTATTTTATTTATCTTTTTTACTATAATATTTCTTTTATCTTCAAGTAAAATAACCATATTCCTTATATCATTAACAATTGGAAAATAATTTTTAATATAATTTTCTCTTGTCAATTCTTTCATTAAATTTTCAAAAATCTTTTCTATTTCATTTTTTATTTCTTCTTTATAGCTCTCTAATTTTTTTAAGTTGAAATATTCTACTGCGTCAGCAAAAAAACCTAAAAGAAAAATACTTCCCTTCATAAATTTTGCAAGCTTAATAGCTCCCCATGGTTTAAATTTAAAAGGAATTTTTAAAAAATTCCTTATTTTAAGAATAATATTTCCTAAATTTCTATTAGAGATTTTAATAATCGATAACACTATAGGTAAATATTCTTTTGGTATTGAATTGATTAATTTTAATTCAGGGAAAGAATTTATTGATTTTTCAGATAAATCTATTATTTTCTTTACATCAGAAATTAAGCTACTTGTATGTTTTTCTATTATTAGATTTATTCTATCCTCAAGTATTTTTCCATCTTTTCCAAACTTACTCTGGATAAAATTGTTTATTTCTTCTTTATTTTTTGCCGCTGAAATTCCTAATAATATCTCTTCTCTCAATTCATGAATTTCATTCTTAATATTAATATAACTTTTGTTTATTTCATCTTCCAAGTTTTGAATATAAGATTCTTGTTCCTTTATTTGATTATCAATTTCATCAACTGATCTCTTTAAATTATCTTTTAATTTATTTAAATCAGAAATAATCTGATTATATGAATCTTTTATAACACTTATACCAGCTTTCACTATAAGCTCATTTTTATACTTCTCAATAAAATCAGAAATCAAAAACTCTAAATTTTCAATTCTAGATAGCTTTTTATAATTTTCATTGTTTTTCCAATAACTTAAACCTTTACCATATGGATCTGCAGAAACACACACTATTTTAAGTTCTCCTTCAAATCCTGTTATTTTACGAACAATATCAGAAACTACTTCCTTTTTTATTCTAGCTGCTTTTTCAAAATCCTCATCATCCTCTAAATCTGCTACTTCATCCATTTTATTTATTACAAATATAGTCGAATCAATTTTATTCAAATCTGAAAGCAACCATTTCAATGTAGGAAAATGTGATTTCTTCAACGGGTTAACTGGATCAACCACATATATGATGACATTTGCTTCAGAAATGTACTTTTTAGTTAGTTCATCATGAAACAAATTTTCTGAAAAAAGGCCTGGTGTATCAATTAAAAAATAATCCTTATATTTATATGTTTGAATTCTATCTGTAGTAGGTGCTGGTGATATTTCAATACTCAATTCATCAATTAACACTGATAGTATTGTTGATTTTCCATCTGAAAAAGCTCCAAAAAAAGCAATCGAAAATTTATCATTTTCAATATTATTAATTGCTTTTTTTATTTTTTCTTTTAAACTCTTATATTTCTCATTAGAAAAAAATTCAGCTTCTAAAACATCTACTTTTTTTAATAAACTCTTTAACTTTAAAATTATATTTTCCTTTTCATGAGAAATATTTAGATTCATATAATTCCCCCTTTTCTTAAAACTATATCTAAAATTAATTTGTTGGCTTTTTGAATTTTCTAATTCTTATTCCATCTTTATTATTTAAAAATAATAAGTTCAACGCTCTATAATCAAATTCATCTGTTACATATATAACTTTTTCAACTTTCTTACTAACTACACTACTCAACCATTCATCTTTTGAAGTGTAAAAGTAAATCTTATCTAACCTAAACATATTTTCTATATAATTATTCACATCAGAATTAACTTTAAACCCCACAAAAATTGCTTTCGATAATTCCAAATCAATATAAGCAAACTCAACTTTTTCACCCAGAATATTTTTGACTAATAATAAACTCAATTCACCTTCAATCTTTTTAATGTAAGAAATCAACTTGTCAATATTTTTACCTAAAATTTTTATTCCATTTACAGCGAGCCTTATATTTTTTATATTTTCTTCTACGTCCTTTTCTATTCTTGAAAATATTTCATTAACTTTCTTTTCCATCTCACTTTTTATTTTAGATATCTTTAAATCAACTTCTTTAACAGCATTATTTTTATATTCTATTCTATCTTTCTCCGAAGATATAACTTTAAAATAAAATAATTCATAAGCCCCCAAACCCAAAGCATATAAAGGGTTAATATTAAAAAATACTAAGCCAATTCCAAGATTTAAAAAAAATTTCAAAAAGCTAAACGGTTTATTAAATATTTCTTCAATATCAATTTCGAAATACTGTCTTAAGTTAAAATCTTTAAACAAATTCTCAAACTCATATTCAAGTAAAAATTTATCCAACAGTTCTTGAAATTTTTGTTCTACCTTTTCCTTCATTGTATTTAAATTGTCTTTGATCATTTGATTAATATCTTGCTCTTCTTCTTTTAATATTTTTTCAATTTCTTTTTTTATCATTTCTAGACTATGAGATTCATCTATACTTTCCATCAAAAACTTTTCTAATTTATTTTTTAAAGATGCTATTTTAACCTGCAGTTCATTAGATGTTCTAACTTTATACTTTTTAACTAATTTATTTACTTCACTAATATAGTCTTCTATTAATTTTGAAAATTCTCGCAATTTTAAATCAAATGATTTTTTCTGTTTTACAACACTTGATAAAATTTCTTTTACATTAAAGAGTATTTTATAAGTATTTGAAATTACTATCTCATTAAAAATTTCCTTTCTTAAACCAGCAATTATTTTTTCTATCTCTTTAATATTTGAAAAATATTCAATATTTGATTTACTACCAAATATTTCCAACGCTTTTTCTTTATCTTTGGCAAATCTATCATTTAATGAATCATTTTTTAATAAAGCAAGATGAGCATTAATTATAATATTACCAAAGTATCTTCTTCCTAAAACTTTTTTCAACTTTAATATAGTTCTTTTTTCAATAGTTTTCACATCATTATTAACTAACTCTTTTTCATACTTATACCTTGAAGGCTTTCCCCTAACATTAATAATAGAGTAAACTTTTGCGTTGTCTTTTAAAAATTTTTTTATTCTTGAAACTATATTTTCCTCCGGTTCTTTATTAGTTCCAATGACATAAAAAACAATATGTGATTTATTCAAGGCTTTTTTTATTTCATCTATTACTTTTTCTTCATCACCTTCAATTCCAGGCATATCAATTAAATTTATATCACTAAATGATTTTTCTTTAACAAATTTAGTAAAATCTTTGTATCCCTCTCCTATACTACTTCCATCACCATTAGTCAAAGCTTCAATAATTGTACTTTTCCCTGCATTCGTTTCACCAAAAAAGGAAATATTTAAATTATTCCACTCCAATTCATTTTTTAAAAATTCAATCTCCTTTTCAATACGTAAATTACCTTCTAAAACTTTATTTTTTACCTCCTCGACAATTTTCTCAAATTCTTCATTTGCTATTATTCCGTGAACTGAGAAATTTTTAATATTATTTACCAAAAATAAATTCAAATCTTCTACTAATTTAGAAATATTATGCTTGTAATCTACTATCTTTTCCTTCATCTAAACCCTCCCAATTATAATAATGTTTAACTTTTCACTAGTTTAAAAAAATATATTTTAGTAAAAAATTTTTTTACTGATAAAAAACCTCTCTTCTGTTTTCCACCTAAACATACTATCAGTATTTAATCTAAGTGGATATATTAATTCTTCCCTTCCACTTTTTATTATAACATATTTTTTATTAGATGAACTTATTGTTAAATATACACTTTTCCTTTCCATCAATAACTTTTCTAAAAACCTTATTTGAATTAAAAAAATAGATTACAAAACTATCCTCCTCTTCATCAATTTTATTTTTAACTTCATAGAACAACTTTTTAATATTTGATTGAGATAAACATCCTTCAAAAGTTGAATTTTGCTGCCAAACAAGGTATTTTTTTAAAATTTTATGTATTTTGTTCACTCTTTTTTCATTTACATCATAAACAACCAAAAGATACTTCAAATAAATCCCCCCATCACAAATCCCTTAAATTTTTCAACTCCTTTTAAATGTCTAATCAATTTATAACATTCATGCCTTATTACTGTTTTAAAAGTTACACTTTGATTTTCATAAATTGTAACTTTCTTATTTAATCTCTCTTCAATTTCATTTATAAATTTTTTCTTTGCGTCTTCATATAAAAATACCCCATTGTTGTTAAAATTAAAATCTTCTTTCTTAATTTCTTTTTTATTCACCAATTTTAAAATTGCTTTATCCACAATTATTGGTTTAAAAATCTCTGCAATATCAAGCTGTAAAGAAAATTTACGCTTATTTGTTTCATGCAAAAAACTTATTCTCGGTTCTAAAGAAGTTTTATATATCTCAGCTAAAACTGTGTTATAAAGTATTATATTTCCAAAGCTTATAAGTGCATTTATTTCATCTTTGGGAGGTCTCTTTAGTCTTTCGTCAAAATCAAATCCTTTACGTTTTACAATTTTTCCTAAAGCTTTATAATAAGCTTTTCTAATATTTCCTTCTATGGCCATTAAGGCCGGTATATTATTTTGCTTTTTCAAACTATCCTTAATCTTTACTATATAATTTAACTCTTCACTAGTAATTTCTTTATATCCATTCAGCACCCAAAGCATATTCAAAACTGCAGATTCTAATATTTCTTTTGCAATTTCAAGCCTTTTACTTAAATCATAATAATATTGAAATTGCAAAACTATCATCTCTCCAGTTTTATTGTTCTCTGGTGGATAAAAAGAACCAATAAATTCCCCATAATAACCATAAAAAAAGGTAGGTATACCTTCTTTCGCTAACAATCCCAAAAATTTTTTATTAAAACTTACCTCTGAAAAAATCATAATAGAAGAAATATTTTTTAAAGGGACAAAAAATGGCTTTGAATCTTTGCTTTTTGGAACAAAGTATAAAGCATGGTTTTTTCTTTTTAGTTCCCCATCAGTAAAAATATATAAAGTTTCCATATTTTAAACCTCCATTAAATTATATTTGTTACATTAATTTTTTTATTTCCATAAATTTTTCTATAAGGTACAAACTCTGGTTCTAATATATACCAATATATAGTGTCTTCATCTTCATCTATTATACTTAAAATTTGATTCCTTAGCTTTTCAAAATTACTCTCAGTTATTTTACCTTCTAACACTGAATTTTGAACCCATTTTAAATACTTTCTTGCTACTTTTAAAACTTTTCCAACTCTCTTTTTATTTACATCGTAAATCATTATTAAATACATAAAAATATCACCTCTTAAAACTTTAAAAAGGCCTGGAAGATCCAGGCTTTAACTTGATATAGAAATTGCTAAAAGTGCAATAAAAGAACCCCAACCGGCAAAAGATATACCAACTTTTATCTTTTTTATCTCATCTTTATACGCCCTTACATAAATATCTATCAAATAATCATCTACGTTTTTAATAATACTTCTTAGTTTCACTAATCTTTCGGCAGGTACTTCAGGCTCAACTACGTAATTGTATATTGGAGCAATAATACCAAATACAAAACCTCCTAAAAATGGCCAAAATTTATTAACATCTTCATTTGCATGAACTCTAGCTAAAGATTCAACTTGTGAGGGTGTTTTTAAAAAGTTTTGCTCACCAAAAGAGATTATAATAAACAAGCTTATTAAAAGAACTATGAAAAATTTCCTCACAAAAATCCCTCCTTTAAAATTTGCTTTACACTTATAATACGATTTAAATCATTAAAATCTGACATAAAAAATTGGAGCAATTAATTGCTCCAATTAAAAAAATACAATATATCCAAAATTTCTCATAATTTTTTTAATTAGTCTTTTTAAATATATAAAACATTTTTATTTTTTGCAACAAATAATACCTTTTTCATTCCTCATAGGTAGATTCTAAACTTAAAATTGTATCATTGATTTTCTTTTTGAGGTGTTGTTTTCATTCCTCATAGGTAGATTCTAAACGCAAATACTTTTTGAGGGGAAAATATTGTTATTTAAGTGTTTTCATTCCTCATAGGTAGATTCTAAACCCACATTTTATAAAGAAGTAACCCCACGGCACGGCTAGTTTTCATTCCTCATAGGTAGATTCTAAACACAAGATAAAACATTTTTTATAACTTCAAGCGTTGTAGCACAAGTTTTCATTCCTCATAGGTAGATTCTAAACTACCCATATGATTTACCAAGCATACTTGACCTATTTTATGTTTTCATTCCTCATAGGTAGATTCTAAACCTATAAATATCCTCATAAATAAATATAACAAGAAAAAGTAACAAAACCTTTGAGCGGAAGTAAACGATAAGTTAAATCTAGAATTTATGAGCTCTTATTTAACTTTATCTTCGAAAACATCTCCTAAAAATTTGTCTATTTTCAGTCTATTAACATAAACGTTACATATACCATATTATAGATTTAGTAAAAATGCACTTTTTTGAATTTTGTTAAAAATGTGTTAAAAAAAATTTTCTTTCTTAGAATAACATCAACACTTTTTTATTGTTAATTTTAAATTTCCTTTTAGTTAATTTTTTATTTTTCAGACAACTTCAAATAGGATAAGACCCTGGCCAAAGTAAAAAATAAGTTAAATTAGGATATAAAAAAAGGGCTACACCTGCTAAAATTATTTTTGTACCAAACATCAACAACAAGGAGGTGTAGCCTAAC
>NZ_JACHEX010000009.1:0-1751 GCF_014201655.1 Thermosipho japonicus
TGTAACTTGACTAAGAGTTACAAACGTGGTAAATTAGAAGACGCGTTGGGCGAGGGGTCATTGAAAAATGGATAGCAGTCCTGAGGAAGAAGAGTCAGAGTTAAATCTGAAATGGGTGTTGAATAGACATTCATGGAGGGTTTGATCCTGGCTCAGGGTGAACGCTGGCGGCGTGCCTTACACATGCAAGTCGAGCGAAGCTGCTGGTGGAATCCCTTCGGGGAGGAAGCCAGTAGACTGAGCGGCGGACGGGTGAGTAACGCGTAGGTGACCTACCCCTCAGAGGGGGATAACTGGGGGAAACCTCAGCTAATACCCCATACGTTCCTACCTACAAGTAGGCAGGAAGAAAGGGAGCTAGTGCTCTGCTGAGGGAGGGGCCTGCGACCCATCAGGTAGTTGGTGAGGTAACGGCTCACCAAGCCGACGACGGGTAGCCGGTCTGAGAGGATGGCCGGCCACAAGGGCACTGAGACACGGGTCCTACTCCTACGGGAGGCAGCAGTGGGGGATTTTGGACAATGGGCGAAAGCCTGATCCAGCGACGCCGCGTGCGGGACGAAGCCCTTCGGGGTGTAAACCGCTGTGGTGGGAGACGAATAAGGTGAGGAGTGGAAAGCCTCACTGATGACGGTATCCCGCTAGAAAGCCCCGGCTAACTACGTGCCAGCAGCCGCGGTAATACGTAGGGGGCGAGCGTTACCCGGATTTACTGGGCGTAAAGGGGGCGTAGGCGGCCGTGGAAGTCCGGTGTGAAAACTCACGGCTCAACCGTGGGACTGCGCTGGAAACTACACGGCTTGAGGACGGTAGAGGGAGACGGAACTGCTGGTGTAGGGGTGAAATCCGTAGATATCAGCAGGAACGCCGGTGGAGAAGTCGGTCTCCTGGGCCGTTCCTGACGCTGAGGCCCGAAAGCTAGGGGAGCAAACCGGATTAGATACCCGGGTAGTCCTAGCCGTAAACGATGCCCACTAGGTGTGGGGGAGTAATTCCTCCGTGCTGAAGCTAACGCGATAAGTGGGCCGCCTGGGGAGTATGCCCGCAAGGGTGAAACTCAAAGGAATTGACGGGACCCCGCACAAGCGGTGGAGCGTGTGGTTTAATTGGACGCTAAGCCAAGAACCTTACCAGGGCTTGACATGCTGGTGGTACTGACCCGAAAGGGGAGGGACCTGTGGCGTTAGTCACGGGAGCCAGCACAGGTGGTGCACGGTCGTCGTCAGCTCGTGCCGTGAGGTGTTGGGTTAAGTCCCGCAACGAGCGCAACCCCTGCCCTTAGTTGCCAGCGGTTCGGCCGGGCACTCTAAGGGGACTGCCGGCGACGAGCCGGAGGAAGGAGGGGATGACGTCAGATACTCGTGCCCCTTATGCCCTGGGCGACACACGCGCTACAATGGGTGGGACAGCGGGAAGCGAGCCAGCGATGGTGAGCGAAACCCTTAAACCCACTCTCAGTTCGGATTGCAGGCTGAAACCCGCCTGCATGAAGCCGGAATCGCTAGTAATCGCGGATCAGCCACGCCGCGGTGAATACGTTCCCGGGGTTTGTACACACCGCCCGTCACGCCACCCGAGTTGGCAGCGCCCGAAGATGGGTACTCCAACCGGAAGGGGGAGGCCTATTGAGGGCGAGGCTGGCGAGGGGGGCGAAGTCGTAACAAGGTAGGTGTACCGGAAGGTGCGCCTGGATCACCTCCTTTCTAAGGAGTAAAAAATAATCAGGACTGCTATCCATTTTTGAGTGGCTG
>NZ_JACHEX010000009.1:1847-5049 GCF_014201655.1 Thermosipho japonicus
AAGGGTCATTGAAAAATGCATAGGGTAAGAGATAGAGGTGAAGGTGATAAGGGCACGCAGTGGATGCCTAGGCGGCAGGAGGCGAAGAAGGGCGTGGCAAGCTGCGAAAAGCCCGGGGGAGCTGCAAGCGAGCGATGATCCCGGGATACCCGAATGGGGCAACCTGGGTAGCCGTTGAGGCTACTCACCCGCGAGGGGGCGAACCGGGGGAAGTGAAACATCTCAGTACCCCGAGGAAAAGAAATCAAACGAGATTCCCTGAGTAGAGGCGATCGAAAGGGGAGGAGCCTAAACCAACGTGATAACACGTTGGGGTAGTGGGACAAGTCCGGGCGTAAGCCGGGGAGTGAGAAATCCTTACTCTAGCCGAATGGTCTGGGAAGGCCAACCGGAGAGGGTGAAAGTCCCGTAGGCGAAAGGGTAAGGACTCCCTGGGGCTTGATCCCGAGTACCACGGGGCACGAGGAATCCCGTGGGAATCAGGGGGGACCACCCTCCAAGGCTAAATACTCCCTGCCGACCGATAGCGCAACCAGTACCGTGAGGGAAAGGTGAAAAGCACCCCGGAAGGGGAGTGAAAGAGACCTGAAACTGCGTGCCTACAAGAAGTCGGAGCCTGCGGAAGCGGGTGACGGCGTGCCTTTTGATTAATGAGCCTGGGAGTTGTCGTATCTGGCGAGGTTAAGCCGGTAGAGGTGGAGCCGAAGCGAAAGCGAGTCCGAAGAGGGCGAGTAGTCAGGTACGACAGGCCCGAAGCCGGGTGAGCTACCCATGGCCAGGGTGAAGGTAGGGTAAAACCTACTGGAGGCCCGAACCGGTGGATCGTGAGACATCCTCGGATGAGCTGTGGGTAGGAGTGAAAAGCTAACCGAACCCGGTGATAGCTGGTTCTCCCCGAAATGCATTTAGGTGCAGCCTCGAGAGGTCTGTACTGGGGGTAGAGCACTGATAGGGCTAGGGGGGCGACCTCCAACCCCTGTCAAACTCCGAATCCCAGTACACAAATCTCGGGAGTGAGCCTGTGGGGGATAAGCTCCACAGACGAGAGGGGAACAACCCAGACCGTCGGCTAAGGGCCCGGAGAGATGGCTAAGTGTGGAAGGATGTTGTGCGTCTTAGACAACCGGGATGTTGGCTTAGAAGCAGCCATCATTTAAAGAGTGCGTAACAGCTCACCGGTCGAGACGCACAGCGCCGAAAATGTAACGGGGCTGAAGCCATCCCCCGAAGCCGCGGATCAGCCGTAAGGCTGGTGGTAGGGGAGCGTTCCGCGGTAGGGTGAAGGCAGACTCGAGAGAGCTGCTGGACGAAGCGGAAGTGAGAATCCAGGCATGAGTAAGCGAGAGGAGAGTGAGAATCTCTCCCCCCGAAAGCCTAAGGGTACCTGGGGAAGGGTCGTCCGCCCAGGGTTAGTCGGGACCTAAGGTGAACCCGAGAGGGGTAGCCGATGGGAAACCGGTTAATATTCCGGTACCACCTGTATATCTACAGTATGGGGGGTGACGCAGGAGGGTAGGCACCGAGGTCAAGTGGCAAGGCCTTCCAAGCGGTTAGGCGAAGAGGCTGGTAGGCAAATCCGCCAGCTGAGCTGAGCCGTGAAGGGGAGGACCGAATGGTCCAACGGAGCTGATCCCACACTGCCGAGAAAAACCTCGCATACTGATATACAGGTGCCCGTTCCGCAAACCGACACAGGTAGGCGGGCTGAGAAAGCTAAGGGGAGCGGGATAACCCTTGCCAAGGAACTCGGCAAATTGACCCCGTAACTTCGGGAGAAGGGGTGCCGCGGTAGGTTGAACCCAGGGGAAAGGGCAACCTGGAAACTGGGGGAGGCCGAGGCGGTTGCAGTGACAAGGCCCTGGCGACTGTTTACCAAAAACACAGGTCTCTGCGAACTCGTAAGAGGAAGTATAGGGACTGACGCCTGCCCAGTGCCGGAAGGTTAAGGGGAGGTGTGAAAGCACCGAACCGAAGCCCCGGTAAACGGCGGCCGTAACTATAACGGTCCTAAGGTAGCGAAATTCCTTGTCGGGTAAGTTCCGACCTGCATGAATGGCGTAACGACTGGGGCACTGTCTCGGCAGGGGACCCGGCGAAATTTCAATCTGGGTGAAGATGCCCAGTACCCGCAGCTAGACGGAAAGACCCCGTGGAGCTTTACTGCAGCCTGGTATTGGGCTTTGGTGCATCGTGTACAGGATAGGTGGGAGGCGAAGAACCCGGCTCGCCAGGGTCGGGGGAGCCGTCGGTGGGATACCACCCTCGGTGTACCGGAGTTCTAACCTTAGACTGTGAAGAGCAGTCGAGGGACAGTGCCAGGTGGGTAGTTTGACTGGGGCGGTCGCCTCCTAAAGAGTAACGGAGGCGCGCAAAGCTCGGCTCAGGTGGGTTGGAAATCCACCGAAGAGTGCAAGGGCATAAGCCGGGCTGACTGCGAGACCGACGGGTCGAGCAGAGGGGAAACCCGGTCCTAGTGACCCGGCGACTCCGAGTGGAAGGGTCGTCGATCAACGGACAAAAGTTACCCCGGGGATAACAGGCTAGTCTTGCCCGAGAGTTCACATCGACGGCAAGGATCGGCACCTCGATGTCGGCTCATCCCATCCTGGGGCTGAAGCAGGTCCCAAGGGTTAGGCTGTTCGCCTATTAAAGGGGTACGTGAGCTGGGTTCAGACCGTCGTGAGACAGGTCGGTCCCTATCTGCTGCGGGCGTAGGAGGTTTGAGGGGGCTCGCCCATTGTACGAGAGGACCTGGGTGAGGGAGCCTCTGGTGTACCGGCTGTCCTGCCAAGGGCATACGCCGGGTAGCTACGCTCCTAAGTGATAACCGCTGAAAGCATCTAAGCGGGAAACACGCCCCAAGATGAGACCTCCCATCCCGGTAAGGGAGTAAGGCCGGTTCGAGAAGAGGACCTTGATAGGCCGGTGGTAGAAGCGCAGCAATGCGTGAAGCCAACCGGTACTAATCGGCCGAGGCCTTCACCTCTATCAAAAGACCCTATGCATTTTTGAGTGACCCAGTTTTCCCGGGTGCCGATACCAAGGCGGGAACCACCCGGTCCCATCCCGAACCCGGCCGTTAAGCCGCCTTGGGCCGATGGTAGTAAGGGGTTCGCCCCTTGCGAGAGTAGGTAGTGCCCGGGGTTTGTTATGTTAATACTTCTTACTTGAACCTCTCCATCTGCGGAGAGGTTTTTTGTTT